>JBDGSA010000179.1:0-14113 GCA_042217755.1 Haloglomus sp. | reverse complement strand
GTCGCGGACCGGACGGGCGCCTCCCCCGAGGACGTCGAGTCGGCCGTGCAGGACGCGCTGATGGGCGGGCAGTGCTACGAGCCCGAGGACGGGCGGCTGAAGCCCATCTGAGCGGTGCCGGGGGACGCCGCGCCGAGGGTCGAGCCGCTGCCGGGCGAACCTGCCGCCGTCGCCGAGACGGGGACGGGGACGGAGCGCGCACTCGTACTGGCCGACTACCACGCCGGCCTGGAGGTGGCGCTCCGGCGCGACGGCGTCGAACTGGGCAACCGCGCCGACGAGCGCCGCGAGGCCGTCCTCGGGCTGCTGACCGAGAGTGGCGCCGACCGCGTCGTCCTACTCGGGGACGTGGGCAACGCAATCGGCGACCCCGCCGAGACAGAACGCCGGGAGCTCGACGAACTGTTCGGAGCCCTGACCGCACGCGTCCCGGTGACGGTGACCCCGGGCAACCATGACGGCGGCCTCGCAGACGTCGTCGCCGACCTCGGATACGAGTGCCCCGAGGCCGGTCACCCCGTGACCGTCACCGACGGTGCGGGAGTCCGCATCGGCGACGTGGGCTTTGCACACGGGCACACGTGGCCTTCACCCGAGGTCGTCGAGGCCCCCGTCGTCTGCACCGCCCACGAGCACCCGGTTGTCCGACTGGCGGACGAGGTCGGCGGCCGGCGGACAGAGCGGGTGTGGCTCCGGGGACGACTCGACCCCGCACCGTTCGAGGCCCACTCCCACGCCGAAGCGGCCGGGCAGGCCTCGCCGGCCATCGACGGCTCGCTCGTCGTCTTCCCGGCGTTCAACGACCTCACCGGCGGCACGTGGGTCAACGAGAGCCAGGACTTCCTCTCTCCGTTCCTCCCGGACGGACTGGCAGACGGTGAGGCATACCTGCTCGACGGAACGCGACTCGGTGACTACCGTACTGTGTGAACGGACCAGGTAATAAAGTTAAACCTATACTTGATTATTTAAATTAGTTCTATATCACTTTTCATGGTATTTGACATATTATACGACAACCCTGATGCCGACAGCGTCGTCGTCCCCGAGATTAACTCCGGTGGCCGTGTCCGTCGAAGCGTGCTCGAACCGACACCGTTCCAGACCTCGATTGTCAGTACCACGGTGAACGAATTCGTGGCCGGCGTCGTCGACGCGCTGCCGAAACTGCTCACGGGTCTCATCTTCCTCGTGCTCGCGGCGGTCGTCATCAAGGTCGTGATGGCGATCGTCAGGTTCGCACTGAAGCAGAGTATTCCGGACTCGCAGGCAGTCTACCGGCAGTTCGTTGCGACCATCGTGCTGATCGTTCTCGTGTTCGGCGCGGCGCTCAGCTTCCTGTCCATCGTCGGGCTGCCCGCCATCGCCGCCTCGCTGGGGACCGCCACCGGGTTCCTCGCGCTGGGCGTCTCGTACGCGCTGTCGGGGATGCTGGCCGACGCGGTCGCGGGCGTCTACCTCCTCCGCGACCCCGATTTCATGCCGGGAGACCGGGTCGACGTCGGCGGGACCGTCGGCGAGGTGAAGACCATCGAACTGCGCAAGACCCGTCTCAGGGTCGGTGAGGACACGATGGTCCGCGGCAACGCCGAGATCGAGAAGAAGTGGACGAAACTGGGCGACGCGGACTAGAGCGGAACCCCTGCGAGCGCCAGTTCCACGCCGAAACCCACGAGGACGACCCCGGACAGCCCTCTGAGGGCGTCCGCGACCCACGGCCGTTCGGTCAGTGCCGCCCGGACCCGGTGTGTCGACGCGGCGACGAGGCCGAGATAGGCCAGCGTGAGGCCGGCGTACCCGCCGCCGTGGATTGCGAGGTCCGCGGTCGTCGGGCCAGCGAACTGGGGGAGGAACGCCAGAAAGAACACCGCCACTTTCGGGTTGAGAACGTTGACTGCGATGCCCTGGAGGTACGCACGGCCGACGCCGCCGTCCTGACTGGCGCCCCCGTCACGGGCGGTGAGAGCGATTCCACTCGCGCGGTCGCCTCCGTTTCCGTCCCCGCCTCCGTTTCTGTCTCCGACTCCGCTTCCGAGCGGGACGTTCGGGGCCCCCGTAGCGACCCGCCAGAGAGTGTTCCCGCCGAGGAGGAACAGGTAGACGCCGCCGACGTACTGAAGCGCCTGGTACGCCGTCGGCGAGGCTCGAACGAGCGCCGACAGGCCGAGGATCACGCCCGTCGTGTGGACCAGGATGCCGGTGGTGACGCCGCAGGCCGCGGCCAGCCCGGCGACACGACCGGTCGCGTTGAGTCCCCTGTCGAGGACGTATACGGTGTCCGGGCCGGGCGTGAGGACCAGCGCGCCGGCCGCCAGCAGGAACGCGACAGAGAGGTCGCCGGCCATCCGCGCTGCCTGCGGACGGGACCGATAAACCTCTGTCGACACGGCGGCCCGCAGGCCATATGTCGGAGCCGCGAGTGGCCCCTCCTATGGAGTACGAACACGTCGAGGTGACACGGGCGGCAGGTGGTGCGGTCGGTCGGCTCACGTTCGACCGGCCGGAGCGGAACAACGCCATGAACGAGCGAGCGGCCGACGAACTGAACCAGGGAGCCATCGACCTCGTCGAGGACGACGACGTCCGCTGTATCGTCCTGACGGGGACCGGGGGCGCGTTCAACACGGGCGCCGACCTGACGACGCTCTCCGGCGACGCCAGCGACGGCGCAATCATCCGGCGCATCGCCGGCGACCTCCACGGGATGGTGAGCCAGCTCGTACGCGCGCCGAAGCCGGTCGTCTGCGGCGTCAACGGCGTCGCGGCCGGTGGCGGCGTCGGCCCGGCGATCTGCGGCGACATCGTCCTCGTCACGGAGTCGGCACGCTTCGAATTCGCCTACCCGCGGATCGGCCTCTCCGCGGACGGCGGCTCGTCGTACTTCCTCCCGCGGCTCGTCGGGCTGCGCGAGGCCCAGCGCATCGCGTTCCGCGACGAGCCCATCGACGCGGCCGAAGCCGTCGACATCGGCCTCGCCACTGAAGCTGTCCCCGACGACGAGTTCGAAGAGCGGCTGGCCGAGGAGGCCGCCGGCCTCGCCGAGGGGCCGACGCTGGCCCACGCCGCGACGAAGGGGCTGCTCCGTTCGTCGCTGGACCGGTCGCTCGACGAGCAGCTCGCCACGGAGGCCGAGACCATCGCCGGCCTCACGGCAACGGAGGACTTCGCGCGCGGAATCGAGGCCTTCCTCGGCGAGGGCGACGCGACGTTCGAAGGGGAGTAGTCTCGGCCCAGAGCGCGACGACTCACACCCGTCCGGCCAGCGCCGCGGCCGACAGTCCGTCGTCGCGTCGCTTGGCTGACGACCAGGGGTGGCGTCCTGAGCCGGCCACTACCCCCGTCCGGCCGATTCATACGGTTTCCTGTACATCGTTCCCGGCACGTCGGCGCCCCGGTCGACCGACGCACCGAGAAACTGTATCAGTCGTCGGCCGGGGCCGTCCGGGCGTCGGCGGGACGACTCTCGACGAGCGCGAGGCCCGCGAGGCCGGCGGCCGCGAACGCGAGCGCACTCGCGACCGCGAACGCCGCCGGGTAGCCAGCGAGCGTCGCCGCTCCGCCTACGAGTGTCGGACCGATAACGCCACCGAGCCCCTTGGCCGTCGAGCGCAGTCCCATCAGTTCCGATTCGCGACCCGTCGGCGCCACGTCTCCGATGAAGGCGACGGCGCCGGTCGTCATCGCGGAGAAGGAGACTCCGAGCACGAACAGGGCGCCGGCGGCGACCGCGATCCGCGCGAGGCCGGTTCCGAGCCACGTCGGGCCCGCGACCCCAAGGAGCCCCGCCCCGGCAGCCGGAACGATGGCGGCGGCCGCGAGAACCGCGAATGCGCCGCTCCCAGCCATTCCAGCGACGATGAGTGGTTTGCGCCCGACGCGGTCGGCGGCGACGCCGAGGAGGTACATCCCCGCGACCTGTGTCCCGTGGTTGACGGCGAGGAGCGCGCCCATCACCGGCTCGGCGACGCCCACGACGTCGACGAGGTACGGCGCCATCAGCGCCATCACGCCGAGCACGGTCACGTTCCGGACGGCGAGCGCGACGTAGAGCCAGCGCAGCCCCTTCACGTGGAAGTGTCCGCGCTCACCGGCTGCCGGGAACAGACGTCGCTTGACTTCCCGGAAGAGTTCGGCCCGGGTGGGCGCCACGGTGGAGTCGCTGCCGTCGGCCGCGACGGCGCCGTTCCCCTCGACCCCATCCCCATCCTCCGCGTCCGTCGGGTCGACGAGGAGAGCCGCAGCGACCGTCGACACAGCCGAGAGCGCCGCCACGACGAGGTAGAGTTCGGGCCGCGCGACCGCGCCGAGGAGGAGTCCGGCGAAGAACTGCCCGCCGGCGAACCCGCCAGACCGAGCGGAGTTGAACGTTCCCAGCGAGCGGCCGCGACCGACCTCGCCGCCGCGCTCGCTCGCGATGGTGAGGGCGACGGGGGCGAATCCGGCCGCGAAAACCGCGTACAGGCCACGAAGTCCGACCGGAACCCAGACTCCCTCCGTGACTGCCAGCGGGGCGGCCGCCAGCGTGGCCAGGGTGCCCGTCGCGATGAGCACCGCGCGTCGGCGACCGGTCACGTCCGCGAGCGCGCCCCAGACAGGGGAGGCGAGCATCAGCCCCGCGAAGTAGGCGGTCGCGACGGCACTGACCGCGAGCGGTGACCCCTCGCGGCCGACGTAGACGGCCATCGCGGTGCCCATCAGAACGCCGCCGCCAAAGCGCGTGGCTGCGGCCGTCGCGAGCAACACCCACTGGGCCCGGCCCGACCGAAACACGTCTCCGGCGACGCGGTGGCGGGCCTTGAGCGCCGCGGTTCCCGGGCGGCGAACTCGCCAGGACGCGACGAATTGCGGTCACCGCCGGGTTGACGCTCCTGGCAGCAAAAGCACGAGTATGCACTATCTCGTGGCAACGGACTCGGTCCACACGACGGCCGCGGCCTGTGACTACCTCGACGACCGACTCGAGGGGTCGGACGCGGACAGCGTGACTGTCCTGACGGTCGCCGAGGGCGGCGACCGCGACGCCGGTGACGCGGGCAACGTCGCCCGGGCCCGCCTCACTGGCCGAGCCTCCCTGGAGATTGTCACCCGAGAGGGGAATCCAGCCGACGCCATCCTCGCGGCCGTCGACGAGGGGGACGCCGACGTGCTCGTACTGGGTCCCCGCTCCGGGTCGCCCGGAACCGACGGCGACCTCGGACTCGGATCGACGGCGACCGCGGTCCTGGCCCGGGCGCCCGTCCCCGCGGTCGTGGTTCCCCTGGAGTCGCTGGACGCCGCGGGCATCGACTGACGAGGGTACCGTCGTCTACCGCCCTCGTCGCGGCCAGGCAGGTTTATGCTCGGGGCGTCGAAGAATACGACAACCGATGACACGGT
This sequence comes from Haloglomus sp., assembly GCA_042217755.1. Taxonomy (GTDB): domain Archaea; phylum Halobacteriota; class Halobacteria; order Halobacteriales; family Haloarculaceae; genus Haloglomus. The sequence continues at coordinate 8,737 of JBDGSA010000179.1, read as the reverse complement.
ACCTCGTGGCGACGGCCACCGCCGCGACAACCGAGGCCGCCACGGACTACCTCGAGCCGAAACTCGAGAGCGGCGACGAGGTGTACGTTCTGGCGGTCGAGGAGCCGGGGGTCGACGTCGACGGGGACGCGCTCTCGACGGCGCAGGTCGCCCTCGCCGAACACGCGACGGTCCGCACCGTTCGCCGCGAGGGCGACCCGGCCGCGGTGATCGTCTCGTTCGTCCGGGAGAACGCGATCGACGAGGTGATTCTCGGTCCCCGCCGCGCGGGCGGCGAGGGGTTCAGCACCATCGGAACGACCACCCGGACCGTTCTCAACAAGATCGAGAAGCCGGTCTTCGTCGTTCCGAAGTGACATCGCCGCCGGACGGGTCTGCGGCCCTCGGCGGTCGGTCAGTCCTCGAGCGGTTCGATGAGTTCGACGACGTGGCCGTCGGGGTCCTCCACGAATGCCGTCCGGGCGCCGGCAGCGGGCTGGTCGCTCGGCTCCTGGACGACGCCGTGGTGGTCAATGTCCTCGAACGCGGCGTCGACGTCCTCGACGCCGACGGCGAGGTGGTCCCAGAGGTCGCCCGCCTCGGCCGGCTCGACGCCCTCCGTCTCGGAGAGCTGGACCTCGACGCCGTTCTCGTCGGCCACGTACAGGTTCGTCGTCTCGCCGTCTGGGGTCTCGAAGCCCCACGACTCCTCGAAGTCGAGGTTCTCTTCGTACCACTCGACCGATCGCTCTGCGTCGGCCACGTTCAGGCAGGTGTGCAGTATCGCCATCACGCGGGTGGCAGAGCGCCGGGGTGAAGGCCGTGTCGGTGTCAGTGTCGGTGTCGGTGTCAGTGTCAGTGTCGGTGTCGACCGAAAACGGTTCCGGGGCCAGTTTCGCCCCCAGTTCCGGGGCACGGTCGGCAGAGACAAACCGCTCGCCGGCGAACGGAGGACATGGACTGGCGTGCGGTCCTCGCTGGCGTCGGGTGGGGCGCGGGCTACCTCGTGCTCCTCTACCTGCTCCCACCGCTGGAGCGGGTCGGACTCGTCGCGGTCCCGCTGGCCCTGGGCGCGGGGCCACTCGCGGGGGCGGCCGCTGGCCGGTTGGCTCGCGGCGGTCCAGCCGAGCGTAGCCGCCACGGTCTCTTCGCGGGTATTCTCACGGGGCTCGTGTTCGCCGCGGCGTACTGGCATGTCCTCTCGGTCAGCCGGTTCGACAGCCTCACGCCGTTCGGCAGGGGCGGCGCGTTCTACGCGATGAAACTCGGGTTCGTCTACAGTGCCGGGGACTTCCCGCTCCTCGCTCGATATCCCGGCCGGCTTGCCGGTGCGCTCGCGCTACTGGGAACGGCCGCGATCGCACTGCTCGGTGGATACGCCGGCTACGTAGCGCACGCCCGCGATGACGTCGAGATTCTCGGTTAAGCCGAGATTGATAATTTTATCGCCGATATTATAACTAGATAGGAGAAATTTTCGATCATTCGGCAGTATTGGAGTCAAACTGAAGACGAGGACTTTGCATCGCCGGCGTGACCGCCCGAGGTTGCCCTCAAGGCGAGCGACGCTGGCGTCACTCTCGGCGGCGACCTGGCCTTCACCGCCACCTCGAGGGGTAATCCTCGAGGCGTTCGAGTCGTGTCTCGTGGAGGTGGGCGGCCACTGTCTGCACTGACAGCAGAGGCGCGCGGGGAGACGGTCGGGAGCCCGCCTACAGGAATCCTTCAGACAGCAGGAGCTCTCCGTTCAGGACGCTCGCGCCGGCTGCACCGCGCATCGTGTTGTGCGCGAGGCAGTTGTACTGGATGCCGGTCGTCGTCTCGCGGAGGCCGCCCGCGGAGACCGACATCCCGTCGTCGCGCATCCGGTCCAGTCGGGGCTGGGGTCGATCGGGTTCCTCGAAGACCCTGATCATCCGCTCGGGTGAGGAGGGGAGGTCTGCGCCGGGCATCTCGGCCATCGCCTCGGCCGCCGCGTCGACGGTCACGTCGTCGGTGGTGTCGGCCCAGACGTTCTCGAGGTGGCCGTCGAGCGTCGGGACGCGGTTACAGGACGCCTGCACGTCGACGTCGTGCAGGTGGACCTCGCTGCCGTCGAACGTTCCGAGGAGCTTCCGCGACTCCGTCTCCATCTTGTTCTCCTCGCCGCCGATGTGCGGGAGGACGTTGTCGATGATCTCCATCGAGGTGACGCCGGAGTAGCCGGCGCCCGAAACCGCCTGGAGCGTCGAGACGCGGACGGACTCGAGGCCGAAGCGGTCGAGCGCGGCCAGCGTCGGAACCATCGTGATGGTCGAGCAGTTGGGGTTCTTCAGGAGCGCGCCCTCCCAGCCGCGCTGGTCGCGCTGGACCTCGAGGAGTCCGACGTGGTCGCCGTTTACCTCGGGGATGATCAGCGGCACGTCGTCGGCCATCCGCGCGTTCGAGGAGTTCGAAGAGACGACGTAGCCCGCCTCGCAGAACCGCGGTTCGACCTCCGCGCCCGCGCTCGAGGGGAGCGACGAGAACAGCAGGGCCACGTCGTCCGGGACGGCGTCGGGCGCCGTCTCGCGGACGGTGGTGTCCGCGACCGACGCGGGAATCGGCGAGTCGACGCGCCACTTGGCGGCGTCGCGGTACGTCTCGCCCGCCGAGTCCGCCGACGCGGTGAGCGCGGCGATCTCGAAGTCGGGGTGCGGTTCGAGGAGCTGGATGAGGCGCTGTCCCACGGCGCCGGTGGCGCCGAGGATGCCGACTCGTACTGACATTACCGGACGTGTGCCACGGGTACGCAAAACGGTTCTGAATCCGGCCGGCTGCGCGACGCCACGAGAAGGCACTTGTCGCCGGGGGCCGACGGCTGCACGTGCCCCCCGAATCACCTGATTCCGACGGAGAGAACGACATCTCCAGAACCGACCCGACAGAGGGCGACGGGGCCGGCGCTGTCGGAACCGACCCGACCGAGGGCGACGGCGAGGCTGACCGCGGGCGCGACGCCGCCGCGGTCGCGGCGTACGACGACCTGGCCGACGAGTACGTCACCGAACTGGAGGAGAACCCCTACAACGCCCACCTCTCCTTTCCGGCGACGACCGACCTGATCCCCGAGGTCCAGGGGCAGCGGGTGCTGGATGCCGGTTGCGGGGGCGGCGCGTACACCGAGTGGCTGCTCGACCGCGGTGCCGACGCCGTCGGAGTCGACGCCAGTTCAGGAATGCTCGAGCGGGCACGCGAGCGGGTCGGCGCGCGAGCCGAGCTGGGTCGCGTGGACCTGCGCGATCAGCTGCCGTTCGACGACGGTGCCTTCGACGGTATCGTCAGCGCGCTGGCGCTGGGGTATGTCGCCGACTGGGACCAGGTGTTCGACGAGTTCTCACGGATCCTGCGCCCCGGTGGGTTCGTCGTGTTCTGTACGAAACACCCATTCGACGAGTTCCCGTTGCCCGCGGAGTCGGACTACTTCGCGGTCGAGCGGACCGTCAAAGAGTGGGACGTCGAGGTCCCGTACTACCGGCGGTCGCTCGAGGCCATCACCGGGCCGGTGCTCGGGGCGGGCTTCCGGCTGGACGAGGTGACCGAACCGAAACCGACGGCCGAATTCGCGACGGTGTGGCCCGAGCGCTACGAGACGGAGTCGAAGCGTCCCGTGTTCCTGTGTGTTCGGGCTATATCAGATCGATAATCAAGATATGCTACTTTTACACGATGATTCGTCGAACTACAGATGAAATGGCGGTAGGAGATTGATTCCAGCGGAGCGCTAGCGTCCCCACACCTCCCCGCGCTCGCGCCGGGGCCGGATGGCCCCTCACCCGCGAGGGGTTCGGGAACCATCTGAGGATGGCGCGAGCGCGCTTCCTGATTCCGGAATCGGCCGGCTGACGTTTTGGGCTCAGCCAGTCGGGCAGCCACTCCCTGGCCGGGAGCGCGTGGCGAACCCCAGGAGTGAGCCCGCGCGACACGGGGAAGAGCAGGGCGCTACGAGCCTCATCTGTCGGGGTCACGTCCCTCGTCCGTCGGGTGCGTCCCTCGTCTGCCGGGGTCGGGTGCGTGCAGGGAGCGCGGATGAGAGCCGGGCCGAGAACTACGCGGAGAACTACGCCGAGAACATTCGGACGCCGTCGTCCATCCGGTCGGTCGCGCGGCCGCGCTCGACCAGTTCTGCGCACGCGCCGATGGTCTCGAAGAGGGCGTACGGCTGCTCGGCGATGTCGGCCCGCGCGTTCGCCACCTCGAACGCCGGGGCGGACCCGAGGTCCGCGAGCGTCGACTCGACGTCGTCGAGCAGGTCATCGAGGCTCTCGAGAGCGCTGTCGACGGCGCCCGCGTAGTCGGTGAAGACGGGGCCATGACCCGGGTAGACGTGGTCGAACGCGTACGACTGGAGCGCACTGTAACAGCGGTACGAGGCGCTGACGCTGTCGAAGGTGCCGTCGTCGAGGCCGGCGTGGAGCGCGGCCGCGCGGAACGGCTCGATGACGGCGTCAGCCGAGAAGAGCACGCGCGCTGTGGCGTCTGCACCGTCGCTCTCCAGCGTCGTCGCGAATGCGAACTGGTCGGCCTGATGTCCGGGACAGTGGATGGCCTCGAAGGTGACGCCGCCGGCGTCGAAGGTCTCGCCCGCGGCCAGTCGGGCGTCGACGACTTCGGGCGGACAGCAGCGGGCGTTTCGCTTCAGCGACTCGACGGCCTGGGAGACGACGTAGTCGCGTAGCGAGTCCGGAACGCCGACGACGCGGGCGTTCACCTCGACGACCCCTCGCAACGCCTCGGAATCGCGTTCGAGACGCTCGACGGCTGCACCGGGCGCGTACACGGTCGGGTCGCCCGCCTCGACGAGGTTCGCCACCTGTCCGTCGTGGTCGGTGTGGGGGTGTGTGACGAGGACGTGCGCGACGTCGGCCAGTTCGTAGCCGCGTTCGGCGAGTCCCTCGCGGAGCGCCTCGGCGCCGCGGTCGTCGGGTGCGCCCGCGTCGACGAGGACGGGTTCTGCGGCCTCGACGAGGTAGCACGCGACGTGACCGGGCGGCCAGTCGACCGGGCACTCGATGCGGTGGACGAGCGGCCCGGGGACGCTTGCGGGCTCGCTCGCGGCGTGCTCGCCGGCGTCGGTGCGTGGATCGGAGTCGTCGGACGGAGTGGAATCGGTCATCGTGGAGTCAGTCGTGGGACGCGTCGCGGTCGGGAGCGTCGGGAGCCGGAGGCGCGTTTCCGGCAGTTTCGCCGCCGGCGGCCGAGTCGGTGTGAATATGCGTATCGGTGTCAGTGTCGGTATCGGTACCGGTGTCAGTGGCAGTGTCGGTGTCGGTGTCAGTGGCAGTGTCGGTGTCAGTGGCGCTGTCGGTGTCGACACCGAGCAGCGTCGCGTTCACGAGCAACAGACAGGCGACCGCGAGTCCAGCACACGCCAGGTACGTGGCGCCGTATCCGGCGGCGGTCACAGCGGGGAAGGCGACGAGCGGGCCGACCGAGAGCCCGACGTCGCCGAAAACGTTGTAGAGGCCGCCGAACTTGCCGGTCTCGCCGGCCGGAGAGATGTCCCCGAGCGTCGCGAGCAGCGTGGGTCCGGAACCGCCGGTTCCGGCGCCCACCAGCGCGACGCCAGCCGCCACACCGACGAGTGACGGCACCAGCGCGAGCGCGGCGAATCCGGCCGCCAGCAGGCCAAACGCCGGGAGCGTCACCGCCGCGCGGTGTTCGAGACGGTCCGAGAGGCGACCGCTTACGACCGTCGCGACCGAGGCGACGACCACGCCGCCCCCCATCACGAGACCGCTCACCCCCGCCGCCGTCAGGACGCCGACCTGCAGGTCGAGTTGCGCGGCGTACTTGACCGCCGTCGTCAGGAGGACGCCGCCGAACAGGAGCCGGATGGTGCCGTTCGCGACGCCCAGCGGGACGACGCCGGGCGTCGACCTGGCGAGCGCGGGCAGCTCACGCAGGGGGACGCGCTGTCCGGCCTCCGCCCGGACATCCGGCAGCACGACGACGGCGACGAACCCAGCCAGGAGGGCGAGCGTGCCGGCCGTCAGGAACGCCGTCTGGACGTCGAACACGTCCGTCAGGATGCCCCCGACGACGAGACCGGCGGGGAAGCCGAGCGACTGCCCGCCGCGCATGTAGCCGGTCCACTTCCCGCGGGTCTCCGGGGTCGTGACGCCGGTGATGATGGCGAAGGCGCCCACGAAGACGAACGCGGAGCCGACCCCCCAGAAGGCCCGCGCTAACACGAAGACGAGGCCGGGAGCCGAGACAGCGCCGACGAGCGGGAGCGTCGCGACCTCGACGGGCGGCGTGTGGAGACCGACCACGTAGCCGAAGGGCGCGAGGCCCTGGACGAACAGACCGGCGATCATCGGCCGGCGCGCACCCCGGTCGTCGATGACCTGCCCCGCGGGCGTGTTCATCACGAGTCGGGCGACGCGGTTGGCCGCGAGGACGATGCCGAGCATTACGGCCGAGATGCCCAGCACGCGGTCGAGGAGCGGGAGCGTCGGGAACGCGACGCCGGTGGCGACGCCGCCGAGGAAGACGCCGCCAGTGACGGCAACGGCGACCGTCCGGACAGAGTGGTCGCTGGCGGTGGGCTCCCCGACTGCGCTGTCACCCTCGGCAGCGGACGGCGACGCGTCTTCCTCCCGTTTGACCATCGGCGACGATATCCCGGTTCGGAGTTACCACCGTTAAGTCATGCGTCTCGCTTCCCCGAGGCCGTTCAGTCGAGCGTGGACGGCAGTTCGAATGGGGTCGAGCACCGTCCACGTCTCACTCGCTATATGGCGGGGTGAGCGGGTCGTCGTCGAGCGCCGCGCGCCGACCATCCAGCGGCCCGAACTGCTCGTCACGGCGGTGTTCGAGCCAGCGGAGCAGGCGTGCGGCCCAGTCAAGTTTCGCCCGCTTTGCGCTGCCAACGTTGGGATCTTCCAGGTCCCAGCCCGGAAACCGGAGGCTCGCGGCGCCGAGGTGGTCGGCGAGGAAGGCGGCCCGGTCACCGTCGGTGAAGCCGCCGAAGTTCCGGACCGGGCCGACGGGCGCGGCCTGTGTCGTCGGGAGGAGCCAGTCGTCATCGCAGTCGGGCACGACGGACTCGACGAGGTCGATATTGTCCCCGTGAGCGTGGGCAGCGACGGGAACGCCGTCGTGGGTGAGGTGGCGGGCGGTTCCGGGGTTCTTGTCGAGGTCAGTCACCAGACAGTCCACGTCGACCCCGTCCTCGGAGCAGATGTCGGCGGCGACGGAGGCCGCGAGGACGACATCTGCCTCCCGGGCGACTTCGAGTTCGCTCGCGAGCGTGTCGGCGCCGCCCGCGATTGCGACGGTCGCCCCGTCGATGCGCTCGTAGAGCGGCTCGAGGTCGAACGCGTCGGTGAGCGCCGCCAGCCGGTCCCGGGCCCGCTCGTCGGCGTCCCGGTCGTAGCCGAGGTCGAACAGAAGGCGCTCGTACACGGGGTTCCACTCGTCGAATTCCATGGGTCACCTGTGGGTGGTAGTACAACTCACCAGATAGTTACGGGCCGAAGGACACCAAGGTACCCCTACCCGGTGTGCCCTCCGGCTTCCAGGTCCGCGTTGTCGTGGGTATGTCATAAGCTTTCTCGTCCAGGTGCTGATATGCGGCGTTCAGGCGTCCGACTTGCGTCGGACGTGTGTTTTCACAACTGGAGAATAGTCGGGATGCTTTCAAGTACCGGCCGCGAACGACTGCGCGAATGCACGTGGGGACCGAGGAGGAAGACGGTAGAGAGAGAGGAGGGAAGCTGTCTGACCTACCGTCGCTCGGGCGCTTCTGTTCCGAGGAGTTCGCCCGGCTCTGGCTCATCGCGACGGCGACCTACGTCGTCGGCGACAGCGTCACGACGATGGCCATCGTCAGGCACTCCCGGACCGTCACCGAGGGGAACGCGGCGATGGCGGCGGCCATCGACGCGTTCGGTCAGGCCGGGCTCATCGGGCTGAAACTCGCCGCGATGCTGTTCGGGATCGGCGTCAGCGTCTACGCCGCCCGCGAACGCGATCGACTGCTCTACTATACGCCACCCGTCCTCCTGGCCGTCGTGGGTGCGTTCGCCACCGCGTACAACATCCGACTGCTCGTCGGGTGAACGAACCGCCAGAACAGTTCGACGAGCGGGCCGTCGGTGTACTCTCGCGGAGGATCCGTCCCCCGCCGACCAATAACTCCAGCGACGAGCGCGTCGTTCGCTTGTTCGGTGCGGACCTCGTCCGTGTGCTCCGCCGCCGGCTGACAGCGGCGCCGATGTTCGACCCGGTCAGTCCGGTCCCGTTACTCGGCGCCGGCGAGTGAGTTGCCGACGGTCCGACAGGTCGCTACAGGTCGTCTTCGATTCGCTCGAGCGCCGTCCGCAGTCGGTCGGAGCCGTCGACCTCCTGAATCAGCGACCGGAGCGCCGCGGGTGTTCCGTACAGGACGCCGGTGCCCGTCTCGCTGCCGGGAGCGAATCCGGCACCGGTAGGCGGCGCGGTCAGCTCCGCCCGGTCGCGCTCGGTCAGGCCCGAAAGTTCGAACACGCGGGTTGTCGCGCGAGCCGCGTGGTCGATGTCGGCGGGCGCGCCGAGTCGGTTCAGATGACGGCGAACCTCGGCGTGCGTCCGGGCGTCCAGTTCCTCGACGCCCGCGGCGACGTCGCGCAGACGTTCGGGCGTGAACGCGTCGCCGACGACGGCGGCGTCGCGCGTCTCCGCGACGTCGTGGGTCCGGACGACGTGGGCGCCCCGCTCGACGGCCATCGCGGTCGCCGCCAGCGACACCGGCAGA
>JBDGSA010000106.1:0-14151 GCA_042217755.1 Haloglomus sp. | reverse complement strand
GAGCCGACAATCCGCCTCGACCCGTCCCGGGCGAAGTAAGCACCGCAACGAGCGAGCAGCGCGAGCGACGTGAGGAGCGTCGTCCGAGAGAGCGGAACTCTCTCGTGAGCCCGAAAATCTTCGATTTTCGGCGACAGCGAGCCCCGGACGGTCGAGCGGGCGGGGGCTTTCAACAGCCTCCCATCGCCGTCGCTGTCACCGCCACGGGGAGAGCGAACGGAGGCGTTCTACTCAGATTGATCGGCTCCGTCGTCGGCGCAGGCATCGCAAGAGTGGGCGGGGACGTTCTATCCGGTTCTGTTGTGACTCTCGTCGTGAGGGAGTGAGAACTGTTATACCTCGGAGATTCACACCTCATATGGCACATATTTCCTATTTAAACGAAATTATCGGGATAACAATCTGGAATTATTATTTAATCGAAAAATTTGGTTATTTATCGTAGAACCGCTCCAGAACAGGCATCTCCGCGACAGCTTCATCAGAGAGCAGCGACCAGTCGATACCCATCGGCTTGCCCGCTGCCCCCGTCTCCACGACACGTTCGGGCGTGACCACCAGATCTATCGACACATCGTGGGGGGCTGTCGGCCAGTCCTCCTCGCGGACCTGTAGTTCGTGGACTGTCGTGGCGACGGGCGTCGACTCGTCGACGAGACCGAGTTCCCGGAGGACCGCCCACTCCAGGTCGCTGAACCCCTCGCCCTTGCCGATGCGGGCGCCCGCGTCGGAGACGGCGACGCTCCCCGAGACGACGAGGTCGACCTCGGGCATCGCGTCGGGAGCGACCTGCCGGCCGTGCTCTGCCGACCCGCTCACGGTGGTCGCGGCGTCGTAGTCCGAGAGTGCATCCGGGTCGAGCTCGAGGAAACACTGCTCGTCACGCAGCCGCGGAACGGCCATATAGACGGTCTTGTCGCCACGGAGCGCGGCCCGCCGGACCGGCAGCTGCGGGGCGTCCGGGTTCGCCTTCACTGTCCCGGCGGCCCGCCACGCGTCGGTCTCTGTGAGGCGGTCGGCGGCTGCGTCCGCACCCGCGAAATTCGGGATTCGACCGTGCGGGGGAAATGGAAAGCGAGCCGCCCCGCTCTCCTCGAGTTCGTCCCACACCCGCTCACGGAGGGGCTGCTTGTCCATATCGGGCGGGACGTCGGCCACGGACATAGTCATGCGCGGTTCGGAGCGGGGGCGGCGCCCGGGGCTTTGTACCCGGACGTCGTCGGTGTGGTGTCTGCACGCGATGTCGCCGCAGACGACGCCCAACTCGACGCCAGAGATCGGGCCGGAGGCGCTGGTCGACCTCGAGCCGTCGCTGGTCCGGGTCGACTGATTCCTCGCCGGCGTTCTCGTCGTGGGGGCGGTCGGCTGGTACGTCGTCGAGCACGTCGGCCGCTCGTACGAGGACGACATCGGGGCGGCTCTGGAGGCATGTCACGAGGCCGCGACGGCGGTCGACGGCATTCTGGCGGACCCCGAACCCGGAGCGTACGTCGACGACTTCGCCAGCGACGCCGTCGTCGTCCGCGTCCAGTACTGGGTGGCGAACCCGCGCGACCAGAACGTCTTCGCCATCCGGTCGGCGTTCGCCCGCGAGGTGAAGGCGCGACCGGAGGCCGCCGGCATCACCATCAGCCCGCCCTCGAAGCGCGATCTCGAGGGGCGCATCGAACTCGCCGGGGACCACCGCGGCGACAACTGATACGGTTTAGTGTAACAGTTTACCGGTGCGTCGGCCGACCGGGGCGCCGATGCGCCGGGAACGATTTACAGTAAACCGTATGAGTGGGGCGGATTCGAGACGACACCGCCGGACCGCCGGACGACTGCCCGCGCGACCGTCAGGTTCACCCCCGCGGGCACCGCCGTCCACAGCATGCTCGAACTCGACGGGAGCGCCGGCGGCGGCCAGCTCCTGCGGACCGCCCTCGGCCTCTCGGCGGTGACGGGCGAGCCGTTCGAGATGACAGGCATCCGCGGCGACAGGCCGGAGCCCGGGCTGAAACCCCAGCACCTCGCCGCCGTCGAGGCAGTCGCGAACGTCTGCGACGCCGAGGTGTCGGACGCAGAGCACGGCACGGCGGCGCTGACGTTCGAGCCCGGTCCCGTCAGGCCGGGCGAATACGAGGTCGATGTCGGCACCGCAGGGAGCGTGCTGCTCGTGTTCGACGCGCTCCTGCCCGTCGCGGCCGCCCTCGACGCCGACGCGGAACTCGTCGTGCGCGCGACCGGCGGTACCGACGTGAAGTGGGCCCCCACGACCGACCACTACCGGCGCGTGAAGCTCCCACTCGCCCGTCGAGCCGGACTCGACGCTCGCGTGGCGGTCTCGCGGCGCGGGTTCTACCCGGCCGGTGGCGGCGAGGCCTCGCTCACCCTGCGCGGCAGTGCCCTCGAGCCGCTCGATCTCGTCGACTCGGGGCCGACCGAGCGACTCGTCGTCCACTCGGTCGCGGCCGAGGCGCTCGCGGACGCGGACGTCGCCGAGCGCGGCGCCCGGGCCGCCAGGCAGGCACTCCGCGACCTGACCCCGTCGCCCGTCGAGACGCACCCGGACTACGTCGAGACCGACTCGCCGGGCGCCGTCGTGACGCTGGTGGCCATCACCGCCGACGGTCGCGCGGGCTTCGACGCGCTCGGCGAGCGGGGCAAGCCGATGGAGGACGTGGCCGGCGACGCCGTCGGCGCGTACGAACGGTTCCGGGCGGCCCGCGAGTCGACGGTCGACGCCGCGCGGCCGGCAGTCGACGGTCATACGGCCGACCAGCTCGCCGTCGTGCTCGCGCTGGCGGGCGGGCGCCTGACGACGCGTCGGCTGACCGACCACCCGCGGACGAACCGCGACCTCGTGGCGGCGTTCGGCGGCGACCTCGAACTGGTCGAGGGCGACCCCGTGACCGTCCGCTGTGTCGAGCCACTCGAGCCGTAGTCCGACCGGAGCGTCACTCCTCGGCGGACTCCGCCGCTTCGTCCGCGACTTCTTCCTCGCCACGGCGTGCCAGCCCCGCCAGATGGGGCGCCTCCGGCACGATGATCTCCTCGGCGCCCAGCCGCGCGGCGTTCTCGCTCCCGGGGAGACAGAAGACAGGTACGCTACGGGCGATGCCCGCGAGCGCGCGCGTCCCCACGATGCGGGTGCCGACCTCCTCGTAGGAGAGCCGGCGGAACAGCTCACCGAACCCGGGGAGTTCCGTGCGGAGCACCGGCCGTACGGCGTCGATGGTCACGTCGTCGGGGGTGACGCCGGTCCCGCCCGTGGTGACGACCGTGTTCACGTCGTCGCGCGCGACCAGACGGTCGACCGTCGACTGGATGCCGTCGAGGTCGTCGTTGACGAGTTCCCGGACGACCACGTCGTGCCCGGCGTCCTCGAACGCCGCGATGATGGCGTCGCCCGCCGGGTCGTCCTCCACGCTCCGCGAGGTCGACACCGTCACGACGCCCGCGCCGATGCGCTCGACGTCGTGCGCGTGGTGGTCGTGGTCGTGTGAGTGGCCGCCGTGCTCGCCGTGGTCGTGTGAGTGGCCGCCGTGCTCGCCATGCTCGCCGTGCGCGCCGTCGCCGTGGTCGTGCTCCTCCTGGTCGTCGGTCATATGCCGGAGTTCGACCCCCCGATAGGTTAGTGTGCGGGACCGACGCTCCGTAACGGACGCTGGCCAAAATACCAGGTTTATCTATATCTTTCGAATGAAATCTGGACCGTATTATTCGTAATAGTATAATAATAGATCAATCTCCGTATTTCGTCATGCAAGCTCCGAGGAGCAGGAGTGTCGCACCGCCGGCCAGTGGCCCGCGGACGCCGTCGCCAGCGGGGTCTGCACAGCCGGTCTCCTGGCTGACGGTGACCACGTAGTCTGTCCCCTCGTACCCGACCACGAGCGACTCGGTGAAGACGCCGCGCTCGACGAGCGCCTGGCGAGCGCCCCGCACCTGGTCGAAGACGCGCCGCTGGTCGGTCGTGAGGTCCGCGTAGGCAACGCGGGTCACGTTCTCTGGGGGGTCCTGGGCGGGCGCCACCTGCAGGCCGGCGACCGTCCGGCACTGCTGGGCGCCGACGTATGCTGCTCCGCCGACGCTCATCGCGACGAGGCCGGCAACGAGGACCGCGACGCCCAGATACGAGGTCCGCATCTGTCGCTATTAGCCGGGACGCCGACATGGGTCTTGCGTCGCCGTGGGCGATTCAGTTCCGGAGTAGGCCGAAGCCCCGGCAGCAGCGACGACTCCGAGAGTGACGGGCAGGAAGCGGATACCGGGTAGGAGGACGACGCCGGGCAGGGAGCGGACACCGGATATGGGGACGGCACCGGACAGGGAGCGAACACCGGATAGGGGGACGGCACCGGACAGGGAGCGGATACCGGGTAGAAGAACGGCACCGGATAGGAGACCGACACCAGACAGGAAGAGAACACCGAGCAGGAGATCCAGGAAGCAGATTCGGCGCACGATGCGGGCGTTCGAGCGAGCCGACAGAGTATCAAACACCCGGCGTCTTCTGACACCGCTACCGTTTTGGCCCGGGCGTTCGAGCACCGGCTTATGAAGGCCGTCTATTACGAAGAGCACGGTGGCACGGACGTCATCGAGTACGGCGACCTGCCGGACCCGGAGATCGACCGCGACGAGTGTCTGGTCGAGATCAAGGCCGGCGGACTGAACCACCTCGACGTGTGGACCCGCCGCGGGATGCCGAGTCCGGGCGAGTTCCCGCACATCCCCGGCAGCGACGCCGCCGGCGTCGTCAGCGAGGTCGGCGAGGACGTCAGCCGGTTCGAGGCGGGCGACCGCGTAGCCGTCGAGCCCGGGACCTCCTGTGGCGACTGTGAGTTCTGCCGGAAGGGCGAGTACTCCACCTGCGCGAACTACCAGCTCATCGGCGAGCACACCCGCGGCGTCCATTCCGAACTCGCCGCGGTCCCCGAAGACAACCTCGTCGGCGTTCCCGAAGACGTCGACTTCGTGACGGCGGCGTCAGCGCCGCTGGTGTTCCAGACCGCGTGGCGGATGCTCACCACGCGCGCCGACATCCAGCAGGGCGAGAAGGTGCTGGTCCACGGCGCCTCTGGCGGCGTCGGCCACGCCGCGGTGCAGATCGCAGCCAACGAGGGAACCGAGGTATGGGCGACCGCCTCCAGCGAGGCCAAACTCGAGCACGCGGCCGACTGCGGCGCCGACCACCTCATCAACTACGAGGAGGCGGACTTCGCGGGCGAGGTCAAGAGCGACACCGACGGCCGCGGCGTCGACGTCGTCGTCGACCACATCGGCGCGGCCACCTGGCAGGACTCCATCTCCGCACTCGCGAAAGGCGGTCGTCTCGTCACCTGCGGCGCGACCACCGGCCCGAACCCGGAGACGGACATCTCGCAGATCTTCTGGAAGCAACTCGACATCCTCGGCTCGACGATGGGCACGCCGGGCGAGATGGACGACGTGCTGTCACTGGTCTGGGAGGGCACGCTCACCCCCTACGTCCGCGAGGTGCTGCCGATGAGCGAGACCGCCCGCGCACACGAGATGCTCCAGGACCGCGAGGGCTTCGGCAGCGTCGTGGTGGTCCCCGACGACGAGTACGAGGAGGGGGCGTACGACGACGTGACCGGCAGTATCTGAGCCACGGCGGCAGGCCAGGAATCGACCGAGCGGCCGAACGACGGCGGGCGGCCACCGTGACTCCCGACCGGAACCCTCCTTGTCCCGACCGACGAAAGACGAGTATGCGACGACGGGTGGCGCTGCGGGCGCTCGGCGCGGCGGCAGTCGGAGCGACGACGATTACGAGCGGCTGTCTGACCGCACTCGGGGTCACAGAGCGGGGTCTGGTCCGCGCGAAGTACATCACCGCCGAGACCGACACCGGGCGCGGGCGCATCGTCTCCGACGCCATCGGCGAGCCGCGGACCATCGTCCCGGCCCACCGCGAGGACTTCGACCGGGACGGCCCGCTCGTCGTCTCACAGCCGCTCGGCGAGGCGCTGGCCGACCAGTACCGCGACGTCGACTACCTCATCCAGCACGACTGTGCGCCCGACGCCGACGGCGCGGGCGGATGCGGCGAGGCAAATCTCACTCGCGGGGACTTCAACAGCCTCCGCCCGGGCGACAGCGCCGAACTGTTCTATCGGTCGGGGAACGTCGCCCGCGTGCTGAGCATCTCACGCCCGGATGAGACGCCGGCAGACGTGCAGACGGCGACGCCGGCGGCGCGCGATGGGCCCGCGACCGACCGCTCGTAGCGACTGCGGGGGTCAGCGCTCCTCGAGCGGCGGGTGTTCCTCGAGTGCCGCGGCGAGCAAGTCGCGGGTCTCGCGGGCCGCCTCGAGGTCCGGCTCGATGGCGCCGTTTCGGAGGCGCTCGCGCTCTGTCTCGTCCAGTTCCATCCGAGCGACGGCAGCCTCCTGCAGACGCTCGTAGTCGTCGTCGTATGTCAGTTCCCGGACCTCGCGCAGGGCCGCGACGACGTCTGCGGGCGCAAACCGGCGGACGACCGACTCGGCGGCGTCGGCCCACCAGCGCAGGTGCGTCGTGGGCGGCGGCGGCCAGCCGACTGTCAGCGGCTCGGCGTCCAGCCGGGTGAGGTACGTCTCGTTGGCGGCCACGCACCGCTGGAACGCCGCCGGGTCCTCGACGTAGTGGCCGAGCTTGGAGTTCGAGTAGCCCGCGTACTCGAGCAGCGTCGTCACCGACTCCTCGCCGACATCCGACTCGCGGACGTACTCCAGCAGGCGGCTCGGAGGGCGGCGCGCGTCCAGCAGTGGCTCGTCGGCCGCCGCCGCGAGCACCTCGAGCGTCTCGCGAGCCGGTTCGTTCCGCCGAAGGTCGACGAAGGCCTCGCTGACGGCGTCGTCGTAGGTTTCGATGGGATCGCGGAGCCGCTCGACCGGCGCGTCGAGATCCGCCTCGCCGTACGCGAGCGTCTCCTCGAGGTCGTCGATGCGGTCCTCGACTGCTTCGAGCCGGTGCTCGACGGCGTAGCGGGCGTCGCTGTAGCGCCGGCGGACCTCCTGCCACTCCTCGTAGAGGTCGGCCAGGTCGCGGGCTGGCTGCAACTGCTCGCGCGCGCGGTCAAAGTGCTTCTCCTTCAGCCGCGAGCGCTGGAACGTCTCGTCGGCTGCTTCGAACGCGTCGCGGGCGGGCAGGTCCTCGGGCAGCCCCTCGACGAACTCGACGAAGGTGTCCTGGAACTCGACGTATCCCTCGAAGTCGTCGTAGTCGGTCGCGCGGTCCTCGTAGCGCTCGAACAGGCGGTCGACCTGCTCGCAGGCACCGGCGACGCGGTCGAGCGCGTCGACGCCATACTCCGCGACCCGGTCGCGGACGCGCTCGAACTCCGTCGCCGCGGCGTCCAGGTCCGCGACGAGTGCCGTCGCGCTCTCCTCGTCCGCGCCCGCTGTCGCGCTCGGCGCACTGGTCATCCGTCCTCGTACACCTCGTCCGGGTCGAAGATGCGCTCGCCGACCGTCTCGCCGTCGAGCGTCCGGTGGAAGCAGCTCTCGAAGCCCGTGTGACAGGCGCCACCCTCCTGTTCGACCCGGTAGAGGAGCGCGTCGCCGTCGCAGTCGACCCGGACTTCGCGGACGCGCTGGACGTGGCCGCTGGAGCCGCCCTTCTTCCAGAGTTCGTCGCGTGAGCGCGAGTGGTAGTGGGCGTAGCCCGTCTCGCGGGTGGCCGCCAGCGCCTCCTCGTCGACGTACGCCAGCATCAGCACCTCCCCGGTCTCGGCGTCCTGGGCGACAGCGGGGACCAGCCCGTCGTCGCCGAACTCGAGGTCGACGGCGGCGTCGATTCCGGTCCCGGATGCGGTCTCGCTCATGCTCGCAGCGAGACCCCTGCCGAGCATAGGTCTTTTCGTGGGCACGGCCCCCGACGCGGTCTACGCCGGTCCACGCTGGTCCGTGCGGGTCAGAGCCCGCCGAGCAGCAACAGCAGCACGTCGCCGACGACCAGAGAGACGACCAGCCCGGCGAACATCGGGACGACGAATGGGATGCCCGGCGACACCCAGACCCGTTCCCGGTCCGCGTCGGTGAGGAGTTCGAGCGCCTCGCGCAGGTCCCGCGCGGTCGCCCCGTAGGCGTAGCCCACGTCATCGAGGAACGTCGCCGCCCCCCACTCGTCGACTCGCCACACCGCGGGCGTCGCGGGCGTGTCGGTGGTCGGGACCCGCGGAGCGGGTGTCGTCGCCGGCTCCTCCGGAGTCCCGCCGTCAGTCACGGGGTCGCCCTCGGCGACGGAGCCGGTGGTCGGGTCGCCGCGCGCGCCGGGCGCCGGGATGGAGTCGGGAGCGCGGAATCGCTCGGGGGCTTCGCGGACCGCCGACAGGGTCGTTCCGCGCCAGCGGAGGTACATCCGGAGCGTGTCGAGATCGAGGCCCCGACGCGTGAACCCGTCGGGCGTCTCCAGCAGCCGTCCGTACCGTTCGGGCAGTGTCTCTACGTCCACCGGCCAGCCGATGAGCATCGGGAGCGCGAACCGGCCGCGCGCGGCGTTGTTCGCAGCCAGCACCACCGGGTATGCGAGCCCCGCCAGCACCGTGTTCGTGAGGATCGTGAGCGAGAAGACCCCGAGCGCTGCCTGGTGGAGCGGGTACGTCCCAATCGGGAGCGTATAGGCCGGGTAGACAGGGAAGCAGAGCGAGAGCGTCATGATGGCCTTCGCGTCCGCGCCGCCGAAGGCGCCGAGCCGCCAGAACAGGTAGCCGAGCGATCCGACGAGCCCGAGCGATACCCCGGTTCGGATGAGCAGCCGCTCGCCGGAGAAGGTCGTCGTCCCGAACCGCGCGAAGTCGAGGAGGAGCGCCAGGAGGCCGACGACGACCAGCGGCGCCCACAGCCGCCCGTCGACCCGCCGCGTCTTGATGTCGCGGTACGCCGCGTAGCCGAAGGCCGGAACGAGCAGTAGCCGCAGCAGGTCCGCCACCGTCCCGTAGTCCGTGCGCGGCGGCACCAGCTGGGCGAGGAGGTCGGCTCCGAGCACTGGCCGACCGTGGCGGTGGCACCGGATTAAGACTGCCGGCTCGCACGGACGCCAGGTCGCCCGACGGGTTCACGACCTCTCCCCGGCCGGGTCCATAGCCTCGTTCCGGCGAGTCCACGACCCCTCCCCGGCCGGGCCGACGAGCCGGTCCAGCCAGAGTGTTCCGAGAGGAGAGCGCGGCCGGCGACAGTGGCGGACAGGATTATCCGGATGGTAGCGAATTTTTGTAGTTATCCGTTAGTTACGTCGATTGACCGCGGAACACCCATAATATCGTCCAGAATACACTCGAACGTCGCGCCCGAATCGGTGGTATGGAACAGGCCGCGGTTGTTCGCGGCGAGTACCTCGCCTGGGGCGGGTGCGGCCAGTACGGCCCGGCAGACGCCCTCACCGACGGGGAGCCCGTCACCGAGTTCGTCGCCGTCGAAGCGCTGCCAGGGCCCGTCACCCTCACGGCGGTAGACGTGTGCGTCTGCCCGGCCGCTGTAGTGGGCCGCGTGCGCGCCGCGGGCTGCCGAGACGTAGACGCGGTCGGGATCCGCGGGGTCGACCGCGAGCCCCCAGACGTAGCCGTGCTGGAGGCCGTCGGTGGGGTGGTTCCAGGTGGCGCCGGCGTCCGCGGACTGGGCGTAGCCGTCGCCCGCGGCCGCGTAGACGCGGTCGGGCGCGTCCGGATGCGTCGCGAGCGTGTGGTTGTCTCGCCGGCTGCCCGGCGGCCGATCGGTCCACGCCGCGCTTCTCTCGGACCCGGCGTGCCCGTCCGACGACGGTCGCCCCGCGCCGTCCGGCTCCCCGCCGTCGTCGCTCAGGACGAACGCGCCGGCCTCGATTCCCACGTACAGCCGGTCTGGGTCCTCCGGATGGACCGCCATGGTGCGGACGTGGTGAGTGTCCGGTCGCGGCGGGAACGACCACTCCCCGGCCGACGGGAGGTCGGTCAGCGGCGCACACTCGGTCCACGTCTCGCCCCCGTCGTCGGAGCGATACACCGCCGACGGCTCGGCGCCGAGGTAGACCACGTCGGGGTCGCCTGGGGCGCGCGCGAGCGCCGTCACGCGCCCGGGGAGCGTGTCGGGTGCGACGCGCTCGAATGCGCCGAGCTCATCGCCCTCCCGCGAGGCCCGCCACAGGCCGTCGTCGAACGTACCGACGAGGCGGGTGTTGCCGGAGCTGGCCAGACACTCCGGACGGTGGCCGGACAGGTGCCGGGTGGTCGCACCGGCATCGTCGAGCGCGACCGCGAGCAGTCGGTCCTCCAGCGCGAGGAGCGCGTTCATGCGCCGGGGTAGGCTCCCCAGACACATGAGCGTCCTCGCCGTGTCGTGACCACTGCTGCCGGAGCCGTTACCGATGCGCGTCACGTGGCTATTCAAGCAGCAACTGCTCCCCGAACCCCACGATGGCATCGGGAATAGCCAGCACCCTTAACACTCGATACCAGGAAGTCATCACAATGACCATCAAGAACACGTCCGACCGGGTCTCGACTGACATCTCGGGACTGGACGAACTCCTCGATGGGGGCCTGCCCGAGGGCCGGGCCTACATCGTCCGCGGCGGGCCGGGAGCGGGAAAGACCATCGTGGCGCTGCACTTCCTGACCGCCGGCGTCGAGGCCGGAGACGAACCGCTGTTCGTCGCCTTCGAGGAGCCGGCCGAGGACCTTCGGCGGAACGCGGCGAGCCTGGGGTTCGACCTCGGCGGCGTGGAGATCGTCGACCTGAGTCCTACGCCGGACCGGTTTCTCGAGGATCGGAGCTACACCGCCTTCGAGCCCGCGGAGGTCGAAGGGCACGAGCCGGCCGAGCGCATCGTCGAGGCGATCCGCGAGCGCGACCCCAGTCGGGTCGTCATCGATCCGCTCACCGGCTTCCGGCTGCTCGCGCCCGACGACTACCAGTTCCGCCAGGAGATGGCTTCACTCACGGCGTTCCTGAAGGAGCGCGACGTCACGGCGGTCTACACCACGCAGCCGACACCGAGCGAGCCCGACGACGACCTGCAGTTCCTCGGAGACGGAATCATCACGCTCTCGCGGAGCGACTCCGGCCGCCGCATCGAGGTCGAGAAGCTCCGGGGGTCGGCCTTCCGGGGCGGTTCGCACGCGCTGCGCATCCACGGGGACGGAATCCACGTGTTCCCGTCACTAGTGCCCGGCGACTACGACCGCGAGCTCACGCGAGAGACCATCTCCTCTGGGGTCCCAGGACTCGACGACCTGCTCTCGGGTGGCTTCGAGCGCGGCACCGTCTCGCTCATCACGGGCCCGTCGGGCGTGGGCAAGACCACCACCGGCACTCACTTCATGAAGGAGGCTGCCGAGCGCGGGGAGCGCTCGACCATCTACCTGTTCGAGGAGGCCGAAGAGCAGTTCCGCTACCGCTCCGAGGCCATCGGCGTTCCGGTCGATGAGATGATCGAGGACGGGTCACTCGGCGTCGAGGAGATCGAGCCGATGGACCTCTCGGCCGACGAGTTCGCCCACCGGGTCCGCACTGACGTCGAGGAGAACGGCACGGAGGTGGTGATGATCGACGGGACCGCGGGCTACCGGCTCTCGCTCCGCGACGAGGATGGGCTGCTCGAACACCTCCACGGCCTCTGTCGCTACCTCCGCAACGTCGGCGTCACCGTCATCCTCCTCGAGGAACAGCAGACGGTGACCGGGGAGTTCTCCAGCACGCAGGAGAACATCAGCTACCTCGCCGACAGCATCCTGTTCCTGCGCTACCTGGAGCTCGAAGGCGAGATCCAGAAGTCGGTCGGCGTGTTGAAAAAGCGCCTCAGCGGGTTCGAGCGGACGCTCCGCGAACTCGAAATCGACGAGAACGGCCTCCGCATCGGCGAGCCGACGACGGACCTCCGGGGAATCCTCACGGGCACACCGGAGCGGGTCGACAACCCGGATGACTGACCGCGGGGACAGGAACCAATGGGCATGAGAAACGGCGCCGCCGCGGCCGCTCGCTCCGACGAGCAACTCCGGGTGCTGGTGCTGGTGGCCCACGACCGCGACCGCGAGCTGTTCGCCGACCAACTCACCGAGGGGTACGACGTCGTGACCGCCGCTCCGGACGACGAGTGGCCGGCGTTCGACCTCTGTCTGGTGGACTCGGCGTGGTATCCGAAGGTGGCGACGAAGCTGAGCGGCCGCCGGGCCGCGGCCGAGCCCGTCCAGCTCCCGGTCCTGCTTCTCCTCCGGCAGCAGCCGACCGACACACCGTGGCTCTCGGACGCGCTGGGCACGACCGTCGACGACGTGGTCGAACTCCCGACGGGGAAGCTCGAACTTGACGCCCGCGTCGCGTCGCTCGCACGCGACCGCAGCATGTCACTCGCCCTGGCCGACCAGCGCGACCAGCTACGGCTGTTCCAGCGGGCCATCGACGAGGCCTCCGTCGGCATCTCCATCGCGGACTACCGACAGCCGGACAACCCGCTCGTCTACGTCAACGAGGAGTTCGAGGCGCTGACGGGCTACGACGCCTCCGACACCATCGGCCGGAACTGCCGGTTCCTCCAGGGCCCCGAGACGGACCCCGAGGCCGTCGCCGAACTCCGCCGGGCCATCGACGCCGGTGAACCGACCCGCGTCCAGCTCCTGAACTACCGGCAGGACGGGACGCCGTTCTGGAACCGCCTCACTGTCGCCCCCGTCCGGGACGAGGCGGGGACCGTCACCCACTACGTCGGGTTCCAGGAGGACGTGACCGAGCAGGTGGCCCGCAAACGCGAGTTAGAGCGGTTCGAGGCCATCCTGCAGGCCGCGCCGGACCCGGTGTACGCGCTGGACACCGAGGGCCGGTTCACGCTCGTCAACGACGCGCTGGTCGAACTGCTGGGCCACGACCGCGAGTCGCTCGTCGGCGCGCACGTCTCGACGGTCATCCCCGAGGAGGACGTCGCCAGGGGGCGGGAGCTGATCGAGGATCTCAGGACCTCCGACGCCCAATACGAGACCTTAGAGACGCAGGTCCGGACTGCCGACGGGGTCCCCCGGACCCTGGAGCTACACATCACCCTCCTCACCGACGAGGGCGGGGAGGTCGTCGGCCGGGTCGGCGTCTGCCGCGACGTGACCGAGCTCCGCGAGAGCGAGCGCCGGCTCTCGGTGTTCGACCGTGTCCTCCGGCACAACCTCCGCAACAAGATGAACATCGTGCTGGCCCGGGCGGCCAGCATCGAGGAGGGCCGTGGCGACGCTGAAGCACAGGCCGAGGCCATCCGCCAGGCGGGCGAGGAGCTCCTCACACTCAGCGACCGGACCCGGCAGTTCCACCCCAGCATCATCCCGGGAGAGGAGCCGAGGCCCTTCGACATCGCGGCAGTCGTCCACCGAATCGCGGCGGAACGCCGAGAGCAACACCCCGACGCCACCATCTCCGTCTCGACGCCCGACACCGCCCCGGTCCGCGGGCACGAGACGCTCGAACTCGCGCTTGACGAACTGGTGGAGAACGCCATCATTCACCACGACCGCGGCCAACCGACCGTCGAAATCCGGGTCCGGACCGACGCCGACCGGGTGATCGTCGAGGTGGCCGACGACGGCCCCGGCCTCGACAACTTAGAGCAGATTCCGCTCGAACGCGACCGCGAGACGCCGCTCGACCACGCGACGGGGCTCGGACTCTGGTTCGTCCGCTGGACTGTCACGAACGCTGGCGGCGAGATCGGCGTCGAGGAGCGTGAGCCCCGCGGGAGCGTGGTCCGACTGTGGCTCCCGCGGGCAGAGACAGAGGCAGAAGAAACGAAGTAGATGCTTCGATGATAATTCAAATTTCCAAATTGTATATTTATGTCGAATATTTTTACATTATATCGAAATTATATGGACAAATAATGCGTTGCTTCTCTCACCGTACCGGCTCGGCTAGTCGTCGCCCGCCGCCGCTTCGGCCTCCGCGTCGGTCTCGCCGCGGCGCTCGGCCACGCGCTCGTTCGCCCGCTCGCGCAGGTCCGCCCGCTCGCGTTCGCGCTCGGAGCGTGGCCCCTCGAGGTCCACGTCGAGGTAGTCCCGGAGGTAGCGCCCGGTGTGTGAGCGGTCCTGTCGGGCGACGTGCTCGGGCGTGCCCTGCGCGACGACGCGGCCCCCGCCCTCGCCGCCCTCCGGTCCGAGGTCGACGATGTTGTCGGCGTTCTTCACGAGGTCGAGTTCGTGCTCGACGA
>JBDGSA010000002.1:0-14237 GCA_042217755.1 Haloglomus sp. | reverse complement strand
CAGCCTATTCGAACAGCACATTCCGAACGACTCGTTCAAGCGGACTCGTCACACCGGTCGAAGCCAAGGACGTAGAATGAAAAATAGATATTTTGATATAATTTCCGGATGACGTGCGTCAGACGGCTGTTTTCAGCTGTCTATTGCCCGTCTCTGGCAGAAAAGTATATAATTAGATATGTATGTCTGACGCAGACTTAAGTGGTTCGGGTTCGGCAGTACCGCCAGAGCGCCCCGGTCCATTCGAGGCCAGGGTGCGGGAGGATAGGATGGGTCTGCTCAAGTCAATCAGATCGAGCATTTCAGAGCTCTTCGCGGCCGACGAGCCGAAACGAATCGGCATCTACGGCCCGCCGAACGCGGGCAAGACAACGCTGGCGAACCGCATTGCCCGTGACTGGACTGGCGACGCGGTCGGTCCGGAGAGCCACGTACCGCACGAGACGCGCCGGGCGCGTCGAAAAGAGAACGTCGAGATCAAACGGAACGGCAGCACCGTGAACATCGACATCGTGGACACGCCCGGCGTGACCACGAAGGTCGATTACACGGAGTTCCTGGAACACGACATCGAGGAGGAAGACGCCATCCGGCGGTCGCGGGAGGCGACCGAGGGCGTCGCCGAGGCGATGCACTGGCTCCGAGAGGACGTCGACGGCGTCATCTACGTGCTGGACGCCACGACCGACCCGTTCACGCAGGTAAACACGATGCTCATCGGCATCATCGAGAGCCAGGACCTGCCGGTGTTGATCTTCGCGAACAAGATCGACCTGGAGGACGCCTCGGTCCAGCGCATCCGGAACGCGTTCCCCCAGCACGAGACCGTCCCGCTGTCCGCCCTTGAGGGGGACAACATGGACGAGGTCTACGACAAGATTGCGGAGTACTTCGGGTGATAGGATGGCAGAACTGACAACTGGTGACGACGGGAGCGGGCCGGCGGACGGCGTCCAGATCGACCTGATTAGCGCCGAGCGGATGGATGGCCTCCGAACGATGGAGAAGATCAGGCTCATCCTGGACGGCGTCCGCGACGGTAACATCGTCATTCTCGAACGTGGACTCGACCCCGACGAGGAGTCGAAGCTCATCGAGGTGACGATGGGTGAGATCCAGCCGGACGGCGGCGACGGTGACGGCTTCACCGGAATCGAAGTCGAGACCTACCCCGGCGGAAGTCGCGACTCTCCGGGCCTGCTTGGCCGCGTCCTCGGCAAGAACGAGGAGTCGAAGTTGACGGTCATCGGGCCCGCCGACCGCATCGAGACACTACACAAAGACGAGAACTTCATCCGGACGCTCATCCGGCGCCGCTGACGTCGACACGAACTGTCCACGAACTGCCCGGGAACCACGAACCGTCTACCCCACGAACCACGAATCGTCCACCCCACGAACCACGGATTATCCATCCACGAAGGATCATCCACATCACGAATCACGGACCACTACGCTACGATCGATGCCACACCAGTGTACCACGTGCGGGCACGTCTTCGACGACGGCTCCAAGGAGATGCTGAGCGGCTGTCCGGACTGTGGCGGCAATACCTTCCAGTTCCACCCGAAGGGGAGCGACATCCCCGAGACGCCGCCCGACGCCGACCCGCCGGAGCCGGATGGATCGACGACCGCCAACACGGTCGGTCGCGCCGCCACGAAGGTCCGTGACTTCGTGTCGAGTGACGATGCGGAATCTGAGTCGGCAGCCGGCCTGCCCGAGCAGCCGCCGGCGGATCCGGGCCGGGCCAGCGACGCCGCAACTGAACGCTCTGCCGGATCGAGCGGGAGTGAGGCGGCGACGCCGACATCCGACGCCGGCCCGGACCCCAACGCGACCTGGCCGAGCGAGCGCGAGGTGGACCGGGACCAGCCGGACCTCGAACCCGACGAGGACGGTATCATCGACGCCGACGCTCGCGAGACAGCCAGGGCCGTCACCGAGGCGGACGAAGCTGCCGCCGACGGGTCCATCGCCGACGAAACTGCCACCGACGGGCCCGTCGATGACGACGCGGGCGTCGATGAGCCAACTCCGAGCGCCAGTACGGACGCAACCGACTCGGACGCGAGAGCCGACGCCACCCGAGGAACCGCCCCCGGCCGCGAAACCGCGCTCGGCGGCGAGTCCGCGCGACCTGGCGAGGGGCCGGGCGATGGCCGCGTCGTCAGTACTCCCGACGAGGACGACCAGCCCGATATCGCCGAGCTCCGAGAACAGCTCAACGACCAGTTCGAGTCGATAAAGATCCTCGAACCCGGGCAGTACGAGCTGAACCTCATGGAACTGTACGACCGCGAGGAGTACATCATCGCGCTCCAGGAGAACGGCCGCTACGTCATTCAGGTTCCCGAACAGTGGCTCGGCGACCAGCCCGGCGACGCCTGAAGCCGCCGCTATCGCTCCATCTGACCGGTAGTACTGCTTTACGTGACCGGGCTGGTGCTGCTGTTTCACCTACGGCGCTGCCGTACTTCGCCCCGCGAGTTCGCTATCGGCCTCACTTCGCCCGGCCGCCCCATTCTTCTCAGTGAAGCTCGACTCCCCTCCACCGCTATCCTCGCTCTGTCATGGCCTCCGCTCCGTCGCGACGCTGGTTCCGAGCGTCGCGGTGCGAAACAGATCTAGAGACGGCTCCGCAGATGCTTTTGGGTGGAAACCCGAAGAACGAGGTTCCCGTCGTGCGTTAGTCGTTCTGTGTCGTCTCGCGACCCCTCGATGCTCTTTGTAGTCCTCGTCGGGGCGCTCCTCGCCCGCCTCGCGGACCTGATAGCGGCGGTCGGGACGCGCCTCCGCGAGGCGGCGATGCGGTTTCCCGCCGCCCTCGCTCGGGCCGGGCTCGTCGAGCGCGACCGCGCCGACCGGGCGTTCGATCTCGCGCTTCCAGTGATGGTCACTGGTGGGTTGCGGGTCGCACTCAGGGTGTCCGACTTCGTCTTCGTCGGGCTCGCGACCGGCGCGGTCGGCATCGCCGCGCTCGAACTTGGCTTCCAGTATTACTTCGTCGCCTTCGGCGTCTCGCTGGCGCTGACGTCGGGCACCATCAGCGTCGTCTCGCGGCTCACCGGAGCGGACGAACCCGCCCGGGCTGACCTCGCGGTGAAGCAGTCGCTCTGGCTGGCGCTGGCCATCGCGGTCCCTCTCACGGCCGTCTCCTGGTTCTACGCCCGACCCCTGCTCGACCTGCTCGCGCCCGACGCTGAGACGGCCCGCGTCGGCGCGGAGTACCTCCGCATCGTGATGCTGTCGATGGCCCCCCGCTTCTGGTCGATGATTGCCGCGCGCGCCCTCGCTGGCGCCGGCGACACGCGGACGCCGATGTACGTTCGCCTCCTCACCCTCCCGACGAACATCGTTCTGAACGCGGTGCTCGTGTTCGGGCTCGGGCCCGCGCCGCCGCTCGGCGTCGCCGGCGCGGCCATCGCAACGGCCGTCGCCAACACCGCGGGCGCGACCGTCTTCGCCGCCGTCTTCCTCTCCGGGCGCTGGCCCGTCCGTCTCCGAGTCGGCGGCCCGCAGTTCGACCGCGGCCTCGCGGCCGAAATCGTCCGCGTCGCTGCACCGCTCGGCGGGACGCGCCTCTCGCGCACCTTCGGTCGCTTCCCGTTCCTGTTCGTGCTCGGGGTTCTCGGGACGCCGTACGTCGCGGCGTACGCGGTCGGTCGCCGAGTCGTCCTCTTCGCGCTGATGCCGGCCTGGGGCTACGCGACCGCCGCGAGTACGCTCGTCGGGCAGGCTGTCGGGGCCGGCGACGAGGAGACCGCCACGCGCGACGGCTGGGCGACTGTCCGCGTCGCGCTCGCCACCCAGTTGCTCGTCGCGCTCCTGCTCGCGGTACTGGCGGCGCCCATCGCGACGCTGTTCGGAACGGAGAATCTCCTGCTCACGGCCGAGTTCGTCCGCGTGTTCGCGCTCGGGGTTGCGGGCTTTGCTATCTCGCGGACGACGCGCGGGGCGCTCCGGGGTGCTGGTGACACGCGCTGGCCGCTCTACGGCACGCTTCTCGGGACCTACGTCTTCCGGCTCCCGATTGCCTTTCTCGCGCTGCCCGTCGGCTATGCCGTCGCGCTGGGTCCGTTCTCGGTCACTCCGGGACGGGGCCTCGGCGTCGTGGCCATCTACGCGGCTATCCTCATCGACTTCTACGCCAAGGCCGTCGTCAACGCCGCTCGCTTCGCAACCGGTCGCTGGAAGGCCGTCGCTCGGACGGCCAGTGTCGGCGTGAGAAACGATTGATTCAGACGAATACCTATCTATGTTCTAAAATTTATAAATAAAAAGAAAAATATTTAATATATTAGTCAAATAAATAAAAACTCACTCGTCGACGATCGCCTCTGCTTCGATCTCGACGACGAGATCCGGATGGATGAGCCGGGACACCTCCACCATCGTCGTGGCCGGTCGGATGTCCCCGAACATCTCTCCGTGCGCGCGGCCGATGGCCTCCCAGTCGTCGATGTCGGTGACGAACAGCCGCGTTCGGACCACGTCTTCGAGGCTCGCGCCGGCCTCGTTCAAGGCCTCGCCGACTAGGGCGAGTGCGTGCCGTGTCTGCTCGTACGGGTCGCCCGGCGCGACCGGCTCGCCCTCCTCGTCGGTCGCGGTCGTTCCCGCGACCGAGACGCGCCCGTCGGCGCGGACGGCGCGCGAGTAGCCGACGGTCGCCTCCCACTCCGTTCCCGACGAGACACGTTTCCGGGTCACGAGCCAGGCTCCGTGGTCCAGTACCGTTAATCCCCGAACCGCGTCAGCCGCGGTCCGTACCACTTCACTCGTGGCTCGCATCGTTCCGGCGCGGACGTGGTTCACCTGCACTCCACGCGGTCACGTGGCTCACATGACTCCATGCGACTCACGTTCCCACATGACTCCACGCGACTCACGTTCCCACATGACTCCATGCGACTCGTATTTAATGCCTTCATCTCGGAGAAGCGACTCCTCCTCCGATCCGCTGCCCCACTGATACGGTTTACTGTAAATCGTTCCCGGCGCGTCGGCGCCCCGGTCGGCCGATGCACCGGTAAACTGTTACACTAAACCGTATGAAGCGTCGACCGCGACGAGTACGAAGACGGCTGTGACGGGTGTGAAGACGACTCACTGCTGATTTATCTCTTTGGCGCGCGTACGGAGGGCGATGAACCCGATTCACACGTCGATCGACATCGACGCACCGGCTGAGACCGTCTGGGCGGCTCTCACGGACTTTGCGGCGTACCCGGAGTGGAATCCACGGTCGCGAATCAGCGGCGTCGCGGCGCCCGGTGAGCGACTCGTGGTCGCACCTGGGCCTGACGCCGAGGGGATGCCGACCTTCCGACCCCGGGTCCTGACTGCTGGTCCTGTCCTGACCGCTAGCCCCGCCGACGTGGGGGCTACCGCCGACGAGACGGAGTCCGCTTCCGACGGCGAGACGGCGACCCAAGCATACGAACTCCGGTGGCTGGGGCACCTCTGGGTGCGCGGTCTCTTCGACGGCGAACACGCCTTCCGAATCGAGCCACTCGCCGACGACCGCTCTCGACTGACCCAGTCGGAGTCGTTCTCGGGCGTACTGGCGGGCCTTCTGCTCCGGCGCTACGGCGCGGACACCGAGTCCGGCTTCCGGGCGGTCAACGAGGCACTGAAGGCCCACGCCGAGGCGATGGCCGCGACTCGGCACACCGAGACCGACAGTGGGCTGACCTCCGATGATGGCGAGGATGCGCGGACCTCGGGCGACGGTGAGGACGCACTTGCCTCCGGTGACGGTGAGGACGCACTTGCCTCCGGTGACGGTGAGGACGCACTTGCCTCCGGTGACGGCGAGGACGCACCTGCCGCCGCGGGTTCCCCGGGTGACGACGTCGCGGTTGCGAACTGAACGCGGCCACGAACTGAAGTTTTTAACTACCGGCCGGACGCACGGTCGACAATGAGCGACGCGACGAAGATCGTCCTGGGCACTATCGGCGCATCGGCGTTCCTCGCCGTAGTGGCGGTCGCCTACGTGACTCTCTACATGGCCTGACGTGTTCGAGTCTCGCCCCCTCACCGACGACCTCGCGGCGGTTCGACGAGCACACGCGCCCGACGCCGTGGTCCTCGACTGCGAGCGCGACTTCGAAACCATCGAACCGTCGGTCGCCGAGCAGCTCGGCCTCGTCGTCGACCGGTTCGAGCCGTTCTCGGCGCCCGACGAGTGGCTCTCGGCCGACGCACCCGAGATTCTGCGGCGGTACGCGAGCGACGAGTTCACGATTGGTCTTCCGGGCGACGGCGGCGTCGCGTGGACTCATCAGACCGTGCCACCGGCCGTGATCGTCAAGCCCCGGCTCGAGAGTTCGCCCGAGTCCTTCGTCGACTTCCTCGTCGCGGAGGCGCTCGTCGAGGTGGACGCGGCGCCCGCCGAATCGTTCTTCGCGTACTTCGGTGAGCGCTATCCCGATCTGGCGGCGGCCACGCCGCTGTCGCCCGCGGACTCCTTCCAGCTCGCCGCCGCCCTGTACGACGCCTACGTCGGGCGGCTGACCCGCCCCGTGTTTGCGGCGTGGGGAGATTCCGACGGTGATCCACCCCTCGACGACGATTCTGCCGATGGTCCACACCTGCCCGCCCTCCACGACGCGTGGGCCGACGCCGGCCAGCGCCTACAGCCGCGGCTCGACGGGCTCTCCGGCGAGGTGGCGCGGGGCGAGACAGACTTCGCGGCCGCCGCGGAACTCGCCTGCGCCGCGGTCAAGCACGGCCTCGACCTGCCGGACCCGTTCGCGGCACTCGATACGGTCGCCTACGAGCGCAACGGGCCCGCCTTTGCCGTCCGCTGGGCCGAGAAGACGTTCGACGCACTCGCGGACGAGGATTGAGCCGAATACAATCATATTCTAACCAAAATAATTAAAATATAACAGATTTAAACGCATTTATTCTGGTACATTGTATTTATATCGGAAGAATATATTATACTAGTGGAATCCAATTACACCGGAAGCAGCCGATTCTGCTGTCAGACCTGACAGCCGGGGTCTGGTCGCCGTGGTGAATCTGTGGTTAAATCTCCTCGTCGGGGTCGTTGTTCTCGCGGACGCGCTCGGCCTCCGCTCGATAGCGCTCTCGGTCCGACTCATCGACGGGCGCCAGGTCCCCGGGGTCGACGTCCCGGGCGGCCGTAATCGGCGTGCGGTCGAGCATCGACGAGGATAGCTCTCGCATCAGTGCCCGCTCGCCGTCGGGCGTCGCGTAGACGAGGGTGATGAGGTCCCGGCTGTCGTACGAGCGCTCGACCAGCCACGTCCGCACTTCGTCGACGTCCTCCGCTGCCGAGGCGTCGTCGCCCTCGCTGTCGGCGTTGTCGGCTGCGGTATCATCGGCTCTGTCGTTGTCGGCTGCGGTATCATCGGCTCTGGCGTCGTCAGTTCCGGTATCATCCACCATGGCGTCGTCGGTCGCCTGGTCGCCCTCGTCGCTCATGGGGTGGACTCTGGTCTCGCCCGGCTTGAACCCCTCCGTTTCCGGTGGAAATCGACCGACCGGTCGTCGCGTTCTTGCGGCGCTGATCATCACACATCCTTCGGCCGCCGTTCGCCACATTTTCAGACGTCGTCCATGTCGAACGGTGTCCAGTCGGTAGGGCCAGGAACGCCCTGAACCCGGAGCTCGGCGGGCGCGTCGCGGTCGTCTTCGACCGCGCGGACCTGGATGCGGCCGTCACAGAAGTGCGCGATGGTGCGGACCGTCCGCTCGTCCTGGGTTTCGGGGTCCAGCAGGAAGGCGCCGAGCCCCCCGATCGACGCGTTCCGGCCGGTGAGCGTGTGGATGAAGCGAGAGGTCCGCCGGACGTCGCCGAACGACAGCAGCGTCGACACCGAGACGACGCCCATCCGGATGCGGTGGATGCCGGCGGCGTCGAAATCGGCACACAGCCCCGAGTAGCGCATCCCGATTCCGGTGAGGTCGTCCGGCCCGGATACGCTCGTTACCCGCGCCGCCGTCGTTCCGTCCTTCTCCCCGCCCCCCACGCAGTCGACCACACCGATAGCGTCGCCCCACGGGTTCGCACCTCGTTCGCGGCAGTCCTCCAGGATGTCGTCGCTGTCGGCATCCGTAGTGACGAGAACGGCGGCTTCGTCGCTCGCGAGCGAACCGGTTACCATCTGGAGGACCAGCCGCCGCGTGCCGACGTGGGGCGGGCCACAGACGAGGATGTTCCGCCCGGCCGGAATCGGCGCCAGCGGGAGACCGTCGAACCGGTAGGGGTCTGACTCGTCGTCCGATTCGTCGGTCGAGCGCTCCGCGGACCGTTGCCCGCTCATCGGGTCTCCCCGCTGTTCGTGTCGGCGTTTTCGTCTCGGATGTCGCTGGTCGCGCCCGCCGACCCGAAGCTCCGGCTCTCGTCGCGGTCCCGAGAGTTTTGATCCTGAGAACTCAAGTCTCTGGAGTCGCGGTCCTGAGAATCCCCGTCCCGGGAGCTTCGCCCCCGAGAAGTGGATCCGCCGGCCTCCTGGAGCCGGCGGCGGAGTTCCAGCGCCTCCATCGCCTCTGCGGCGAGCAACCGGAGGTGCTCGCGGTCCTCGTCTGTCCACTCGCGTGGAGCGCTGTCGAAGACACAGAACGTCCCGACTACGCGTCCCTCGGTCGTGGTGAGGTTGGCGCTGGCGTACGCCCGGAAGCCGTAGGCATCGAGCTCTGCGTTCCCGGCAAACCGCGGGTCCTCGGCGCGGTCCGGGATGGTCGTCACGCCCGGCTCCAGGATCGCGTGCGTGCAGATGGTGTCCTCGCGCTGGAGGACGTCGAGGTCGATGCCACGGCACGCGAGGAACGTCTCCTCGCGGTCGTCGATCATTCCGATGGCCGCCATCGGGACGTCGAGGACCTCGCTGGCGAGCGTCGTCAGGCGGTCGAAGGTCGCCCCCATCTCGTCGAGCACCGGTCGGTAGGCTTCCAGCGCGGCGATGCGCTCGCGCTCGTCGTCGGGCAGCGGGTAGGCCGTCTGCGTCCGGAACTCGACGGCGTGTCGAACGAGGTCCGCGAGCCGCTCGTGGGCGGCGGGGGCGTCCTTCGGGACGTACTCCGCGACGGCGCCCGAGAGCATCGAGGTATCAATCGCCTCCGGGTCCGCGTCCGTGAACAGAACGAAGGCGGCGTCCGGTGCTCGCTCCCGGACCGCGGCGAGCAGGTCCAGCCCGGTGCCGTCGGGCAGTTCGAACTCGCTCACCACGCAGTCGACGCCGTCGGGCGTCTCGAGCGTCTCGACTGCCGTCTCGAGGTCCGCACATGCGGTCACCTCGAGGTCGGTGTCGCCGAGTGCGGAGGCGGTGGTCGTGCGTGCCTCCTCGTCGGGGTCGACACAGAGCACTGTCCCGGTCATCCAATACCTGCCGTTCGCGAGTGGCGAACAAAAATCCAGCCCCCGATCCCCCGCCGACCTTCGAGCCGACTTCTCTGTGAGGGGCTTTCCCAGCGATCTCTCGAGGGGTGGATTGATACGACGGAGTCGCCTACTCGCACTCGATGGACGCTCCGCTGTGGACGGAGACTCACGCGCCCGACCTCGCGGACATCCCCCAGCCAGACGTGCGCGAGTACCTCACGGAGGCCGTCGACGAGCCGATCAACCTGATCCTCCACGGGCCGGAGGGGGTCGGAAAGACTGCCGCCGCCCGCGCCCTGTCCCGCAAAGCCCACGAGAACCCCGACAGCGACCTCATCGAGATCAACGTCGCGGATTTCTTCGATAGAACGAAGAAGGAAATCAAAAACGACCCCCGGTTCGCACACTTTCTCGAGGGCCGTTCTCGACTGAGCAAGCGCGACATGATCAATCACGTCCTGAAGGAGTCCGCCGCCCACCAGCCCGTCTCCGGGCGATACAAGACGGTCCTGCTGGACAACGCGGAGGCGATCCGCGAGGACTTCCAGCAGGCGCTGCGTCGCGTGATGGAGCAGTACGCCCGGACCACGCAGTTCGTCATCGCGACGCGCCAGCCCTCGAAACTCATCCCGCCCATCGAGTCGCGTTGCTTTCCGGTTCCGATGCGCGCTCCGACCCACGAGGAGACCGCCGTCGTGCTCCGGTCGATTCTCGACGCCGAGGGCGTCTCCTACGACGACCAGGGCATCGACTTCGTCGCCAGCTACGGTGACGGCGACCTCCGCCGGGCCATCCTCGGCGCGCAACTCGTGGCGACGAAGGCCGGTGACGGCGACGCCGACGGTGACGGCGGTGGAGCTGCGGTGACGATGGACACCGCCTACGAGATTCTCGGGGAGGTCGGAATCGATGCCCGGGTCGAGGAGATGCTGGTGGCCGCCGAGTCCGGCGACTTCGACGCCGCCCGCTCGACGCTCGACGACCTGCTCGAGGACGAGGGGCTCTCGGGCGACGAACT
Source organism: Haloglomus sp. (assembly GCA_042217755.1). Taxonomy (GTDB): domain Archaea; phylum Halobacteriota; class Halobacteria; order Halobacteriales; family Haloarculaceae; genus Haloglomus. The sequence goes on along the minus strand of JBDGSA010000002.1, from coordinate 3,860 downwards.
CCTCTCGGAACTCCTCCGCGTGGCCCGCGAGAGCAACCGCAACTGGGACCTGGCGCGCATGCACCGGCTCGCCGGCGAGATCGACGTGGACCTCGTCGAGGGGACCTCCGACCGAGTGCACCTCTCGCACCTGCTCGCGGAACTCGGCCGGTCCCGGTCTGGGGGCGCTCAGTCTGGGAGCAGGTCGTGAGTCGCGCGTGGCGCTACATCGGCGCGTCGCCGTCGGGCGTCGGCAGCGCCCGAATCGGTCGCGGCGGGACGAGAAAGTTGCCGCGGTGGCGGACGAAGATGTACTCGAGGATGCCGTTGTTGACGCGCTGGCGGACTGCGGGCGTCACCTCGGTGAGGTCCTGCCCGTTCATCGCCTGGCGGACGGCGTCGAACTCGGACATGCGCCGCTGGAGCGAGGGGAAGTGGAGGCTGGCAACGTTGTCGTCGGTGGACTCGAAGTGCCGGCGGTTCAGTTTCACCGTCCCGTCGGCGTCGCGGTTGGCGCGGGCGGCCTTCTGTGCGTGGCCGACGCGGCCGTTCTCGCGGGCCTGCTCACGGATGGTGTCGAGCGTTTCGTCTACGCGGGAGTCGTCCTCGAGGTTCTCACCGACGCCCTCGACCCAGTCGTTCTCGGCGTGCATCGGCGAGAACATCTCCATCACGCGCTGGGTGAAGTCCTGCTCGCCGTACCAGTCCGAGAGCCGCTGTCGGAGGTTGGAGACGTGCTTGGTCGTTCCCTCGGCGAACGGTCCCTCCTGGATGGCGACGCGGTCCTCGGGCGCCTGATTCTTCGCGAAGCCGGCCTTGAAACCCATGAAGAGTGGACTCGCCTCCGGGACGGGACCGTCCTCGGGGACGCCCTCCAGCCCCTCCTGTTTCTCGGCGGGGAGGCCGGCGCCGACGAAGCCGGTCCGCCGGTCGGCTACCTCGAAGGCGTCTGTCAGCGCGGCGTCGAAGTCGACGCCGTTGGCCGACGCGCGCTCCCCCGTGAGCGCGAGTTCCGCTTCGAGCAGCGCGTCCGGACGGTCGCTCGCGAGGTGGAGCAGCGCGTCCTGGCGGTCGAAGTCGGGCGTCTCGAACGGCGAGAGGCGCTCTGCCGGATAGATGTCGACGCCCTCGGGGATCGATCCGTAGCGCTGGAAGTACTCCGGCGAGTAGGCGACCGACCGCAACAGCGCTTCGTGGGACCAGGCGTACGCCTCGTCCAGTCGCGTGAACGCCCGCTCGACGGTCCCGCGCTGGTCGGACGTCGGCGGGCCCTCTCCGGGCAGGTTCAGGTAGAGCAGCGTCTGGTGGCGCGGCAACTGCTCGTTGCCCCACTCGTCGTGGCGGACGTACTCCCCCCACGCGAACTGCCGCGTCGGGAGGGTCGAGAGATCCGCGGGTCCGGACGGGACGGGCGGAGCGTTCCTATCCTGGTCGCCGAGCGCGTCGAGACACGCCGAGAGTCCGACGCTCCCTCCGACCGCGACGGCCGTCTTCAGGAGGTCGCGGCGGCTCTGATCCGGCATACTCCCGCCTTGGGTCGCCGGCGGTATCGTTCCTTCGGGCGATTTTGACCGCCACGCCGTCCAGTCGCCGGCCACCAGGACAGTTGGGGTGCCATCAGGACGGTCGAGGCGTCATCAGGACAGTTGGGGTGCCATCAGGACGGTCGAGGCGTCATCAGGACAGTTGGGGTGCGACAAAGACGGCTCACTCGGGCCCACCGGTCGGCGTTGGGAGCGCCCGGAGCGCCCGCGGCGGAACCAGGTAGTTCCCCCGCCGGCGGACGAAGGTGTACTCGAGGATGCCGTTGTTGACGCGCTGGCGGATGGCGGGGTTGTCCGTGTACTTCTCGCCGTTCATCGCCTCGCGCGTCTCGACGAAGTCCGCAATGCCCTCCTGGAGGGCGACGAAGTGGAGACTGGCGCTGTTGTCGGCCGTCGAGTCGAAGTCCCGACGGAGGATGAGCGGCGAGCCGTCCTCGCGAGCGTCGGCGGCCATCTTCTGGGAGTGTCCGATGCGGGCGTACTCCCGGGCGCTCTCCTCGACGTCCACGCACTCCTCGCCCATCCCGGAGTCGTCGCCGAGGCTCTCGCCGGTGCCGCCCTCGGGGATGCGGTCCTCGGCGGCGTGGACCGGACAGAACATCTCGGCCACGCGGTCGTCGTGGTCCTGCTCGCCGTACCAGTCCTCCAGTCGCAGCCGGAGCTTCGAGACGTGCTCCGTCGTCCCCTTCGTGAACGGACCGTGCTCGATGGTGACTCGCTCCTCGGAGGCCTGGTTCCCCTTGAATCCGGACTTGAACCCCATGTACAGCGGCGCGTCCTCGGGGACGGGCTCGCTGTCGGGGATCCCCTCGACGTCCTGGTGGTCGGCGGGGAGGCCGGCGCCGACGAAGCCGGTTCGCCGGTCGCGGACCGCGAGAGCGTCGGTGAGCGCGGCGTCCATCGCGTAGCCGTTGGCCTGTTCGCGGTTGCCCCGGAGGGCCGCCTCGGCTTCGAGGACGACGGGTCCGTGGTCGCTGGCCAGGTGGACGACCGCGTCTGGGTCGTCGAGCGCCGGGTCCTCGAACGAGGAGAGCGCCTCCGGCTTCGGCAGGTCGACGCTCTCGGGCAGGCCGGCGTCGAACCGCTCGAAGTAGTACGGCGAGTAGCCGACCGTGAACAGCAGGCCGTCGGCACTCCACTCGTAGGCCCGCCCCAGGTCGTTCAACGCGGTCTCGACGGCCGCCCGCGTGTCGCTCGTGGGCGGGCCCTCATCGGACAGGTCCAGCAGGAGCAGGATGTGGTGGCGAGCGTTGCGGACGTTACCGTGCTCGTCGGTCGGGAGCGCGGCGTTCCAGGCGTGCTGGCCCGCCGGTCGGGTCGACGGGTCGCTCCCGCTCGGTACGTCCGGGCCGCCGCCGGGGAGTCGGTCAGTACAGGCCGCCAGCGCGCTCGTGCCGCCGATGGCCACCGCCGCCTTCACGAACTCGCGCCGACGCCACTCCGTATCTCGGGTCACCATCGGTCGGTCACCACGGTTCGGTCCTCGGCTCGGGGCGGCCGGTCACCCCGGTGCGGTCCTCCGGCTGGTCGGCCGGTCACCCCGGTGCGGTCACCCCGGTGCGGTCCCTCTGCTGGTCGGCCAGTCGGCGCGCGGTTCGGTCTCCGAGTCACGGTGAGCGCGGTGAGCGCGGTGAGCGGTGGGCTGAACATGGTCCTTACTGGAGTGTCAGGCTGGTCGGCGGCATCTCGAGGAACGCCGTCTCGTATCCCTCGTGGCGGGCGACCTGCGGCGGAATCGTGACCTGCAACTCCAGTTCGTCGCCGCCGGCGACCGACTCGACGGCGGCGCCGTAGTGGTAGTGCAGGTCCGGGTCGAGCGTCCGCTCCAGGGCCCCCTCGAACGCGGTCTCGCCGCCGCTGGTCAGCGTTCCCTCCAGACCCATCGCCGGGAGCACCATCCGGTTGTACGGCGTCCGCGCCGAGACCGCGAGGTACGACGACTCGTCGGGCGCGTCGACGCCGTCCGGCGGCGACGCGAGCGTCGTCACGACCAGGTCCGCGTCGCCCGTCCGGGCCGTCCCGCGCACCGTTCCCGGGAACTGGTCGGCGGGCGGTAGAATCGACTGCGGCATCGGCATCTCCATCGGCTGGCGGGCCATCCGCTCGCCCGCCTTCTCGGGTGTCTCCTGGAACATGATCTCGTTGCGCTCGGCTTCGCTGTACTCGAACACGATGGTGGTCTCGGCCGGCTCGCCGAACTTTCCCCGGAAGGCGCCCGTCCGACGGGTGTTCATCCCGCCGACGGAGACGGTCACGTCGTAGCTCCCGTCTCCCTCGAGCGGGAAGTTCGCGCCGTAGTGAAAGCCCATCGGCTGGGAGAGCATCGGGTAGATGACC
>JBDGSA010000113.1:0-14405 GCA_042217755.1 Haloglomus sp. | reverse complement strand
CCGCCGAACATGTAGCGCATCTTCGCCATCTGGTTCATCGTCTGCTCCATCGAGACGCCCATGAAGTCAGAGAACATGACCTCCACCACGGGTCGCGTTCCGGTCGCGGCCGCGCCGGTGGCGGCGCCGACGAACCCCGCCTCGGCGATCGGCGTGTCGCGGACCCGCTCCTCGCCGAACTCCTCGTAGAGGTCGCCCGTCACCTCCAGGACACCGCCGAACAGGCCGACGTCCTCGCCCATCACGTAGACGTCCTCGTCGCGCTCCATCTCCTCGCGGAGCGCCTGCCGGATCGCTTCCCGGACGGTCATCGTCTCGGTCTGCTCCGCCTCCAGTTCGGCCTGCGCGGTCATCGGCGCTCACCCCCGTCGGCCCGCGTGCGAGCCGCGAACTGCTCGATTTCCGGGACCGATTCGCCGAACATGTCGTCGTACGCCTCCTCGGGCGCCGGCGCGTCGGCCTCGCGAGCGTACTCGATGGCGTCAGCGATGGTCTCCTCGACCTCGGCCTGCATCTCCTCGAACTCGTCCTCCGTGAGTTCGCCGCGCTCGACGAGGCGATCTTTGAACGACTGGATGGCGTCTCGCTGCTTCCACTGTTCGATCTCCGCCTCGTCGCGGTACGGCTGTTCGTCGCCCTCGTAGTGGCCGCGGTAGCGGTACGTCTCTGCCTCGATGAACGTCGGCCCGTCGCCGGCCCGAGCCCGCTTGCGGGCCTCCCTGACCGCCTCGGCGACAGCCGTGACATCCATCCCGTCGACGGTGACGCCGGGGATGTCGTAGGCGCCCGCGGTGTCGCTGAGGTTGTCGACGTTGTGTTGTTTCTCGACTGGCGTGGCCTCGCCGTACTGGTTGTTCTCGACGAGGAATACCGCCGGGAGGTCCCACGTCGAGGCCATGTTCACCGCCTCGTGGACCTGGCCCTGGGCGACCGCGCCGTCGCCGAGGAACCCGAGCGCGACCTGGTCGCGGTCCTGGTAGTCGATGGTGAGTGCCGCGCCCGTCGCCAGCGGCGGCCCGGCGCCGACGATGCCGTTCGCACCGAGCATCCCCGAGTCCACGTCGGCGATGTGCATCGACCCGCCCTTGCCGTTGCAGTAGCCGTCGGCCTTGCCGAACAGTTCGGCCATCATCAGCTTCGGATCGAGCCCCTTCGCGATGCAGTGGCCGTGGCCCCGGTGCGTGCTGGCGATGTAGTCGTCGGACTCGAGGGCGGCACACGCCCCGACGCCGACCGCCTCCTCGCCGATGTACAGGTGGACGAACCCAGGAATCTCGCCGTCGGCGAACAGCTCTCCCGCCATCGTGTCGAATTCACGTATCGTCAACATTCGACGGAGCGCCTCGAGCCGCCCCGCCTCGCTCTGCAGGTCGTAGTCGGACATGGTACGTTCAATGATAACAACCGACAGTACGATAATTGTAACGTTTTATCAGGCAATTGACTGCTTACCGGGGGGCACGCAGTCGTTCTGCGCATACGTGATCGTGATCGAGAACCTCACCGACGGTCGGTTCGGCCCCATCGGCTCACACCGGGGATTATCCCGGCGACCGTCGAACGGGGGGCCATGGAGGCGTACGACCACGCGACCGAGATCACCACTCGCTTCCGCGACCTGGACACCAACCGACACGTCAACAACGCCGTCTACGTCTCGTACCTCGAGCAGGGCCGGGCGGAGTACTTCGCCGACGTACTGGGCGTCCACCTCGCCGAGGCCGAAATCGTGCTCGCGCGCCTCGAACTAGAGTTCGAGGCACCCGTCTCACTGGACGACAGAGTGACTGTCCACACGCGAGTCCCCGAGCTCGGCAGGTCGAGCTTCGCCATGGAGCACGCAATCGAGGCCGGGGACCGGCTCGCCGCGACGGCAACCTCCACGATCGTCCCGTTCGATGTCGACTCCGAATCCGCGCGCCCGATCCCCGACGCGTGGCGCGAGGCCGTCCGGAACCACGAGTCGCTCGGCCGCTGAGGTGAGTCGATACCCAGACGACTCCCGTTCGAGGGCGGGGACACCGCCGCGGGACTCGAACCGGCCTCGTCGGTCGTCTTGTCCGGTGCAAGGAGCCACTCCGTGCAGACCCGCCGCTGGGCACGGGAGTCCAGCCGCTGGCACTCGGTGAGCCGAGGAAGGCTCGGGCACGAACGGGGAACCCTCGATTCGGTCGTCGTCTTAGGAAACTGCCCTGCAAGATGTCCCACAGCAGTTAGATGAAAAATAAGTCCTTGTGAACTGTTGTATGGCACCCTCACTACCAAGACGGAAGTGAGCGGGCGACGAGTGAAGCCGCTGACGACGATCAGCGCACAAGAGCCATTCTCACGCAAGCACGCTCTAGCGCGGGCAGTGAATCCGATGGAGCGCGTACTGCCGACCCGGCGAAAGTAGCAGTGGAATGCAGTCGGTCCATCAGCCGTCGGGGACGTGTTGTCCACAACCGACGCCCGAACCATCCTCACAGTCACCGAAGCGAGAGGCGAGGAATCCATAGAACAGGACCGTCGCCTGCTGTATGCGGGCTCTGGATTGCTCGGGCAGTAGTGGCAGGGCTCGCTGAGTCCGCCAGGTTCGTTCATCACTGACCGAGTCGCCGGGGACCGGAGCGGTCGGAGTTGTCGATTCGGGGCAGAAATACCGTCACGAACGGAGCCTTATCACGGCTGGGGAACGATAGAACGGTATGCCGATCGAGACGGACGCATCAGCCTGGAGAAATGGGAAGGTGCCGGCCTCGGAACGAGACCTCATCATCGCGTTTCTCTCGGACCACCCCGAGCAGGCGTACAACGTCCAGGAGATCTGCGATGCAGCACTCGGGACGGACCTCCTGGACGAACTCATGGCCGGAACGGTCGAACCCGAGGACCTCGGCGAGTCCAGTGAGCAAGCCACGTTCAGACTCGCCACGCTGTTCGATACGATGACGAAAGCGGAACTCCTCCTGCAGGATCTCGAGCGACAGGGCGTCCTCGAGAGCCGGATCGTCGAGGCCGAGGGCGACGAGACTACCGGACCGTCAGGGCACTACTACACAATCGCTCAGACAGCACCGGAAGGAGACGACGCATCCAGATAGGAAGCAGCCGCGGTCTTCATACCTTCTGACGGGGGGATTACAGACGGGCTGAACGGGGAGTGACCGATACAGAGGCTGCATCCCTCCCAGAGCAAGTGTTTGGTCGAATATTTTTCAGCTGACCTCCCGAGTCATATAACTGGATCTTGTCGGCAGACCAGCGATAAATGTTATTTCACAAGATGTATCGATGGAAAGTGCATGGGATGGCAGATTTGAGATTAGATAACAGAGTTGCTTGGAACTGAAGTATCGGCTGAAGATACAAAAGCGAAAGTAGTAATAGCGGATTATTGGAACTCTATACAGATATTTTCGTAAAATGTATTCTTATGACGAAATAGATGATATTTTTCTATTATAACTCGGCGATCTATCACGGTGTCACACTTTTCCTCTGCACGGGCGTATATGGACGCATGACCACGACAGACGAACTCGCCAGTTTCGTCCAGGACGTAAACTACGAAACCCTCCCGGAGAATGTCGTCCAGGAGACGAAAAAGCGCCTCCTCGATTCGGTCGGTATCGCACTCGGGGCTGTCGACGCCGGCCCTGTTACTGCAGTCCGCGAGACCGTTTTGCAGGAGGGTGGCGACGCCTGCTCGCTGTGGGCGACAACTGATCGAGCGTCCCCATCCGACGCGGCGATGTTCAATACCGTGCTGACCCGTTATCTCGACTTCATGGATTCGTTTCTCGCCCCCGGCGAGACACCTCATCCCAGCGACAACGTCGGGACAGTCATCACCGTCGGTGAACTCGTCGACGCGACGGGTCGTGACCTCATCGAAGCAACGGCGCTTGCCTACGAGCTCCAGGGTGAATTAGCGTGGAACGCACCGGTCCGCGACGAGGGATTCGATCACGTCACGCACACGGTTATCACGCAGGCGGCGGCGGCGGCGATGCTCCTTGATCTCGACCACGAGGCCACTCGTGATGCGATCGGCATCGCGGGGACGGCACACAACGCGCTCCGAGTGACTCGGACGGGCGGTATCAACGAATGGAAGGGCGTCGCCTCTGGCAACGCCGCGCGCAACGGTACCTACGCCGCCCTGCTCGCGAACAACGGCATAGAGGGGCCGAAGAACCTCTTCGAGGGACAGAAAGGCTGGAAGCAGGTCATCTCGGGAGATTTCAGTGTGGATCTCGATGTCGACTGCTCGCGGCTCCACGACGTGATGACCAAGCGCTATGTCGCGGAAACCTACGCCCAGTCAGCCGTGGAAGGCGTAATCGAACTCGCCGAAGAACACGACATCACTCACGAGGAGGTCGCATCTATCCACCTCGATACCTTCCAGGGTGCGAAGCTCATCATCGGAGGTGGCGAGGGCGACCGCCACGAGGTCGAGACGAAAGCCCAGGCAGATCACTCTCTCCCGTACATGCTCGCAGCCGCCCTCATCGACCGGCAGCTCCTGACCGAGCAATACCACCCAGAGCGGATCCAGTCCGCGGACGTTCAGGCGCTGTTGCGAACGGTGTCGGTCGCGGAAGACGAGGAACTCACCGAGCGGTTCGAGGCCGGCGAGATGCCCGCAGTGATCGAGATAGAACTCGACAACGGCACGACACACCACATCGAGAAAGACGACTTTCGCGGCCATCCGAACAATCCGATGGACTGGGACGAAATCGAAGCGAAGTTCCATCCGATGGCGGCCAACGTCTACGATGAGGCCCGGCGAGAGAGAATCGCTGACTGCGTCCGCAATCTCGAACAGAACGACATTGACGACCTGCTCGAACTCCTCGACTGACAGAAACGTCCTGTTGTGCCAACACACCACACAGACAAGTGCACTGGCGTGGTAGTGTCGCGATGGTTATGGCGGATCCAGACAGACCCTTCGACTTCCTGCACGTCAACGAACGAGAGGACAAGCCACGCGAGAAAGGGATCACGGAGATTCGTGGACCCTACTACGATCCGATGGGACCCCGCGAACTTCGGGACATCCTCGAGACGGTTGGCCACTACGTCGACATCTACAAATTCAGTGGGGGGTCGTTCGCCCTGATGCCGGAGGACACCGTCACGGAGATGATCGACACCTGCCACGAGCACGACGTGAAGGTGAACACCGGCGGGTACATCGAGAACGTCCTCATCAGGGACAACGACAAGATAGAGCAATACGTCGAGGAGTGTGCGCGCGTCGGGTTCGACATCGTCGAGATCTCCTCGGGCTTTCTCGCCATCGACTCCGACGACATGGTCCGGATGACCGAATTGGTCGCCGAGAAGGGCCTCGAACCCAAACCGGAGATCAACGTCCAGTTCGGCGCCGGCGGCGCGTCGGACCCCGAGGAACTCGAACGTGAAGGCCAACAGGATCCACAGCAGGCCATTGCAGAGGGAGAGCGCCACCTCAACGCCGGTGCCGAGCATCTGATGGTCGAGGCCGAGGGAATCACCGAGGAAGTCAGGGAGTGGCGTACCGATGTCGTCTACGAGATCGCGAACGAACTCGGCATGGAGAACCTCGTGTTCGAGGCGCCGGGCCCCGAGATGTTCGAGTGGTACATCAAGAACTTCGGACCGGAGGTCAACCTGTTCGTCGACAACTCACAGATCGTCGAACTCGAGTGCATGCGCTCTGGCCTCTGGGGCAAGGCCACCTCGTGGGGACGCGTCGTGACATACAAACATTAGGCGACAGTTTGGCGGAGCGACACCCTCGTCGGCAGACGTTCCGGTCTCGCCGGGGTGGAGGTCAAACTCCCGACGGTGCGACGTCCCGGACTTGGCGGAATGCGCCCTGAACGACCTCGGAGAGTGCCGGATGGATATGTATCGTCTCGGCGATGGTTTCGGCGTCAGCACCCGCAGCGACGGCAGTACTCACCTCGTGAATGAGCATTGACGCATGCGGGCCGACGATGTGGAACCCAAGTACGTCTCCCTCCGCTCCAACGATGACCTTAGCGAAGCCCGCATCTGCCTCCATCGCGGTTCCGAGGGCCGTGTCGTCGTACTCGAACGTGCCGATGTCGTACTCGTACTCCCCGTTTTCGACTTCAGATTCGGTAAGACCGAGGCCAGCGACCTGTGGAGACCCGAAAATGGCGTGGGCCATCCCGGGGTACTCGACAGCCTGGCGATTGCCTCGGATTGCGTTCTCGACGACGTATTCGGCTTCCTTGTCGCCGGAGTGTTTGAACATGTAGTTGTCCGCAATATCACCGATCGCCCAGATACCCTCCACCGATGTTTCGAGGTAATCGTTCGTCTGCACGAATCCGCTTTCATTCGTTTCGATGCCCGCCGCTTCGACGTTCCAGCTGTCGGTATTCGGCCTTCGACCTGTCGCGAGCAACACTTCGTCCCCCCGCACTTCGAGTTCGTCGCCGTCGGTCGATCGGGCGGTGACAACCACTCCGTCGCCGTCTTCCGCGAGTGCAGTCGCCTCGTAGCCCAGTTCGAGTTCGTGCTTATCTGCGTATGCGCTGGTCAGTCGGTTCGACACGTCCTGGTCCTCCCGGTCAACGAGGACGTCGCTACGGCCCACGATAGCGACCTCGGCTCCCATCGAACCGAAAAAGTGTGCCATCTCGACGGCGATATACCCACCGCCGACGATCACGAGACGGTCGGGTCGTTCGTCGAGACGGAGCGCCTCGGCGTTCGTGAGGTATTCGACCTCGTCGGTGCCGTCGATCGAGTCGGGTACCAGCGGTCGCGACCCACCCGCGAGAACGATTCGATCGGCCGTCAGTGTCTCACCACTGGTACCAGTGTTCACCTCGATAATTCGTTCACCAGTAAATCGTCCTTCTGCCTGGTAGAACGTGATGGTATCATTCTCGCGTGCGCGTTCAGCCTTCGCTTTGGCTGCCCCAGTGATTTTGTTCGTGACATCGTCGACGATATCCGCGAAGGCCACATCGTCGACCGACGCGTCGACACCGAGCGAGTTCGCTTTTCGCACCGTTTCGACGACATCAGCGCGGTGGATGAGCTTCTTCGAGGGATTACACCCGCGGTTGAGACAGGTCCCTCCGAGCCGGCCGCGCTCGACGAGCGCCACATCATGCCCCTCATCGGCAGCGGCCGAGGCGACGATATTGCCTGTTCCTCCACCGAGCACGATGATGTCGTGCTCTCTCATACCAGATCCATTGGCTCACAACCGGTAAGAAACGCTTGGCCACGCCGGCAGTGTCTGGTTCGTTGAAAGGGTCTCCCGTGTTCCTCTGCCGCTACTGGGCACGTGATTCGGCATCTTCAGTCAGTTCTCGACGGGCCTCTTCGAGCGAGGTCCCGACGGTACTGCCCTTGTACCCGAAGACGTCCTCGTAGCCACACTCGGACATCAGGATCGGGACGAACGGACGATCTGCAACGAACGATTCGTCACCAGCCGTCGCGTAGGTCGTACCTGCCTCGACCGTCTCGAAGTTCTCGACGCGCAGGTCGTAGGCGGCATCTGACGGCTTCTCCACTTTCTCGTCCAGCCGGTAGAACGTCGCCTCCGAGTCGGGGACCGACTCGTCGATGGCGTCGGTCACAGCGAGGAACGCACGCGCCTGTTCGGTCGCCGTTTCGGTCGCCTCCTCGGTGTGCTGGCAGCCCGCTTCAACTGTGATGACCGAACTGCAGTCAGTGAACGCGCCGTCGATGGTCGATGTTTCGTCGACGATGTCCGAAACAGGGAGATTGGCCGCGATGTGGGCGACATCGTCGTCGAACGCGACGAGTGCGATCGGGTCGGGATGGGAGTGGGTCGAGTGCAGCGAGAGCGTCGGCAGCCCCCCGGTCAGCTCACAGAGCTGAGCCGCCAGCCGACGTTCGCGTTCGGGAGCCTCCACATCGCCGGGGAACACGCGATTGAGATCCGTATCCAGAAAGCGTTCGTTCGCCGCGAACGCCGGCGGATTCGCGATGATGAAGCGGACACCTCGCTCGAACTCGAGGCCATCGTCGAGTAGGTTTCGTATCGCTCGGACACCGCTCGGTTCGTCGCCGTGGACACCACCGACAAGAGCTATCTCCGGGTCACCAGGGCCACGATCGACGACCGCTGGTGAAACACTATCTATCACGTATCGAGCAACACGCCGGACGTTCTTGAAGCTCGGACAAACGAATCGTAATCGAGTTACTGTGTAGTGGCCGCTTCACTCCCGTCGACACGTTCTCGACGTCGTCGGAATGCTCGAGCATACAGTAGTTCATCCGTGAAACCCGTTCCGGGACCTCGTGGAGGTCGACGAAGACGCCGAGTAGATCCACCGGCGACGCCGTCTTCCAGCCAGGGCATGGCAACAAGCCATATCTGACAGACATTCCACTGTTCATATATGGAGAGCGTCAATCCCGCGACGAACGAGCGACTCGACACGTACGGGGAACCCTCTCAGTCAGAGATAGAGACGACGCTCGGCCGGGCGGCGAGAACGTTCGACGACTGGCGCGGTACCTCGTTCCAGCACCGCCGCTCGCTGCTGCGCGAGACGGGGTCACTCCTTCGTGATCGCGTCGACGAGTACGCGGAGCTGATGACTCGCGAGATGGGCAAGCCCATCGAACAGGCACGGTCCGAGGTCGAAAAATGTGCGTGGGTCTGTGACTACTACGCCGAGACCGCGGAGGACCATCTGCAGGACGAGGTAATCCGTGGCGACGAGGACGCCGAAACGTACGTCAGTCACGAACCGCTGGGACCGGTGCTCGCGATCATGCCGTGGAACTTCCCCTTCTGGCAGGTGTTCCGGTTCGCCGCCCCGAACCTCGCGGCGGGGAACGTCGGGATTCTCAAGCACGCGTCGAACGTTCCCGGGTGTGCCCGCGCCATCGAGGAGGTGTTCCACGACGCCGGCGTTCCCGAAGGCGCGTTCCAGACCCTCCTCGTTGGCTCCGACACGGTCGATGATCTCATCCGAGACGACCGCATTCGAGCGGTGACGCTTACCGGAAGCGAACCCGCGGGACGCGCCGTCGCCGAGGCAGCGGGATCCGAACTCAAGAAGACGGTCCTCGAACTCGGCGGCTCGGACCCCTTCGTCGTCCTCGACGACGCACCGATGGAGGCGACGCTGGATAAGGCCGTCTTCACTCGCACACAGAACAACGGCGAGTCCTGTATCGCTGCGAAGCGCTTCATCGTCCACGAGGACATCTACGACGAGTTCGTGGGCGGGTTCGTCGAGAAACTGGACGCACTCACCGTCGGTGACCCGCTCGACGAGGAGACAGACGTCGGCCCGATGGCGCGACCGGACCTCCTCGAACAGCTCCACGACCAGGTGCGACGAACTGTCGACGCGGGTGGGGAAATCGCTCTCGGCGGCGAACCCCTCGACCGGGAAGGGGCGTACTATCCCCCCACTGTACTCACCGACGTCCCAAGGGACGCCGCAGCCGCCTGTGAGGAGACGTTCGGTCCCGTGGCGGCTGTCTTCGAGGTGAGCGACGAGACGGAAGCACTGGAACTCGCAAATGACGTCGACTTCGGGCTGGGAGCGAGCGTCTGGACGGCCGACCTCGAACGTGGGAAGCGCTTCGCCCACGCATTCGAAGCCGGGGGTTGTTTCGTCAACGAATACGTCAAATCGGATCCGCGCCTCCCGTTCGGAGGGGTGAAGAACTCCGGATACGGCCGTGAACTCTCCGAAAACGGGATTAAAGAGTTCGTCAACGAGAAAACGGTCTGGGTGAACCACGGCCTCGGAGCGAGTGACGAATGACCCAAGACACCCAGAACGGCGCCGAACTGCTGGTACGGTGCCTGGAAGCGGAGGACGTCGAGTATGTCTTTGGCATCCCTGGAGAGGAACTCGCGGAGCTCATGATGGCGCTGAAAGCGTCGGACATCACGTTCGTCCCCGTCCGCCACGAGCAGGGCGCGGCGTTCATGGCCGACGTGCACGGACGATTGACCGGCGAGACGGGTGTCTGCCTCTCTACGCTCGGTCCCGGTGCGACCAACCTCCTCACAGGCGTTGCTGACGCACATCTCGACAAGTCTCCCCTGCTCGCGATTACCGGGCAAGGCGCACGTGCGCGTCTCCACCAGGAGAGCCATCAGAAACTCGATATCATCGGGGTCTACGAGTCGATCGTCAAGTGGAACGCGCAACTCGACGATACGGACCTCATCCCCGAGTCCGTTCGCAAAGCGTTCAAACTCGCCGAGTGGGAGAAACCCGGGGCGACACACCTCGAACTTCCCGAGGACGTCGCAGGTGAGCACGCCGGCCAGAGACCCCTCGAAACCCGCGAGCCTGTTGCCCGTGCCGAGCCCAATACGGAAGCGCTCGATCGGGCGGTCGACCATCTCCGCGAGGCTACCCGGCCACTCCTTCTCGCGGGGAACGGTGCAGTCCGGGTGGACGCATCAGAACGACTGCACACGTTCGTCGAAGAAACCAATATCCCGGTCGTCTCGACGTACATGGCGAAGGGAGCGATTTCCGACCAGGACGAGCACTCGTTGATGACGCTCGATTCCGGTCCCGACGAGCAGGCGGGGGGCGCCGTCGCCGAGGCGGATTGTGTACTCACGGTCGGATACGACATCGCGGAGCACGACCCGGAAGGGTGGAATCCCGAGAAATCGAAGACTGTCCTGCACCTCGACCACGAACCCGCTGAAGTGTACGAACACTACAATCCGGAGGTCGAACTCATCGCCGACGTCGCCATCGGACTCGAACAACTGACAGCCCGGCTGGACGAATCGTGGGAGACGTGGTGTCTGGACGCCCACGAACGCGTGCTGTCGAGTGCGACGCGGAAACCGGCCGACGACGATTCCTTCACGGTTCGTGGGACGCTGCCGTATCTCCGGGAAGCGATGAACGACGACGACGTCCTCATCTCGGACGTCGGGAGTCACAAGATGGCGATTGCGAAACACTTCCCCGCGATTCAGCCGAACACCTGTCTCATCTCGAACGGGCTCGCGAGTATGGGAATCGGCGTTCCAGGCGGTGTGGCTGCCGATCTCGCGGTCGACGAGAACGTGGTCGTCGCGACCGGTGACGGGGGCTTCCTGATGAATGCTGCCGAACTGAATACAGCAGACCGGCTGGACGCCTCGTTCACCGTCGTGCTGTACAACGACGACGAATACGGACTCATCACGGAAGAATTCCAGACGGAAGTCGGGAGCACCTACGGAACCGAACTCACCAATCCGGATTTCCGCTCTCTCGCGGAGAGCTTCGACGTCGACGCATACCGACCGACATCGTGGGAGGAATTGGCGGACACCTTCGCTGAAACCGTTCGGAGCGATGAACTGGCTCTGGTCGAAATCTCTCTCCAATAGCCCACTGAACCCCGCCCAGAGTCCACCCATCTTGCGGCGGTCACCCACTAAAACCTTCCGCGCGCATCCGTGGGGCTTCGTATCGGGCTGGTCGTCACGTGAGATGCTCCCCGACGGTGGCGTTCCCCGGACGCGAGCCTTCTTGCCCTCGCCGCCCCACGTCGAGAGTATGCGCGCTGCCGTTTTCCACGGCCCCGGTGACATCCGTATCGAGGACCGCCCGAAGCCCGAGGTCGAGGGCCCCGAACACGCCGTCGTCCGCGTCACGCACACTGCCATCTGCGGCTCCGACCTCTGGTTCTACCGCGGCGAGAGCGACCGCGAGCAGGGGAGCCGGGTCGGCCACGAACCGATGGGCATCGTCGAGTCCGTCGGCGAGGACGTGGTCTCGGTCGAACCGGGCGACCGCGTGTTCGCCCCGTTCCTCCAGTCCTGTGGGGCGTGCGAGTTCTGCCGGAAGGGACTCCACACCTCCTGCGTGAACGGCGGCTCCTGGAGCGGCGAGGACGGTGGCGCACAGGGCGAGTACGTCCGGGCGACGCACGCGGACGGCACGCTTGTCCGCGTTCCGGACCGCTATGCCGACGACGAGGCCGTCCTCAGCGCGATACTGCCGCTGACGGACGTGATGGGCACGGGCTACCACGCGGTCGTCAGCGCCGGCGTCGACGCGGGCGATGACTGCGTCGTGGTCGGTGACGGCGCGGTCGGCCTGTGTGCGGTTGCGGCGGCCCGGCGGCTCGGCGCCGAACGTATCGTCGCGATGGGCCACCACAAGGAGCGCCTGTCGGTGGCCGAGGACTTCGGTGCGACTGACACCATCGCGGCCCGTGGCGAGGAAGCGGTCGAGCGGGCGACCCGGCTCACGAACGGCGGCGCGACCCACGTCGTCGAGGCCGTCGGTGCAGCGAGTGCGATGGAGACCGCCGTCGAGGTCTGTCGGCCCGGCGGGACCGTCGGCTACGTCGGCGTCCCGCACGGAATGGACGGGCTGGATCTCTACCCGCTGTTCGGTGACAACATCACCCTCCGGGGCGGCGTCGCGCCCGTCCGGGCGTACGCCGAGAATCTCCTGGCGGACGTGCTACAGGGGACGCTCGACCCGGCGCCCGTCTTCACCGAGACCGTCTCGCTCGACGGCGTGCCCGAGGGCTATCGCATGATGGACGAGCGGGAGGCCATCAAGGTGCTCGTCGAGGTCTGAAGCCGGCGCAGTTGGCCGGCTCCTGTGGCCTCTTGTCGCTGGCAGCCCACCGTCCGGTCGATGGGTACGGCGCGGATGCTGGGGTTCCTCGTCCGGCTGACGTCGAACGCCTACCGGTCCCGGTCGGCGATCGAACGCGAGCGCGACAGCCGCCTCGAGACGCTTCTCCGACACGCGTACGACGAGTCGCCGTTCCACCGCGAGCGGTTCCGGGCCGCCGGGTTCGACCGGTCGGACCTGGACGCGGACGCGCTCGCCGAGTTGCCCACGATGTCGGCGGCCGACCTCGACGACGCCTTCGACCGCATCGTGACCGACCCCGCGGTTCGGCTCGCCGACCTCCGGTCGTTCGTCCGCGACAGCGACGACCGCCACGAGCGGTTCCGGGGGGAGTACGTGGCGCTGCACAGCTCCGGCACCACCGGCGATCCAACCCCGTTCCTCTTCGACGAGCGCGAGTGGGACCGCGTGCTGGCGGCCTACATGCGGAGTCCCGTCCTGGCGGTCGGGCTCCGCTCGTTCCTGTCGGACCTCCGGGGTGAGGTCCGCGCGGCGTACGTCGGCGGCGTCGAGGGCCGGTTCCAGGGCATCACGGTCTCGGAGGCCGTCTCGGACCGGCTCGGCGAGGCGCTCGAAGCCATCCCCCCCGACACCCCGCCGGAGCGCATGAGCGAGCGCCTCCGCTCGTTCGAGCCGACCCGCCTCGTCGGCTACCCCACGACCCTGCTATCGGTCGCCGAACTCGCGGGAACCGGCGACTGGATGCCGACGCTGGACCGCGTGGTCAGTTCCGGGGAGCCGCTGCCCCCGGATACCCGTCGCACGCTCCGCGAGGCGCTCGGTGCGCCGGTCGATAACACGTACGCCGCGACGGAGGTCGGCCCGCTGGGGCTCGACCCCGACGGCGGGTCGGGAATGTTCCTCTTCGACGACTGGACGGTGGTGGAGCTACTGGACGGCCGGGTCGTCGTCACGCCGCTGTACAACCGGACGCTACCGCTGGTCAGGTACGAACTCGGCGACCGACTTGTCGAGCGCGACGACGGCGGCGGGGACCGTCTGCCGTTCCGCACCGCGGCGTCGGTGGTGGGGCGGACCGAGGAGCGCCTTCGGTTCGAGGGGCCGTCCGTGCCGGCGGGCGGCGGCGTGCTGTTCGCGACCGCGCTGAACGAGGTCGAGGCGCCCGGTCTCGCGAACATCCAGTTCGTCGACGCCGGGGCCTCCTCGTTCACCGTCCGAGTGGCGCCGCAGCCAGGGGCCGAAGCCGCAGCCGTTCGGGACCGAGTCCGGAACGAGGTCGAGTCTCTCCTCTGTGCCCGTGACCTGGAGGGTGTCGACTTCGAGGTCCGCGAGGCTCCCATCGAACCGGACCCGCTGACGGGGAAGGCACCCCTCGTCGTGGACACGGCCTCGGCATCCGGCTCCAGTCCCGGCGACGGCGGGATGGGGTGAGTGACTGTCCGAGGCCGGGCAGCGGGCCCGATCACACCGCGGCCGGTCAGTTGAACAGCCGATCGCGCAGCCGGGCCTCCGCGTCCCGGGAGAACCGGTCTCCCTCGTCGGTGACCGCCCACAGCGAGGCGTCGGTCCGCATGGCCCCGACGGCGTCGAGACTGTCCGCCAGCGGAACCGAACCGTCCGCCCGCCCACGGCAGTCGATCTGCTCGAAGCGTTGGTGAGAGACGAGTTGATCGACGCGGCACTTCCACGAGTTGCCCGTGGCGATATGCCGTATCGTCGCTACCTGCTCGACTGCGTCTACGGGCTGAAGACGGCCGGCCACTGGCCGGGGATGCCGCGGTACTACGACTGGCACGAGGAATTCGACTACAC
>JBDGSA010000041.1:8134-14434 GCA_042217755.1 Haloglomus sp. | reverse complement strand
GATGTACGCCTTCACGATGCCGACGACCGCACCCTGCCCGACGACGGTCGGACCGAGTCCCGTGCCGACGGCCGCGCCGCCCGCGGTGGGGTTCGAGGAGGTGACGTAGGGGTAGCTCCCGTGATCGATGTCGATACCGGTGCCCTGGGCGCCCTCCATCATGATGTTCTCGTCGGCGCCGCGGCGGCGCGCGAGGAAGGCGCCGCAGTTGAGGGTCATCTCCTCGGCGGCGAGTCGCTCGCCGAAGTCGCGGTAGCGTTCGAACAGCGCGTTCTCGTCGAACGCCTCGGGAACCGTGACGTCGATGCCGAAGTCTTCTGCGTCGAGCGACGCGAGATCGAGGTCGTACACCTGTTCGACGAGTGCCGTCTTCTGTGGAACTACGTACGCGAGGCGCTCGCGCAGGACCTCGGGGTCGAGCAGATCACCGACGCGGACGCCGCGCCGGCCCGCCTTGTCCTCGTAGGTCGGACCGATGCCACGGCCGGTCGTTCCGACGGCGATGTCGTCTTCGCTCTTTATGTCCTCCTCCAGCCCGTCGAGCACGCGGTGGTACGGCAGGATCACGTGGGCGCGTTCCGCGACGCGGACGTCGGGGTCGAGGCCTCGCTCGCGGAGTGTGTCGAGTTCCTCGAACAGCGTCGCCGGGTTGACGACACACCCGTTTCCCAGGACACCGACCTTTCCTCGCACGGCCCCCGAGGGCACGAGGGACAGTTTGTACTCCTCGCCCTCGTGGACGACGGTGTGGCCGGCGTTGTCGCCGCCCTGGTACCGCACGACCACGTCGGCGGCCTCACCGAACACGTCGACGATCCCCCCCTTCCCCTCGTCGCCGAACTGCGAACCGACGATGGTGACAGTCATCCGCTCCACCGTGCGGCGTGCCCGAACAAACCGATTGCGATTCCTGGGGACGGCCGACCGCGGTCAGAGTCGTCCGGAAACAGTCCGAACGCGCCAGATTGCCCCCATCGAGGCCGCAAAGGTTAACAGCGAACGAACTGTACGCGCTATCGATTCCGGCTGTCCGTCGAATCAGTGCTGTCGGATGCGGACGCCGTGAGGGCAACTTTTAAACCCTCGACTAACGAGTTAACACGTGCCATGATAGATCGGCTCGAGAAGGAAGTCGACATGCTCGAACGCCATCTGCAGGTCTTGCGGATGGTGATCGAGAACGAACCCATCGGCATCGTGAAGATGTCGAACGAAACCGGCTACCCCCACCACAAGGTCCGCTACTCGCTCCGCGTGCTCGAGGAAGAGAACCTCATCGAACCCTCCAGCCAGGGCGCCATCACGACCGAGGACACCGCCGACTTCGTCGACGACCTCGACACCAAGATCGACGAGATCGGAGAGAAACTCGAGGGAATGAAGATCGAGGACATCCCCGAGATCGAGGGCTGACGCGCTTGTCTCCTTAGAGTTCTGGAACGGAGAGATAGAACGACTCGTCGCGGTCCTCGACAAGACAGAGGTGGAAGCCTCGCCCTCGCGAGAGCTTCACGTAGCTCTCTCGCTTGTCACGGCTCAGCAGACTCCCGCCGGTGGCCTCGTCGACCGTGGAGAGCGCCTCCGGTTCGAAGAAGGCTCTCGTGACTGCAATCGCGGCCGCCAGCGACGCCGACTCCTCGGACACCGCCGAGGCACCCTGCACCAGATCGACCATCTCGTCCTCGGCCGTCGACTCCCGGGAGTCGTCGAGCGACACGACCGCTAGCGGTTCGCCCATCCGGTCGCGTGCGACCAGATCGAACGTCCGGTCGGCGACAGTCGCGTCGAACTCGACGCGGTCGATGTCCGGAAGCGCGTCGTAGAGGTCGCGCAGCACGCTCTCGCTGTTCGTCCCGCGGATCTCCAGCGGCAGCTCGGTCACCAGCCACTGGATGAACCGGAACGCCTGGGTTTCCTCGACAAAGTCCGCGAACGCCCGGCCGTCGACCGCGACGGCCGACTCGTCGAACTCGGTGTGGCGCTCCAGCCGGATGTTCTCGACCACGCGCTCCCGGCTGACGTCCGCCGAGAGGTCGTCCAGTGTGGGTTCGCTCTTCGAGCGGTAGCGGACGAAGAAGCTGGTCCCCGCGAGCGCTTCCTCCGGCGTCATGGCAGTTTCTGGGGCGGCGTCGCCCGAACCGAGGTCACGGAGGCGCTCTTCCAGTTGCTCGACCCGCGCGGCGAGGTCGTCGCGCTCGTCGCGGACCTCCTGCAGAGCCGATTCGAGGCGGTCGACCTCGTGCTCGAAGCGGTCGACCTCTCGCTCGCGGGCCTCGAGCGCGCGCCGGAGTGCAGCCGTATCGTCCGCGGCAGTCTCCGCCGCCGACTCGGCACTCGGAGCCGTCTCGGACGCCGCCGTGTCCGAGTCGGCGGTCACGTCGCTCGCCGGTCGGTGCGCTTCAGTCTCGTCCGGAACCGCCGCCGGGGCCTTCTCCGTTCCGTCCGATTCCTCTTTCTCTTTCCCCTCCTCTTCGCTCTCCCCCGTTCCCACGGTCGGTTCCCCCACCGCGTCGGGTCCGGCGCTGTCTGCCTCGACCGCTTCGGTACCCGTATCGACTCCATCGGCGTCTGTCTCGGCCGAGTTGTTCTCTATGGCAGTCACAGCAGCCTCGATGTCGTCGTCCGCGGGTGGCTCGTCCGGTGACGGCGCCGTCTCGGCCGCAGCGTCCGTCGCCGGGTCGTCGGGTTCCGACGCGGCCTGCACGTCCTCCTCGGTCGTCGTTCCTCCCCCGAGTTCTGGCTCCCGGGCGACCTCGCTCGCCGGATCGGTATCACGCTCGCTCGCGTCTGCCGGCTCCGCGCCCGCGTCTGCCGGCTCCGCGCCCGCAGAACCCTCGGCTGCCTCCACGCCGGCCGTCTCGTCGCCGGTTCCGTCGTCCGTATCCGCGGTGTCCAGTCCGGAGTCGTGAGCATCGGGGTCGGCGTCTGGCCCCGTATCGGCCGCGTCGGCTGCCGCAGTACCGGTCGCACCGGCGGCCGAGCTGGCGCCAGACCTGGCTGCCGCGTCGGCGTCCCCCTCGACGGCGGAACCCTCGACTTCGGGGATGTCGACGATATCGAGGTCGACAGCGGTGACGGTGTAGATGCCGACCTCGTCGCAGGCCCGCTCGAAGGCCTCCTCGTCCTCGAGGAGGCGCTCCGACTGGCCGATGAACGCGACGTGCTTTGCCCGCCCGCCGTGGTAGACCGAGTAGTAGTCCCCGGAGAGGACGTTCTCGGAGAGCTCGACGTATCCGGTGAATCCGCCGGTGAGTCGCTCGTGGACCTCCTCGAGCGGCGTGTCCTCCGTATAGTAGCGGCCGCGCTCCTCACCGCCGGTCGCCTGCATGGCGAACAGGAGCGGCAGGGCGGCGTGGGGCGCCCGGTACGCGGTTCCGGTGGCCCTCTCGAAGGTCTCGATGTCGGTCGGACGGAGCGACGCGTCGGCTCCCTCGTCTGCCTCGTCCAGGTCGAAGACACCGACCACGCGCCCGCGGAGCATGTACAGGACGGCGGTCTCGGCTTCGACGGCACCCGAAAACTCCCGATCAGCGAGGTCGTGCAACCCGTCGAACCCGCCGCCGTACTGACGGCGGTCCCACTCGCGCATCTCGGCAACTGCGCGGGTCGTCATATCCGGGTCGTGCGACCGGTCCGCCCAAAGACCTTCCGGGCACTCGTTCTGGGACGCCCCCAGGCCCGGATGCGGTCGGGACTGCCGACACCGTCCCCGACCCGAGCAGGAGTTTACGCTGGTCAACAGTTAGCCCAGTCGCTCTAACACCGGTAATCCATCCCGGTGGTATTAAGCCGGAGCGTGCGCCACACGTGTCCACATGACGCTGGAACTCGAGGACATCGACCGGGTGACCGTGCTCGGCGCGGGGAACATGGGCCACGGCATCACTGAAGTCGTTGCGCTCGCGGGCTACGACGCGACGATGCGCGACATCGAAGAGGAGATCGTCGAGGACGGCTACGAGGACATCCAGTGGTCACTGGAGAAGCTGGCGGAGAAGGGCCTGATCGACCAGGAGCCCGACGAGGTGCTCGACCGCATCTCGACCGCGGTCGACCTGGAGGCGTCCGTCGCGGACGCCGACCTCGTCATCGAAGCCGCACCCGAGAAGCTCGAGTTGAAGCGCGACATCTACGCGGACCTAGAGGAGTACGCCCCCGAGCACACGATCTTCGCCTCGAACACCTCGTCGCTTCCCATCACGCAGATCGCCGAGGCGACCGACCGGCCCGAGCAGGTCGTCGGGACCCACTTCTTCAATCCGCCCGTGAAGATGGACCTCGTCGAGGTCATCTACGGGGAGGAGACCGCCGACGAGACCGCGGAGCTGGCCTACGAATTCGTCGAGGACATCGAGAAGACGCCAATCTACGTCAGGAAGGACGTCCGCGGGTTCGTCGTCAACACGGTGCTCGGGCCGTTCGGCGACGAGGCCGCGTGGATGGTCAGCGAGGGCACCGACACCGTCCGCGAGATCGACGCCGCGATGGTCCACGACCGGGGCTACCCGATGGGGCCGTTCGAGTTGTCGGACCTGACCGGCATCGACATCGGCTACGACGTCGCGAAGGAAGCGGGCCGCGAGGTGCCGCCCATCGTCGAGGAGAAGGTCGAGAACGACAACCTCGGCCAGAAGACGGGCAAGGGCTACTACGACTACCAGGACGGCGAGGGCGCTGACTACGAGCCCGGGCAGGGCGAGGATGTCGACACGCTCCGCATCGAGGCTCGGATGATCAATCGCGCGGCCTACCTCATCCGCGAGGACGTGGCGACCCCCGAAGCGATCGACACCGGGATGCGCCTCGGTGCGGGCTTCCCCGAGGGGCCCTGCCGGCGTGCCGACAAGATCGGCCTCGACACCGTACTGGAGAAGCTGCAGGAACTCCACGAGGAGTACGGCGCCGAGCGGTACGAGCCGGATCCGTGGCTCGTCGAGAAGGTCGAGGCAGGCGAGACCGGCGAGGACGCCGGCGCCGGGTTCTACGACTACGGCGGCGAGGACAGCGAGCGCGACTACACCACGATCAACTACGAGCTGCACGACGACGGCCTGCTCGCCGTCGAACTCGACCGTCCATCACGGATGAACGCGCTCAACGACGACCTGATGGAGGAGACCGTCCACCTGCTGGACAGCGTGGACGTCGACGAGGTCCGCGCGGTCACGTTCGAGGGCGCGGGCGACCGCGCGTTCTCGGCCGGCGCGGACATCACGGGCTTCTCCGGGCTCGAGCCCTACGAGGTCGAGGTGACGGAGTTCTTCGAGGCGGTCAACGACTTCCCGCGGCCGACGCTGGC
Organism: Haloglomus sp.; assembly: GCA_042217755.1. Lineage (GTDB taxonomy): Archaea > Halobacteriota > Halobacteria > Halobacteriales > Haloarculaceae > Haloglomus. Next base: position 9,135 of record JBDGSA010000041.1, on the reverse strand, counting down.
GAAGATCGACGGCTTCTGTCTGGGCGGCGGGCACGAACTCGCGCTCGCCTGTGACCTCCGCATCGCGACCGAGGGTTCGGAGTTCGGCTTCCCGGAGATCAATCTCGGGCTCATTCCGGGCGGCGGCGGCACGCAGCGCGCGATGCGGATGCTGCCCGAGGCGCGCGCGAAGGAACTCGTCTTCCGCGGCGAGCGCATCTCCGCCGAGCGCGCCCAGAAGTGGGGCCTGATCAACCGCGCCGTCCCGGCCGACGAGTTCGAGGAGACCGTCGAGGAGTTCGTCGACGACCTCGTCAGCGGCCCGCCGATCGCGCTCCGGAAGGCAAAGCAGGTGATGAACAAGGGCGCCGACGAGAACATGGAAGCGGGCCTCGAGATGGAGTCCCAGGCGTTCGGCCTCCTCCTGACCACCGAGGACATGGAGGAGGGCGCCATGGCGTTCATGGGCGACCGCGAGCCGGAGTTCGAGGGCAAGTGACGTGACCCGCGAGGGCGATGCCGCCGACGGCGCCGACGACCACGCCGAGACGGCCGACGAGTCGGCCACCGCTGGCCCGACCCCCGCGGCCGCGGAGACCGCGGGATTCGCCGGCGACGAGGGGGGCATCGAGAACCTGGAGCGCGAACTCCAGCAGCACGGCCTGTTCCGCTGGCTCGACCTCGACATCGTCTCGGTCGAACCCGGGCACGCCGTGTTCGACCTCCCGTTCGACGAGAAGTTCGCCAACCTCTCCTCGGGGACGGTCCACGGCGGCATCACCGCCACCGTCATCGACACGGCCAGCGGGTTCGCCCTCCGGTCGACGTTCGAGGACCCGGCCCGTGCGGCGCTGACGACGACCGACCTCAACGTCCGCTACGTGCGCCCCGCTCGCGACGACCTGCGCGTCGAGGCCAGCGTCGTCCGCTCTGGGTCGTCGATGGGCGTGACCGAGTGTGAGGTCACCACGGTGCACGAGGGCGAGCGCAAGGTCGTCGCCACCGGCGGGACGACGTATCGA
>JBDGSA010000041.1:0-8034 GCA_042217755.1 Haloglomus sp. | reverse complement strand
ACAGCGACGAGGAAGCGAGCGGCGACACCGACACGTAGCAGCGGACCACCACCGATGACAGATCCAGACAACGAGACAGACAGCATGTACGAACAGATCGCGGAAGGCGACACCGACACCACCGGCGGGCGGACCATCACGGAGGCCGACATCGCCAACTTCGCCGGCGTCTCGGGCGACTTCAACCACCTCCACATGGACGCCGAGGCGATGCAGGACTCGATGTTCGGCGAGCGCATCGCCCACGGGATGCTCGTCCTCTCTGCGGCGACGGGGCTGCTGTGGCAGCATCGCACCCCAGCAGAGCGGGATGCCGTCGTCGCCTTCTACGGCATGGACGACCTGCGGTTCCGCGGACCGGTGTTCGCGGGCGACACGATCCACCTCGAAACCGAGGTCGTCGAGAAGCGCGAGTCCGACCACCCGAAGGCGACGGGGACGGTCAAGTACGACGTCGAGGTCAAGAAACAGGACGGGTCGGTCGTGATCTCCTGTTCGATGCTGTCGCTAGTGGAGTGAAATGAAGTGAAGTGAAGTGAGGTGAAGTGACCACGCCGCTCGGGCGCTAGTTTCGAATCTGGGCGGCGACCTCGAGTGCCGCCTCGCGGTCGGGCACGCTGCACGCCCCACTAGTGACGCGTCCGCCCGTGGCCCATGGCCGGTAGCCAGCGGCGAATGTCGAGGCAGGTCGGCGCTGGCCGATCGACGGTCTCCGACACGATGGATACGATAAAACCGACTAAAATGATAAATTTCATCTTAAAAGTTGAAATCATTCTATATTTGAAAAATTTTATATTTATTTCGAAAATAACTTAGTTACTAGAGATTCCGTGTGAAGCCGAGGCGAGAGAGATCGAGACGACCGAGCTGTTCGTCGTCGGACCGACAACCCCGAGAAGCGAGGCTCTCGCTCGCGAGGCGTCCGTGACGCCGACCGCGGACCCGTCGTTTCTCCGGGAGGGTTAGGGTCAAACCATAGGAACCCCAACGATGCGACGATGGAACCACCGCGAGGCGAGTCGTCGGTTCGCGGCAGCCGGGGAGCCTCGCCGGACGCCACCACGGACGACGGCCTCGTCAGTCGCTCCGTTCGGATCGAGGCGCCGCCGTTCCGGGCGGTCGTCGAGGGCGCTCGACATCCGCGGACGGTGTGGGCAGCACCGGGCGAGGCGACCGTCGTCGGGAGCGGGGCGGCGGCCACCCTCACCGCGGCCGGCGAGAACCGCTTTGCGACGATCCGCGAGGCGGCCGACGGCCTGTTCGCGACCGGCGACGTTCACGCCGGGACACTCGCCGCCCGCCCGCGCCTGTTCGGTGGCTTCGCCTTCCACGAGGAACACGGCGGCAGCGAGCCGCCGTGGGCGGACTACCCGTCGGCGGGCTTTCTCCTGCCGCGCGTGCAGGTGACCTACACCGGAACCGACCCGGCGACGGGCGATCCAGACGCCGGGTCGGAGGCCTGGCTGACGGTCTCGGCAGTCGGGCCGGAGGCCTCGCCTGAGGCCGTGGCGGAGCGACTCGAGGCGGCGCGCGCGGAACTCGCCTCGCTGCCGGCGCCGGACCCGCTCGTCGAGCCGCCGGGCGTCGCCGACCGCCGGCGGACCACCGACCGCGATGCGTGGCACGAGTCCGTCACGGCCGCCGTCGACCGCATCGAGGCCGGTGACCTCCGGAAGGTGGTGCTGGCACAGGCGCTGGAGGCAGACCTCGAGCGGTCGCTCGCACTCCCCGACACGCTGACGCGACTCGCCGAGCGGTACCCCGACTGCTATCGCTTTCTGCTCGAGCCAATCCGCGCCGACGACGCCGATGCCGGCGTCGACGAGGCCGTGTTGAAACATCCGGAGGACGGAACACCGGCCGACGCCGCGGGCCGGCCGGGCTTCTTCGGCGCGACGCCGGAACGGCTGGTCGACCTCACCGGGCGGACGGTCGAGACGGGGGCGCTCGCGGGCACCACCGGACGCGGCGAGACGCCCGCCGAGGACGAGTGGCTCGCCCGGGAACTGCTCGACGACGACAAGAACGTCCACGAGCACGAACTGGTTGCAGACGCCATCCGTGACCAGCTCGCCCCCTACGCGGCGTCGGTTTCAGCGGGCGAGCGCCGCATCCGCCGGCTCGCCACGGTCCAGCACATCGAGACCCCCATCACGGCCGAACTCGCGGAAGATTACCACGTCCTCGACCTGGTGGAGGCGCTCCACCCGACGCCGGCGGTCGGCGGGCTCCCGCCGGACCGCGCGCTCCGCACGATCCGGGACACGGAACCGTTCGATCGAGGCTGGTACGCCGCGCCTGTCGGCTGGTTCGACGCCGCCGGCTACGGGTCGTTCGCGGTCGCCATCCGCTCGGCCGTCTCCAGCGCGGACGGCGAGCGGGTGACGATGTTCGCGGGCGTCGGCCTCGTCGCCGACTCCGACCCGGATCGCGAGTGGGACGAGGTCCAGCTGAAGTACCGGCCGATTCTGGACGAACTGGAGTGACGCGGGGTCGTTGGAGCCGAGCCTATCCGTTGGTTCTTAGCGCCGACCCCTCGTAGTCTCGAGCATGCACGAACAGGCCGCGGCGCTCCGCGGTGGGAGGTGCCGTCCGTGACCGACGACCGCGGCGCCGAGGGTCGCTCTGACGACGAGCCTCCGACGACGGACGCCCCAAACCGCAACACACTCTGGGGGCGGGTCATCGTGCAGGAACTCGTCCGGAGCGGCGTCCACGACGTCTGTCTCACTCCGGGTAGCCGCTGTACGCCGCTGACGAACGCCTTCGCCGAGCATCCCGACGTGCGGACGTTCACGCACATCGACGAGCGCTCGTCCGCGTTCTTCGCGCTGGGTCGGGCGAAGGCGACGGGGCGACCCACGCCGCTCGTCTGCACCTCCGGCACCGCGCTCGCGAACTACCATCCCGCGGTGATGGAGGCCGCCAACGCACGAGTGCCGATGCTCCTCTTCACCGCGGACCGGCCCCGCGTGCTGCAGGATTCGGGCGCGAACCAGACCGTCGACCAGGAGAAACTGTACGGCGACGCCGTCCGCGCGTACCGGACGCTCCCCGAACCCGAAGTCGAGGACCGGAAGGTCCGCGCGCTCCGGACGGCCGTCGCGCGGGCGGTCGCCACCTCGACGCGCGAGTCGGGACCGCCCGGCCCCGTCCACCTGAACGTGCCGTTCGAGAAGCCACTCGAGCCGACGCCCGTCGCGGGCGACGTGCCGGCCGACTGGGCCGACCGCGACCTGGCCGCGACCGGCCGCGACGACGAGCGCGCCTACGTCGCGACCACGCCGGGGCGCCCGGACCTGTCGGCTGCGGACCGAGCGCACGTGGTGGAGGCCGTCGAGGGAGCCGAGCGCGGTCTCGTCGTGGCCGGACCGGCGGATGTGGCCACGCCGGACCGCGACGCCCTGCTGGGACTCGCCCGAGCGACGGGGTTCCCGGTGCTGGCGGACCCACTCTCGGGCCTCCGCTTTGGCGACCACGTCGACGCCGACGGCGTGCTCGTCTGTGGCGGCTACGACTCGTTCCTCGACGCGACCGCGTTCGACCCAGGAGGTGACGGCGCCGGTGGGGTGCCAGCGCCCGACCTCGTCCTCCGCTTTGGCGCCTCGCCCACATCGAAGACGCTCCGGCACTACCTCCGGGACGCCACCCGCGAGGCGGGCACGCGTCAGTTCGTCGTCGACCCGGCAGGGGGCTGGCGGGAGGCCGATTTCACGGCCTCGGACCTCGTCGCGGCCGATCCGACGCGGCTCGCGGCTTCCGTCTCCGGGCGCGTCGACGCGTCTGTCGACCCCGCGTGGCGCGAGCGGTTCGCCGCCGCCGAGCGCGCCCACTGGCGGACGGTCGCCGACGGTCCCGCCCCCGACGAGCCACCCCACGAGGGACAGGTGCTCGCCGCGGTCGCCGAACACACCCCGGAGCCGGCGACGCTGTTCGTCTCGAACTCGATGCCGGTCCGTGACCTCGACCGGTTCGGCGAGCCCCGGGCGGCTGCCCTCCGGGTCCTCGGCAATCGCGGCGCGTCTGGCATCGACGGTATCACCTCGACCGCGCTCGGCGCGGGCGCGGATACGAACGCAACCACGGGCGCGGATGCGAACGCAACCACGGGCGCGGATACGAACGCGAACACGGGCGCAGATGCGGACGCGGATGCGGGTGCGGCCGACCCGCTCGTGCTCGTGACCGGTGACCTCGCGTTCTACCACGACGCGAACGGCCTGCTCGCGCTCCCGCGCAACGACCTCGACGCGACGATCGTCGTGGTGAACAACGACGGCGGCGGCATCTTCCACGTCCTCCCCATCGAGGACCACGAGGGGTTCACGGAGTTCTTCCGGACGCCGCTGGGGCTGGACCTCGCCCACCTCGCCGACCTGTACGGCTATGACTTCGCGCGCATCCACGCCGCCCACGACGGCCTCGACGCGTTCGCGGACCTGTTCGAGGCCGCTGTTGGTGCGCCCGGTGGCCACGTCGTGGAGGTCTGCATCGACGGCGAGGCCTCACACCGGACGCGGGAAGCGCTACACGAGCGCGTGTGCGAGACGGTGACGGCGGAGTTACAGGAGGAGTGACGTGGGAGGCGACCGCCGGCCGGTGACCGCTGACCCCGCAAAACGGGAGGCGGGGGCGTCGCTACGGCGTCTCGATGACGACGGCCTCGGAGCCACAGAGCATGCAGCCGTCGCCGTGGCGTCGTGCGACGACCTGCCGGCCGCAGGCGAGACAGTGGAGGAGCGTCCTGTCGCTGCCGCGAAGCTCCGCGGCCACCTCGTCGGTCTGGGGCGGGATGCAGGCGGTGGGGCCGTCGCCGCTATCGACCCGCTCGTCGGGGTTGTCGGGCACGGGCCAGCTAGTGGGCGAGAAGGTAAGTGTCTCCCGGCTGGAGGCGGGACTCGGAGGAATTCAGAGTCGACGGCCGCGAATGCTCGACGATTTGGCTCCGAGCCGCGACTGACCGTCGCCGACCGACGGCTCCGCAACTGGCAAGAGCTCACTCCCCACAGCTACGCACATGTGGCAGGTGATGCCGACCTACGACGACTACGAAGAGGCTCGCGCTGACTTCTGCTGGGACCTCCCCGACTCGTACAACCCGGGCGTCGACATGGTCCGGAAGCACGACGCCGACGCGACGGGGCTCGCGGTCGCGCCGGCAGACGCGGCGGCCGACGGGCCCGTCGAGCGGTACACGTGGGGCGATCTCGACGCGCGCTCGGACGCGCTCGCGGCCGGACTCCGAGCGCGCGGCGTCGAAACGGGCGACCGCGTCGGGGTCTGTTGCCCGCAGTTCGCCGCGACGCCGCTCACGCATCTCGCGTGCTGGAAGGCAGGCGCCGTCTCCGTCCCGCTAACGACGCTGTTCGGCCGCGACGCACTGGAGCACCGGCTCGGTGACGCTGCGGCGGTCGCGGTTGTCGCACACCGGTCGGTGCTCGACGACCTCGGATCGATCGACCTCCCAGCGCTCGAATCGGTGTTCACGGTCGGAGCTGACACCGACGAGGCCGCCGCCGCGGCCGACGCGCTCGACGCGGGCCACGAGTCGTTAGACGCGCTGGCGGAGGCGGGTGCCGAGACGATGGCCGATACCGACGGCGATGGCTTCGACGCCCACGACGCCGCGCCGGAGACGCGGACCGCGATTATGTACACGAGCGGCTCGACGGGGCCGCCCAAGGGCGTGCTCCACTCGCACGCGCTCTGGCTCGGGCGTGCGGCCGCCGCCCAGCAGTTCTTCGAGGGATACCGTGTCCGTGACGACGTTCCGGCCGACGGCGTGACGGTGTGGACGCCCGCGGACTGGGCGTGGGGCGCGGCGCTCGGCGGGACGCTGCTCGGGGCGTGGCATCACGGTCACCGGATCGTCGGGACGCCCCGCGGCTCGTTCGACCCGGAGTGGGCGTTCGGGCTCATGGAGCGGTTCGACGTGACACACGCCTTCCTGCCGCCGACGGCCATCCGGATGCTGATGAGCGTCGATTCGCCGGCCGAGCGGTGGGACCTCTCGCTGTCGGCCGTCGGGTCGGCGGGCGAGCCGCTGACGCCCGAGATCCTGACGTGGAGCGACGAAGCGTTGCCGGGCGTCTCCGTCAACGAGTTCTACGGGCAGACCGAACTCAACCTCGCTGTCGGGAACAACCGGCGCTGGTTCGAACCTCGGCCGGGGAGCATGGGCAAACCCTTCCCCGGCTACGACCTCGAACTGCTAGATCCGGAGACGCGCGAACCCGTCGAGCAGGGGGGGGTCGGGGAGATCGCGCTCCGCCCGTGGGACCGCCGCGTCGTCTTCGAGGAGTACTGGAATCAGCCGGACGCGACGGCCGCGAAGACGCTCGAGCGGACGGTCGACGGAGCGACAGAGACCTGGTTCCTCACCGGCGACCTCGCGACGCGTGACGGGGACGGCTACGTCCGGTTCCGCTCGCGCGACGACGACGTCATCCTGACCGCGGGCTACCGCGTCGGGCCGCTGGAGGTCGAGCGCGTCCTGCTCGACCATCCTGACGTGGAGCAGGCCGGCGTCGTCGGCGTCCCGGACGAGACGCGCGGCGAGGTCATCCGCGCGTACGTCCAGCCGGTCGACGGGCTGGCAGCCACAGAGCACGACCGCGTTCGCCAGGAGCTCCGCGGGTCGTGCCGAGAACGCCTCGCCGAGTACGAGTACCCCCGCGACATCGAGTTCGTCGAGGCGCTCCCGACCACCTCGACCGGAAAGATCCGCCGCAAGGACCTGCGAGAGAACGAGTGAGATGATAGAATAATCGATAAAATTGGATAATAATTCGACAATTTCGTATTTTTGTACCAATTCCGGATATATTTCTGTTTCCGTTCATCGTCGGTCGGAGCGTCCGGTCCGCTGGGATGGCGTCGTGCGCGTGATACGATGGGGGGATGACGCGGGGCACCCGCAAGGAGCATATCGAGACGGGTCGTGCCTGTCAGCCACGCCCTCGGGCGGTGTGTGCGTACCTGTCGGCGGGACACACGCTCTCCGGCGGATCGTCTCGCCAACGCTCACCGACCCGTCCCAGCCGCTCCGAATCAGTCCAGCCGCGCCAGCCAGTCGAACAGCGCGTCGCGCATCCGGTCTTCGGCCGCGCGGGAGAATCGATGTCCCTCGTCTGCGACCGCCCACAGCGCGGCGTCGGTCGAGAGGGCGCCGACCGCGTCGAGGCTGTCCTGCAGGGGGACGGAACTGTCGTCCCGGCCGTGGAATACGGCGACGGGCACGTCCAGCCGGGCGGTGACGTCGGCGAAGTCGTAGCCGGCGAAGTCGTCGACGAACCGTTCGTCGACCGGATACCCCGGCGCGTACTCCACTCGTCCCCGTTCGTGAACGGCCTCGCGGAGCGATTCGAACGCCCGCCCGTACGTCACCGGCGCGCGGGCCGCGACGGCGAGGAGGCGTCCGTCGCGCGTGCCGTCGCTGCTGGGACTGTCGCCACCAGAGTCGCTGCTGGGACTGTCGCCACCAGAGTCGTTGTGGCTACCTGCCCCGTCGCCACCGGAGTCACTACCTGGGCCGTCACCGACGGCGGCGTGGAGAGCGGTCTTCCCGCCGAAACTCGAGCCGAACAGGACGACCGACTCGGGGTCGAAGTGCTCGAGGACGGCTCGGAGGTCCGCGATGCGCGACGAGAGTGTCGTGTCGACGAAGTCGCCGTCGGACTCGCCACAGCCCCGGAAGTCGAACCGGACGGCGTGGTAGCCCTCGGCGACCGCGCGCGCACAGCGGCCCTCGTAGCTCCCGGATTTGTCGCTGACGAAGCCGTGGCAGCAGACGAACCAGCGGTCACTTCCGGGGCGTGGATGGTGGACGGCGACGACGGACTCTCCCTCCGTGACGGGGACGGTGTGACGCTCCGTATCGGTCATCGTCGGGAGGAGACAACGAGAGGCCGTAGACCTTCGCCTCAGCGAGGACGTCCGGGCAACCAGGGCGCTCGGCGGCGGTCGTGTGCTCTGCTAGAGGTTCGCAGAGATGATCCCTAACTGTACGGCGACCAGGACGGCGAGCACGGC
>JBDGSA010000159.1:0-14578 GCA_042217755.1 Haloglomus sp. | reverse complement strand
CCGAGGTCGGACTCACAGCGCGTCGACCAGGGCACTCGGGTCGTCGGCCCAGATCCGTTCCTCGGCCCACTCGCGGAGTTCGGCGCCGACCCCCCGGACTTGCTCCTCGAGTGCGGCCTGCTCGGATGCGGCCTCGCGCTCGACGACGACCGTCCAGCCGCCAGCGTCGCGCTCGGGGTCGTCGCCGGCTGACTCCTCGTCTGGATCGACGGAAAGAACGTACCCGGCAGCGACGACGCTGGACTCGGTGACGAACACGACCGCGGGGACCAGACGGTGGTCGATCTCGGCGAGGTCGAACACCCCGGCGGGAACGAGCGTCCGGAAGCGACCGCTGTTCTCGAGGTCGCGACACTCCATCAGACTCAGTGGCCGCGGCGGGAGCGAGGCGAGGTCCATGTCCCGAGTCCGGCGCTCGCGGATAAAGACGTTCTCACAGCGCTCCGACCGGAAGTTATCAGAATACTTGCAATACTTTCTCCCAAATATCTAATTTCGTACGACAAACCGCAAATTTCTGTCGTATTCGCGGAACAGAGTAGGAATACTTCGCTAACTCTGCCCTACTCCGTAGTCGGTATCGCGTACGCCCCCGCGACGAAGAACAGGACGGCCAGTGCCGTCAGCACGCCGAGTTCGGGCAGTGGACCACCGGCCTCGAAAACGTTGGCGTCGGGCGTGAACGACGCGATGACGCCGGGCGGTCGGTAGGTGGCCTCGCGCACGCCGCGTGCGAAGTAGGTGAGCGGCGAGAGGTAGCGCAGCGGCGCGAACCACGCCGGCAGGAGGTCCGGCGGGACGAACGTCTCAGAGAGAAACAGGAGCGGGAGAGCGATGCCGTTGGCGGCGGCGACGACACCGTCCTGCGAGTCCGAGATTCGACCGAGAACAGCCCCGAGACCGCAGAACAGCGCCACGCCTCCCGCGACGAACGGAACGAGCAGCGGCGACGGCGTCAGCGATGCCCCTGTCACCACGGCCACGAGGACGAGAACGAGGACGGCGGCGGCACCGATGATGCCGGCGTTGACGATGGACTGGGCCAGCAGCCACTCCGCCCGGGAGAGCGGCGTCGTCGCGAGTTTCTCGAAGCGGTTGCCCTCGCGGTGGCGTGCCACCTCGCTCCCGACGCGTGTGAGCGGCGTGAACAGGACGACGACGGCGAGGTAGCCGGGAACGTAGTAGCCCGGCGGTTCGGTGAACAGTCCGCCGCCCGTCGGCTGAGTCTGGACCAGCGCCCCGAAGATGAGGATGATGATGGCCGGAAAGAAGAACGTGAAGAACACGGCGGTCCGGCGCCGGAGGAACGCCTTCGCGGCGGCCGTGGTCTCGCTCCGGATGCGACCGACAGCGCTCATCAGGATCCTCCTCCCTGCTGGGTTGCACGCTGTCCCCGCTGTCTGGCGACCGGTTCGCCGCCGGCCGCGACCTCCGTGCCGGTCAGCGAGAGGTAGACGTCCTCGAGGTCGGGCTGTGTCCACGTGACTGCCTCGTAGGGGACGCCCTCGGCCTCCAGCGTCTCGACCACGTCGCCGATGTCGCGCGGCTCGATGCCGGTGACGGCGACCGCGGCTTCGTCGGGGGCGAGGCAGTAACCGGCCGTCTCGAGGGCTGTTGCGGCGTCGCCTTCCGCGTCACCGGGGACCTCGAGTTCGAGCCGACTGTCCCCGCCGTGGGCCGCGATCAGGTTGCCCGGCGGCCCGGCGGCGACGAGTTGGCCGTCGGCCAGCAGTCCGACGCGGTCGGCCAGCGTCTCTGCCTCCTCCATGTCGTGGGTCGTCAGCAGCACTGTCGTGCCCCCGTCGGCGAGCCCCTCGACGAGCGACCAGAGCTGGCGCCGGCCAGCGGGGTCGACGCCGGTCGTGGGCTCGTCGAGAAAGAGAACGTCGGGGTCGTTGACCAGCGCGGTCGCGACGCAGGTCCGGCGCTTCTGCCCGCCGGAGAGGTCCTCGTACGGTTTCACGACGTCCGCGCTCTCGAGACCGACGTCCGCGAGCACGTCATCGGTGTCGCGGGCATGGTCGTAGAGCCCCCCGTAGTACGAGACCAGTTCGCGCGCGGTGAGGCGGTCGGCGGGGTCGAACTCCTGTGGCAGAAGGCCGACTCGCTCTGGGTCCACGGCGGCCGGGTCGTGGCCCAGCACTTCGACCCGGCCGTCGACGGCGGTCGTGCCAGTGAGTGCCCGGACGAGCGTCGTCTTGCCCGCGCCGTTGGGGCCGACAAGCGCGAACACCTCCCCCTCGGCGACGGAGAGGGAGACGCCGTCGAGCGCGACCGTCTCGCCGTACCGACGGCGCACGTCCTCCGCGAGGATGACCATGGGCGCGGTTCGCCCGGTCTCCCGATATGGGTTTCCGTCCCGGGACGAGCGACGAATCCGTCAGGGCTGGCCCGTGAGCCGCGTTCGGCCGCTTCGAGCCGCGGGCTGGGCGGATGCCGTTCGTGGCACTACCGAGGGCAATCGTTTTCACCTTCGGTCCCACATCTCTGTCACGAACCGAGAAAAATAATGATAGACCTCACCCTCGATATGGAGCAGTACGACTGCCCGTTCATCGCCGCGACGGAGGCGCAGCCGGTCTCGTTCTCGGCGGTCCACTGGGAGTTCGACAGCGAGGGGGAGGAACTCGAGACTCGCATGCTGGTGGAGGGTGACGACCGCGGCGCGGTCGAAGCCGGACTGGACGTCCTCCAGCGCCACGAGGGGATGCGCGAGTGCGGCCTCATCTCGAAGCAAGACGACGTGGCTCACATCCGGACGGTCATCGACGAGACGGCAGCGATGGGGACCATCCAGGACCACGACGGCTACATCACGGGGCCGTTCCACATCGAGGCCGGGAGCGAACTCTGGCACGTCGGCTTCGACCGCGAATCCACGGCCGAGGGGGCGCTGTCCGGACTCGAGAAGGAAAACGAGTTCGAGGTCGTCGCGCGCGACTTCGTGAACGAGGCAGACTCGACGGGGTTCGTCGAGAGCGTCGGCGCGGCGATGATCCTCATCCAGGGCTGTCAGGACCTGACCGAGACCGAGCGCGAGACCCTCGAAGCCGCCGTCGAGCGGGGCTACTTCCGGTCGCCCCGCGGCGCCACGCTCGGCGACCTCGCCGAGGAGTTCGGCGTCTCGAAGCCGGCCGTCTCGAAGCGCCTCCGCCGCGGCCAGGAGAAAGCCGTTGGTCGGATGGTGGAGGCGCTGGACGAACTCGACGAATAGGCGATATATTCGATTTAATCGCAAAATTATCTATAAATATTGGATATATATTTATTTTGATGTGGATATTCCGGTAAATTCAGAAATCAGCTGGATGCGATCGGTCGCTCAGTCGAGCGTTTCCTCGACGCGGTCGTAGTGGGCGTTGACGAGGGCGTACAGTGCCTGCCGCCGAGGGCCGTGCATCGCGTAGTGGTCTGCGCTGGCGAGTTCGGCGTACTCCTTGCGCTCTGCGGTCGCTCCAAGCTCGTCGTACAGGCCGAGTGCGTCCTCCCGGACCGAGATGCCGTCGTCGGTCCCCCTGACGACCAGCGCGGGCACCTCGACGGCGCCGGCGTCGTAGACGGTCTCGCCCTCGCAGGCCATCGCCGTGTCCGCGAGCGCTCCCGACTGCGCGACGTAGGTCTCCTCGTCGACGCCCTGGTTCGACTCGACCTGCGCCTGCCAGACCGCCTGGAACAGCGCGTCGTCGCCGCCCTGGCGTTCCGCCACCTCGTCGTAGTACTGGTAGTAGTAGGCGTCGAGTCCGGCGTCGACGCCGAGTGCAGACGTCACCTCCTCGAAGGTCCAGGGCGGCCGGTGAACGGGCGCGACCTGCGTGAGCGAGTCGACGGCCGCGCCGTCGGCGTGGTGGGCGAGATAGTGCCCACAGGTCATCGTCCCCCAGGAGACGCCGAGGAGGTGGACCGTCTCGAACCGGTCGCGGGCGTCCGCGACGGCCGCCGCGATGTCCCGCGCGGCGGTCGGCGCACGCACGGGCGGGTCGTTGGCTCCGGGTGGCTCGTCCAGTTCGGGCAGGCGATCGCTGTCGCCGTAGCCCCGGATGTCGAGCGCCAGCGCGGTCCGGCCGGTCCGGGCGGTCGCGGCCAGCCAGGAGTAGGAGTCGTCGCCCTCGACAGGCGGGGCGAACAGCGCCCGCGAGTTCGTGATGGAGCCGTGGACGTGGAGGACCGCCGTGGCGCCGGCCTCTGGGTCGCCGGCTCCACCGGACGCGTCGACGTCGCCGGGGGGCAGTTCCCAGAGCCGAAGGTCGGTGCCGTCGGCCGCCGTCACGGTCCGCGGTGTCGGCTGCATACTCGCGGCTGACGAACCGATCCTCCCTGTATCGCGGGGTTCACGTGTGAACCCGAGAGCTGTCGCGGGGCGGGTCGTTCACATGTTAACCCGGGAAGCGATGCCGGTCCGGTCGCAGTATCATGTAGTGCCATGGAACGGAAACGACTCACACGACGGAAGGCGCTGGCAGGACTGGCTACGGCAGGCATCGGCGGCATCGCTGGATGCACCGGCGACGGCGGCGACGGCGGCGGCGGTGATGGCGGCGACGGCAGTGGTGGTGACGGCGGTGACGGTGGTGGCGGAGACGGCGGCGACGGCGGTGACGGCGGTGGTGGCGATGGCGGCGACGGTGGCGGCTCCATGAGCGGCACCGTCACTATCGGTGTGCTCCAGCCGCTGTCCGGCAGCCTCAAGTACTACGGCCAGCAGGCGCTGTACGGCTTCTATCAGGGCTTCAACTACAAGGGCGACGCCGACTTCACCCCCGAGGCCTCGACGGGAACGAAGACGGCGACGGTGGGCAACGTCGACTACGAACTCATCATCCGCGACACGGAGCTGAAACCCGACACCGCCCAGTCGGTCGCCCAGGACCTCGTGAAGAACGAGAGTGTCGACCTCCTGTTTGGCTGTACGTCCTCGGCGTCGGCCAGTCGGGTGGCGTCGACCGTCTCGAAGCCGGCAAACGTCACGACGCTGCTCGGCCCGGCGGCTTCCGCGGACATCACGGCCAACAGCGAGACCTGTGGCTCGCCAGTGTTCCGCACGAGCGAGAACACCGCGATGGACGCCCGGTCGGGCGGCAAGTACGTCGCCGACAACACGGACGTCTCGAAGGTGTACCTGTTCGGCGCGGACTACTCCTTCGGGAAGGCCGTCGTCAACAACTACGAGACCGTCCTCAAGGCCAACGGCGTCGAGATCGTCGGGAAGAAGTTCGTCCCGAGCGGGCACAAAGAGTGGCAGGGCCTGCTCGACAACGCCGAGAGCGAGGGCGCAGAGGGCATCGTCGCGGGCTTTACCGTCCAGACGCTCCCCGCGCTGTTCACGACGTTCCTCAACGGCGACTACTCGTACAAGGTGTTCGGCGGATTCGCGACGAAGATCACGACCGCCATCGTCGGACAGACGCTCCAGAAGGAGCTGGGCAAACCCCTGACCAAGAAGAAGCTGAACAACGCCAACCTCGGCCCGTTCACCACGCGCTACCACTGGAACCAGTACGACAACGACATCAACAACGCCTTCGTCGACAGCTACACGAGCGCCTACGGCATCGTCCCGGACCTGTTCACCTCGGGGACGTTCGTGGCCTCCTCGGCGGTCGTCCAGGCCGTCGAGGCCGCCGGGTCCACGAAGGGCGCGGACATCCAGAGTGCGCTCCGGGGGATGACCGTCGCGGATACCCCCAAGGGGAAGGACGCCTACACCTTCCAGGAGTACAACAACCAGGCCCGTTCGGCCATGACCATCGCGAACGTGGTTCCCAACGACAACGAGAACTGGCCGGCGCCGATCAAGCCGAGCGCCCCGGTTACGACCATCCCCGCCAGCGAGACTACCATCCCGAAGGACAGCCCGGAGATGGGCTGCTCGCTGTAACATGAGTGTCCTGCGGACGACGGGCCTCACGAAGCGCTTCGGCGGTCTGACGGCGGTCGACGACGTGGACTTCCAGCTGGCGGCCGACGAGCTCTGCTCGCTCATCGGGCCGAACGGCGCCGGCAAGACCACGTTCTTCGACCTGCTGACTGGGGCGCTGGAGCCGACCGACGGTACTGTCGAACTCGCGGTCGGCGCATCCGGAGACGACCCGGGTGGCGAAGCTTCGGGCAGTGTCGGCTGGGTCGACATCACCGACGACCCGCTGCACGCCACGGCAAAGCGCGGGCTCCACCGCTCCTACCAGGTCACAAATATTTTTCCGACGAGCACCGTCCTTGAGAACGTTCGCGTGGCCGCACAGGCCCACGGGAGCGACTCGTTCCGGGGCTGGCGCAACGTCAACAGCTTCGAGCCCTATCTAGAAGAAGCCCACGCCATTCTGGAGCGCGTCGGGCTGGCGGGGCAGACGACCGTCCCGGCAGAGACGCTGAGTCACGGCGAGAAACGGCAACTGGAGGTCGGCGTTGCGCTCGCGGGCGACCCGGATGTCCTCCTGCTGGACGAGCCGAACGCCGGCGTCTCCAGCGAATCCGTCGACGACATCATCGCGCTCATCGAGGACGTCGCCGAGGACCACGCCGTCCTGCTCGTCGAGCACAACATGGACATCGTGATGAACGTCTCCGACCGCATCGTCGTCCTCAACCGCGGCGAGGTCATCGCCGACGGCCCGCCCGAGGACGTCCGCGACGACCCGGCTGTCCAGGAGGCGTACCTCGGGGGCTACGAGCCCGGTGACCTCTCCGACGACTCGGACGAGGCCACAGACGGTGCACACGAGGACACCGCGTCCGGGGGAGCATCTGGAGGTGGGGCCGCGTGAGCCTGCTCGAGGTCGACGATATCCACACGTACTACGGCGAGAGTCACATCCTGGAGGGCGTCTCGCTCGAGGTGGCAGACGGCGAGGTCGTGGCGCTCATCGGCCGCAACGGCGTCGGGAAGACGACGACCCTGCGGTCTGTCCTCCAGTTGACCGCCCCCCGCTCCGGGAGCATCACCTACCGCGGCGAAGAACTCGTGGGCAGGCGGACCAACCAGGTCGCCGCCCTCGGGGTCGGCTGGATTCCCGAGGAGCGGCGTATCTTCTCGCAGCTCTCGGTCGCCGAGAACATCCGCGTCGCGGTTCCGAAGGGCGGCGACGTGGACGCCGCGATGGACCTGGCGTTCGAGACGTTCCCGGCGCTGGAGGAGCGCCGCGATGCCAACGCCGGCGCGCTCTCGGGCGGGCAACAGCAGATGCTCGCCATCGCTCGCGGTCTCGTCGGTGACAACGACCTGTTACTCATCGACGAGCCCAGCGAGGGGCTCGCACCGCAGATCGTCGCCGACGTGGCCGAGGCCGTCCAGAGTGCCGCCCAGGAGGCGACGGTCCTCCTCGTCGAGCAGAACCTGCCGCTCGCGATGGACCTCGCGGACCGCTTCTACCTGCTCGACAACGGGCAGGTCGTCGAGGACGGCGAGGCCACGCACGGCGTGACCGACGACGAGCGCATCCGGAGGTATCTCAGCGCATGACCGCCACGCTCGCGACGCTCCTGTCGGCGTTGCCGGCGCTGCTAGCCGAACTGGCGACGCTCCCGCTGGCATCGTACGCCGACGCGCTGGGGCAGTTCCTCCGACCGTCGACGCTCGTCGGCGTGTTCGTCAGCGGGCTCTCGAAGTCGGCCATCTACGTGATGATCGCGAGCGGCCTGACGCTCGTGTTCGGACTGATGGGCGTCCTGAACTTCGCACACGGCTCGCTGACGATGATCGGCGCGTACCTCGGCGGGCTGGTGATGGTACTGGCCGTGGCCGGCGCGAGCGGCACCGTCCAGCGCTTCGCGTTCTTCTTCATCGCGGTGTTCGTCGTGTTCGGCGCGCTCTCGGCACTCGGCGGCGCCATCGAGGTCGGCCTCGTCCGACCGCTGTACGACCGACCACCGATCTACCAGATCCTCCTGACGTTCGGCGTCACGCTGGTGCTCGACGAACTCGTCCGCATCGTGACCCTGTTCTACGGCATCCAGCCCATCACCGAGTGGCAGGCGGCCCTCGGGACGAAACCGGCGCCGCTGACGGCGACGATCCGCCTGGGCTCATCGACGGTGAGCGGGCTGGCGCTGTTCGAGATCCTGTTCGGCGTCGTCACGGTCGCGGCCGTCTGGGCCTTCCTGACCCGGACACGCTACGGACTCGTCGTCCGGGCCGGCAGCGAGGACTCGGAGATGACCGAGGCGCTCGGCATCGACGTGCGCCGGGTCTTCACCACCGTCTTCGCGCTCGGGACCGGCATCGCCGGCGTCGCCGGCGCGCTGCTGATGTGGGACCCCGTCTGGGGCGCCAGCGTCCCGCTGGCGGCGGAGACGCTCCTCCCGGCGTTCGTCGTCGTCATCGTCGGTGGCCTCGGCACCTTCCGCGGGACGGTCGTCGCCGCGATCCTCGTCGGGATGGTCGACGCGATCACGACGTGGTGGTTCGTCAACGCCATCGAGTTCACCGGCCTCCCGGAGATGTTCATCTTCCTCATCTTGGTCATCACGCTCGTCGTGCGACCACAGGGCCTGTTCGGCGTCGCGGAGGTGGGCGGTCATTAGCGACCCTCGTTCCCCCGCTGATTCCGACGGCAGAACCGACGGCGGCGAACCAGTCGAGGGCACCGCGCGAGGCTCCGACGCGGACGACGCCGAGGAGGTGTCCAACGAGCCAGCCGCGGTCGCCGACGTCACGCCCGAGCGGCCCTGGTGGCGTCAGTACGCAGAGGAGCACGTCGCGCACCTGGCCGTCATCGTCGCGCTGGCCGCCTACCCGCTGTTGCACAGCGCGCTACTTGCCTCACCCGTGGCCGCGGAGGCGCGGATGCTCCTGCCCGACATCGAGACGATGACCGCGGTGCTGTACTTCGGGCTGTTCGCGATGTCGTTCGACTTCATCTCTGGCTACACCGGCTACCTCTCGTTCGGCCACGCCGTCTTCTACGGCACCGGCGCGTATCTCGTCATCATGGCGGCGAACGGGAAACTCCCCTTTGTCCCCCACACGACGCCGTTCCTGCTGTTGCTGGTACTCGCCGGACTGGTCGCGGCCGCTGTCGCGCTGGTCATCGGCGTCGTCTCCTTCCGGCTCAGCGGCGTCTACTTCGCGATGATCACGCTCGGCGTCTCGCAGGTGGTCTACGTGTTCGTCCGGGACTGGGGCTACCTCGCCTCGAACCCGCGCGACGGGCCGTTCGTCACCGGTCCCGAGGGCGCGGCGGCGCCCGTCTACAGCGTCGGCGTGCCCTTCGTCGAGCCGCTCAACCTCGACATCGGCGTCCTGACGGGCGATACGGTCGTGCTTGGCCCGCTCTCTCTCGGGACCACGGAGGTCTCGTTCTATATGATCGGCCTGGTGGCGCTGGTCTGTTACTTCGCGATGCAGCGGCTCGTCCACTCGCCGTTCGGGCGCGTCCTCGTCGCCATCCGCGAGAACGAGGAGCGAGCCCGCGCCATCGGCTACGACACGTTCCGGTACAAGCTGGGCGCCTTCGCGGTCAGCGGCTTCTTCGCCGCCGTCGCGGGCGGGCTGTTCGCGGGCTTCCAGCGCTCGGCCTCGCCGGACAACGCCTTCTTCTTCCTCGTCACGGGCGATGCGCTGCTGGCGGCCATCATCGGCGGCTTCGGCACGCTCGCCGGGCCGCTGTTCGGCCGTCTCCTAGACGAGAGCGTCCGGGAGTTCCTCTCGAAGGAGGGCGCCGGCGGCGGCCTGCTCCCCTACCTCAGGGACACACTCCCCGAGTCCGTCCTCACGACGGACGTCGCGGGCCTGACCGTGCAGGGCGCCATCGAGACGTTCCTCAACGGACACGCGAGCCTCTATATCGGGCTGCTGTTCGTGGCTTTCGTCCTGTTCGTCCCCGGCGGCCTGCTGGGGAGCATCCGGAGCTGGCTCGGTGGCACCGTCGCAAAGCGGGTGGCCGCCCGCATCCGCGGCGAGGACTGACGCCGCGGATGCAGCACCCGCCTCCTACGGCGCTTTACACTCGCTTCTCCGACGCTTTGCACTGCACCCGCGACCACTGGAGCGTCCGTCCCGGCCACGCTTATGACGCGGGGCGTCGAGACGACCCCTATGACGGACCGACCCGAGTTCCGCGGTCTCGACGACGTCGACACGGTGGGCGTCGTCGGCGCGGGCACGATGGGCAACGGAATCGCACAGGTGAGCGCCACGGCGGGCTACGACGTGGTGATGCGCGACGTGGAAGCGGCGCTCGTCGAGCGTGGCATGGACGCCATCGACGACTCGCTCTCGCGGCTCGTGCGCAAGGAGACCATCACCGCCGACGAGGCCGACGCGGCCCGCGAGCGCATCACCGGCACGACGGACCTCGACGACCTCGCCGCGGCGGACCTCGTCGTCGAGGCCGCGCCCGAGGAGATGGAGTTGAAGCGCGACGTGTTCGCCGACCTCGATGAGGTGACCGAAGATGACGTGGTGCTGGCGACGAACACCTCCACCCTGTCGGTGACGACCATCGCGGCCGCGACCGACCGCGCGCCGCTCGTTCTCGGCCTCCACTTCATGAATCCCGTCCCCGTGATGGAGGGGGTCGAACTCGTCGTCGGCGAGCGGACCCACGACGACGTGGTCGATTTCGCCCACGCGTTCGCCGAGTCGATCGGGAAAGAGACCTGGGAGGCCGACGACAAGCCCGGCTTCGTCACGAACCGCATCCTGATGCCGTGGATCAACGAGGGGATCAGGGCCTACGACGAGGGCGTCGCCACGAAGGAGGACATCGACCGCGGCATGAAGCTCGGGACGAACGTCCCGATGGGGCCGCTCGAACTCGCCGACCACATCGGCCTCGACGTCTGCCTGCACGCGACGGAGACGCTGCGCGAGGAACTGGGCGACCGCTACACCCCGGCCTACCTCCTCAAGCGGAAGGTGGAGGCCGGCGACCTCGGCAAGAAGACGGGGCGGGGCTTCTACGAGTACGACGAGGACTGACCACGCGCGGTGTCGGCCTCGATGACGCGGGGTCTCGGCCTCGATGATGCGCGGTCTCGGCCCGGTCTCACCGCACCTTACTGCACCTCACCGCACCCGCTCGCGCACGCGCCGGACGACCTCGTCCGGGTCGTAGTCCTCCTCGGCGACGTCGAAGACGGGCTCGCCGTCGACCCGGACGACGAAGACGCCGTCGTCGCCGGTGACGAGCGCGACCCGGTCGAGGTGCTGGCGGAAGGTCGAAAGTAGCAACTGCTGGAGGTCGGACGCGCGGTCGAGGTGGCCACAGGGGACGCAGTACTCGATCTCGACGGTAGTCACACCTGCGGTTCGGCGCCGAGCAACTTAGTAGTCTCGCTCCGAATCGTAACAATATATCAAATTTTTCGAGAGCTGGTCGATAGTGTCATCTTTTTACCAAATATTTCGAATATTTCTGACATCTGCCATCGTCGGGCGCCACACCAGCAATCCGACCGTCACCACGAACACGGCCGTCGAGAGGACGTACGACTGGTTGTAGGCGGCCGCGGCGAGGGCGCCGGTGCTGCCGATGACACCCGACAGGACGCTCGCGATGATCGGGAACGAACAGGAGACACAGGAGAACAGCCCCAGTGCCCCGCCGACGGCCGAGGTCCCGGCGTCCACCACCGTCGCGTACACGAGGTAGGCGAGCGTGGCGTAGCCGACGAGCTTGAACGGGAGGAGCGCGAACTGGAGCGTCGCGCCGCCGTAGATGAGTGCCGGCGCCCACCCCGGCGGGATGTCCGACAGCACCACGCGCAGTCCCGTCACCGGCCCGCTACTCGGCGCGAACAGACCGCCGAAGTAGCCCAGTACGAGGAAGTAGCCGCCGGCGACGGCGAGCGCAGCGAGCCGCTGGCGCGAGGAAGTCGGGGACGGGGAGACGCGGAAGACGGCCCACAGGGCCGCGTTGATCCACACGAACGGGACGAGGTAGTAGACGGGCTGGGTGACGATGGGGTCCTCCGCGAGGAGGTACGCGAGCAGGACCAACAGTTCGGTGTTCAGCACGACCGCCCACCAGACGGCCGCCTCGCGACTCGGACGGAGGGAAGCGAGTCGCGCCTGGATGGTGCTCATCGACCGGGGGTTGGAAGCGGAACGGCTTCAAGGACACGCGTCGCGGACGGGTCGGACGGGGCCGGGCACGGGGACGCGACGGACGGATAGGTCACACCACGAGCGCGTCGAGGACGATGGCCAGCAGGAGGGCGCCGAGGTAGGCGTTCGAGGCGTGGAAAGCGCGGAAGGCCGCGGACTCGGAGCGCTCGTAGTGAAGCTGGACGACCGCGACGAGGAAGACTGCCCCGAGCGCGACCGTGGTCGCGGCGTAGAGCCAGCCCAGCGGCGTCAGTTCCGCGAGGACCGTCGCGGCCAGGAGCGTCGCCGCCAGGTAGAGGAGGATGTGCTTTCGCGTGACGGTCTCGCCGCGGACGATCGGGAGCATCGGGAAGCCGCCGCGCTCGTAGTCGTCGCGGTAGGCCAGCGCGAGGTTGTAGAAGTGCGCGGGCGTCCAGAGGAAGATGACCCCGGCGAGCGCGAGGCCGGGCAGGCCGACATCGCCGGTGACGGCGGCCCAGCCGATGAGCGCGGGCAGGGCGCCCGCCGCGCCGCCGATGACGGTGTTCTGGACGGTGTTGGGCTTGAGGACGAGCGTGTAGATGACGGAGTAGAAGACGACGGCAGCCAGGCCGAGGGCGGCCGCGAGCAGGTTCACCGTCAGGAACACGCCGAGCGCGGCCACGGTGAGGAGACCGCCGAAGGCGAAGGCGTTCCGGACGGGTACCTCGTGGGTGGCGACCGGGCGGTCGGCCGTCCGCTCCATCCGCTTGTCGATGTCGCGCTCCAGGGCGTGGTTGAACGTCCCCGAGGCGCCGATGGCGAGGACGCCGCCGCCGAGCGTGGCCGCGACGATGGGGACGGAGAGTCCGCCGGCGGTCGTCGTCGCCGCGAGCGCCATCCCGGCCGACGCCACGAGGCAGAGCAGCCACATCAGCCGTGGCTTCATCAACTGGACGTAGGCGCTGGCGACCAGGCGGGCGCGGGCGAGCCCCGAGCGTGCGGGCTGCCCGAGGTCCGGCGCGCGCTCATCGTCGGCGACCGGTCCGGGGTGTTCGAGGTCGGCCGGGTCGCGGACGGCGTCGGTGTCGTCGGTCCCGGTCTCGGCCTCGAGGCGCCACGCCAACGCCAGCACGAGCGCGCCGAAGATGGTCATGCCGACGAGCAGGTGACCGTTCGACACCAGCACCCCCGTTCCGGTCGTGGCGACGAGGGCACCGACCGAAACCTGCGCGGGATACAGTACCAGCGCCGCGACGACGGCGGCCCTGACGCGCCTGTCCGCGTCCGACCGCACCGTGGCGACGGCCGTCGCGAGGACGACGAGGCCGACCAGCGTCGCGCCGACCCGGTGCCCGAGCGCGACGAGGACAGACGGGTCCGAGAGGTCGGCGCCCGCACAGCCCGGCCACGTTGGACACGCGCGGGCGGCCTCGGCCAACGCCGCGGTCGCGCCGACGACCACCAGCAGGTAGACGCCGAGGACCGACGCGGCGAGCAGCGCCGTCAGCCGGGTCTCGTCCCCGGTCCCGAAGGCGGCGCGGAGGTCGAAGCGCGACACGGATACCACTTCCGTGAATCTTAGCCGCCGGGGACTTAGCACCCACGCTTTTCGCGTGAGGGCGAGTCGGCAAGTACTTACACGGCAGTTCCTAACCGCGAAATATGAACCACAGGCGCGCCGTCCTGCGGGCCGTCGTCGGGGTCGCGCTCCTCGCCATTCTCGGTGCGGCTCCCGTCGCGGCACAGCCGTCCGTCAACATCAAGCTCATCAACAACCTGAACGAGAAGCTCCTCTACGTCGCCATCCCGATCACGGTGCTGGTCGAGGCCATCCTCTTCTATACCGTCTACAAGTACAAGGACAACGACGAGGCCCAGGCGACCCAGGAGAACCGCCGGCTGTAGATCACGTGGACCGTTGCGACCGCCATCATCCTGCTGTTCGTCGGCTTCGCCGCCTACCAGGTGCTCGGCAACGTCGCCATCAGCGGCGTCACCGCGGCGACCGTCGACGACCCACAGGAGGCCCAGGCGCAGGCGGAAGTGACCCATTACGACGGCAAGGGCGCCTACATGCCCGACGCGAGCAAGCTCCCGGGCGAGGGAGAGCCGGTGCAGGTCGAGGTCGTCGCCCAGAAGTACTACTGGACGTTCAACTACGTGACCGACGACGGGGAGAACTTCTCCACGACCGGCACGATGGTCATTCCCGAGAACCGGCCGGTCGTGCTCCACGTCACCTCTCTCGACTGGCTCCACGCCGTCCACGTTCCGAAACTGGGGCTGAAGCAGGACGCCTTCCCTGGCCACTACAACACCATCGTCACGACCACCTCGCTCCCGCAGGGGCAGTCCGAGCAGACCTACCAGCTCTACTGCGCCGAGTACTGTGGCGCCGGTCACTCCAACATGCTCGGGAAGGTCCGCGTCGTCACCGAGAGCCAATACGAGCAGTGGAAGCAGGACCAGCTGAGCGGCTCGGAGGCCGACCTCGAGCCGACTCGCAAGGACCTCGTCGCGGCTGCCGGCGCGCCGGCCTGAGGCGCGCGAGGCGCTCGTTTCCGCGCTGTTTCG
>JBDGSA010000010.1:0-14599 GCA_042217755.1 Haloglomus sp. | reverse complement strand
CGATGGAGTTGTTCTCGTGGGCCTCCGGCGAGAGACTCCCGAGCGACATCGCCGCGGTCGCGAAGTGCTTGACGATCTCCTCGACGGGCTGGACATCCTCCAGCGGGACGGGATCGCGGTCCGAGTCGAATTCGAGCAGGCCGCGGAGGGTCTGGAGCTGCTCGTTCTGGTCGTTCATCAACTCCGCGAAGTCCTGGTAGCGCTCGTAGTCGCCCGTCCGGACGGCCTGCTGGAGCGCGCCCACGCTCTGGGGGTTCCACTCGTGGAAGATCCCGTCCGAGCGGTGCTCGTACTCGCCCTGACGCTCGAGGTCGGCGTCCTCACCCCACGCCACCTCGTGGCGCTTCAGGAGGTCCGCCTCGACGTCCTCGATGCCGATACCCTCCGTCCGGGCCGTCGTCCCCTCGAAGTACTCCGCGACGAAGTCCGAATCCAGGCCGACGGCCTCGAAGATCTGGGCGCCCTGGTAGGACTCGACGGTCGAGATGCCCATCTTCGCCATCGTCTTGAGGAGGCCGTCCTCGACGGCGTGGATGTACGCCTCGACGGCCTTCTCCTCGTCGGCGCCGTCGGGACCGGCGACGAGGTCCGAGATCGACTGGTAGGCAAGGTAAGGGTTGACGGCGCCGGCACCGTAGCCGATGAGCGTCGCGAAGTGGTGGACGGCGCGGGGGTCGCCCGACTCGAGAACGAGTCCGACGTGGTTCCGGAGGCCGTTCCGGACGAGGTGGTGGTGGACGCCGCCGACCGCGAGCAGAGAGGGAATCGGGACCCGGTCGTCGCTGGCGTCGCGGTCCGACAGCACGAGGACGTCGTGCTCCTGGGCGGCCGCGGTGGCCTCGGCCCGTAGTTCGCGTACGGCGGCCTCCAGACTGGCAGTCTCCTCGGGGTCGTACGTGATGTCGACGACGGTCGACGTGATGTCGCCGTCGAGGTCCTTGATGCTCGCCGTCTCGGCGTCGGTCAGCACGGGCGAATCACAGACGAGCTGGCGGGCGTGCTCGGGCGTCTCGTCGAGGATATTACGCTGGTTGCCCAGCCTCGTTTCCATCGACGTGACGACTTCCTCGCGGATGTAGTCGAGCGGCGGGTTCGTCACCTGGGCGAACAGCTGCTTGAAGTAGGTGAACAGCGGCCGGTTGAACTGCGACAGCACGGAAAGCGGCGTATCGTCGCCCATCGAGCCGACGGGATCCTTCCCGTCTTTCGCCATCGGTTCGAGCAGGTGGTCCATCTCGTCGTACGTGTAGCCGTACATCGCCTGGTGGGCCCGGAGGCCGTCGACGTCGCCGCGGGGCGTGCGGTCCTGGCGGTCGGCGATGTCTGCCAGTGCGACCTGCTCCTCGTCGACCCACTCGCCGTACTTCTCGTCCAGCAGGTCATCGAAGACCTCCTTGTCCGGGATGACGCGGCCCTCCTCGGGGTCGGCGAGGAACAGCTGGCCGGGCTGGAGTCGGTCGCGCGTCTCGATTTCCGAGGGGTCGTGGTCGAGCGCGCCCGCCTCCGAGGCCATCACGAGCGTATTGTCCGAGAGGACGTCGTACCGGCAGGGCCGGAGTCCGTTCCGATCGAGGACGGCGCCGATGCGGTCGCCGTCGGTCGCCGCGACCAGCGCCGGGCCGTCCCAGGGCTCGACGAGCGATGCGTGGTAATCGTACCACTTCTGGCGCTCCGCCGAGACGTGGTTGCCTTCCTTGCGCCACGCTTCGGGGATGAGCATCCGCAGGGCGTGGGGTAGGTCGCGCCCCCCCTCGATGAGCAGTTCGAGCGCGTTGTCGACGGAAGCGGTGTCAGACTGCTCCGGGTCGTCGATGATCGGCTTGATGGTCTCGATGTCGTCGCCGAAATCCGGGTGCTGGATGTCCGTCTCCCGGGCTCGCATCCAGTTGATGTTCCCCTGGATGGTGTTGAACTCGCCGTTGTGGATGATGTTCCGGTAGGGGTGTGCGAGGTGCCACGCGCCGAGCGTGTTCGTCGAGAAGCGCGCGTGGACCATCGCGAACGTCGACTCGATGCGCTCGTCGGTGAGTTCGGGGTAGTACTCCGCGAGCTGGTCGGCCTTCAGGAGACCCTTGTAGACGACCGTCTTGCGGTCGAGCGAGACGACATAGAAGCGCTCGGAGCCGGCGGGTTGTTCCTCGTCGAGACGGTTCTCGAGGGCCCGGCGGCCGACGTACAGCGCGCGGTCGAACGCGTCGGCATCCATCCCGTCTGTGCCCAGCCCGTCGATTGGCCGGACGAAGACCTGTGCGACGCGGGGTTCACTCTCGACGGCCGTCGTACCCAGCATCGAGTTGTCCGTCTCGACGTCCCGCCAGTGGAACGCCTCGAGGCCCTGGTCGGCCAGTTCCTGTTCGACGACCGTCTGGAGGCTGGCGGCCTCTTCCTCGTCCTGTGGGAGGAAAATCGAGCCCACAGCGTACTCGCGGGCCGGCGGCAGGTCGACGTCGAGTTCGTCGCGGAAGAACGCGTCCGGAATCTGGATGAGGACGCCGGCGCCGTCGCCGGTATTCTCCTCTGCGCCCGTCGTCCCGCGGTGCTCGAGGTTCTCCAGGAGGTCGAGTCCATCGGCCAGTACGTCGTGTCCCCCGTCGCCGTCGAGGTCGAATACCACCCCGACGCCGCAGTTGGCGCGGTGGTCCTCCGGATCGGCGAGGAGGGCGCTCGGGGCCCCCTCGCCGTCGGGCCCTGTCGTGCGTTCCTGCATGTCAACACCTCACTCGACGCCGCATAAGAGGGTTCCCATCAAGGACTAATGGTACACTAACCCCAACTAAGGAGCATAATACAGTTCCCGGCTGTCCTAGGTGACGTGGCATGGTGATGGTGTGCGTGAACGCTACTCGTGGCTGCGCGGGAAAGAGGATGTCGTCTCACGGCCGCGGGGGAATCCCGAACGGCAGAGCTCGGCGTGTGACCACGTGACGGGGATTCGGTGTACGACTACGTGACAGGGCCTCGGCGTGCAATTGCGTGACGGGGTCCCGGCGCGCGACTGCGAGCTCTCGTACGGTTTGCCGTAAGTCGCTTCCGGCACGTCGGCACCCTCGGCCGACGCACGGGTAAACTGTTACACCAAACCGTATCAGTCGTCGGCCAACTGGGGCCCGACCTGGGACCGCCGCTCGGCCGCCAGAGCCTCGAGTCGCTCGATGCGCTCACACAGCGCCTGGTAGCGGGGGTCCTCCTCTAAGCGCTGCTCCGATCGCTCCACCTGGAGGACGTTGCGTTTCACCCGGAGCGAACTCAGTTCGATTCGCAGCGACTCGTACGTGTTCCGCTCGAGCAACTGCTCGACCGTCCCCACCAGCGTCTCGCGGTCGACGGGCTTGCAGAGGTAGTCGTCGAATCCCATCTCCAGGATATCCATCTCCGGCGAGACGCCCGTCACCATGGCGACGCGCGCGTCGAGCCCCCAGTCTCGCAACGTGACCAGCACCTCGTCGCCAGTGACGTCGGGCATATGTCGGTCCAGCAACACCACGTCGACGTCGCCCTCGGCCAGTCGATCGAGCGCCGGCTCCCCACCGTGGACCACCTCGACGTGGTACTCCGGCCGGAGCCAGTCGGTGTACAGCTCCGCGAGCAGCTCCTCATCCTCGACGACGAGCACGGTCGGCACGGTGGTCGAGGCCATGATCTCTCGAGACCGGCTAACGGTGCCACCGTATTAATGCCACAACAGCTCTTTCAGTGCGAGAGAACGGGTTTCTGAGCGCGAACTGCCACGATAACACGGCCGAACTTCAGTCGTCAGCCGGCGCCGGACCGCCGGCTTCTCCGGCAGCGGCCGCCGAGGGACCGCTCTCTACGGCCTCGATGAGGAGTTCGGAGACGTCGACGATTTCGATCTCGTCCTCGAAGTCCCCGGTCTTGCGACCGTCCTCGTACATGGTCATGCACATCGGGCAGGCGACGACGAACTTCTCGACGGCCTGGCCCGCCTCCGTGTCCTCCAGCGCCTCGCGGAGTCGTTCCTCGCTCGGCTTCTCCTCCTCGTCGAGTTCCATCCAGAGTCCACCACCGCCCCCGCCACAGCAGTAGGAGTTGTCGCGGTTGCGCGGCATCTCGTGGAGGTCACAGCCCGTCGCGCGGATCAGCTCCCGGGGCGCCTCGTACTCGTCGTTGTACCGCCCGAGGTGACAGGGGTCGTGGTAGGTGACCGTGTAGTCCAGTTCGGTCCCGCGCAAGCCGAGTCGATTCTCGTTCACGAGCTCCTCGACGACCTGGGTCCAGTGCATGACGTCGATTTCGCCGTCCTGGTTCCAGGACTCCTCGACCTCGAAGGGCATCATGGGGTCGTCGGCAAATTCGTCGAAGTCGACCTCCGGATACTCGTTTTTGAACGTGTTGTACGAGTGGGGGTCCGTGCAGACGATCTTCTCGAAGTCACAGTCCTGGAACGACTCGACGTGGTGGCCCGCCAGTTCGACGTAGAGGAACTCCTCGCCGACACGGCGGATGTCGTTGCCGTCGTACTTCTCGTCGTCGAACAGGATACCGAACGAGACGCCAGACTCCTTCAGGAGCTTCGCCAGCGAGCGGGCGACCTTCTTGTTCCGGTCGTCGTAGCTCGGATAGTCGCCGACGTACCAGAGGTACTCGACCTCCTCTTCACGAGCGTCGGTGATGTCGAACTCCAGTTCGTCGGCCCAGTCGGCGCGCTTGCGCTGGCTGTTCCCGAACGTGTTGCCCTTCTGCATCACGTTCTGGAACACGTCCTGCAGGTTGGGCTGGATGTCGCCCTGGTCTGTGAGCTGGCGGTTCAGTCGAGTGAACGTCTTCAGGTGCTCGATCTCGACGGGGCAGGCGTCCATGCAGGCCATGCAGGCCATACACGACTCCATCGTCTCTGCGGCGATGACGTCGCCGTTCTCCGCGACGATCTCTGCCTCCTCGCCCCCGGCGTCGACCTGCTCGCGGTACTGTTTCAGGTCGAGGATGACGTCGCGCGGGTCGAGGTTGCGACCGGAGGCGTTCGCCGGGCAGACCGACGAACAGCGGCCACACTTCGTGCAGGCGTCCTGGTCGAGCATGTCCTTCCAGGAGAACTGGTCGATGGACTCGGCGCCGGTGTCGGCGTCCAGGTCGGCTGGGACGCCGGGCAGGCGCTTGCCGGCCTTCTCGTCGCGGGCGACGACGTTCGCGAACGAGGAGATCATGTGGAACGGCTTTGCGTACGGCACCGCGGCGATGAACAGGAACGCGAGCAGGGCATGGGACCACCAGCCGACCGGATAGAGCGCGGCGGCCGCGCCGATGGAGCCGCTCGGACTCATCCCCAGTCCCTGAAAGAGCGCGTTCAGCACGTCGGCGACGAACCAGCCGACGAAGGAGACCTGCTCGAACGAGATGAACTGGACGGCGCCGTTCTCGACGCTCGCGGTGCCGAGGATGCGCAGGCCCTCCTGGACGTAGCCGCCGACGCCGAGCAGGAACAGCGACCAGACGAGGAAGCCGTCTTCCCAGTTCGTGTGCTTGCCGTGGAGGCGGTCGTTGCGCGCGACGTAGCGCCGCCAGAGCGCGATGCCCAGGCCCACGACGAACAGCAGCCCCATCGCGTCCATCACCAGCGAGTACGAGAGGTAGAAGTCACCGACGAAGAAGGACTGGCGCTCGCCGGTGAGCAGGGCCGTGAGATTCCGGAAGAAGTCCATATCGATGGCGAGGATGGTGGTCCCGATGAGCAGCGTCAGGAACCCCCACATGATGAACGCGTGCATCACACCGCCGACCAGGTCGCGGTTGAACTGCTTCTCGTTGGAGGCGACGATCTTCGCGGCCTCGACGACGCGCTCCGGGAGGTCGTCCAGTCGCTCGAACCAGTCCTCGGTGCCGCGCTGGTAGCGAGCGAACCGGTCGTACACCCCGTAGGCGAAGACGAAGATCGTCACCGCGGCGAGGTAGTAGAACACCGCCTCGCCGGTGTGTGAGATCTTCCAGAACGTCGGCCGGGTGGTCGCCCCGGACTCGACGCCGGCCTGGAGTAGCGTCCACGTCATACGGCGGCAACGGGTGCCTGTATGGTTAAATCTTGTCAAGGGCCCGAACCCGCTCCGTTGCCGCCTTTTGCGCTATATTCTACACCGGTTTGCGCTGTAAAATCCGCTCTCGCCGGCTGGGTACTCTCGACGCCGGCACCGATGCACGATCGGCCGTCCGTCGGGGTCGCCCCAGGATCCGTCCCTGGCGGTCGTCCCGCGGTTCGGCCGGAACCGGACGCGTTCCTGCCAGCCGGGAACGGCCCCACAGAACTAAATAGCGCGGTCGTTTCGTGACCAAGCCATGGACGAGAAGACGGAAGAGCTACGGGACATCTTCGAGGAGGTGACGGGCGAGGAGACCGTCACGGAGGAACAGGAGGAGACACCGGGCACGCTGGCCGGCGGCGACGAGGAGGAGGTCGCGGAGCGACTGGCGGCCGTGGTCGCGCGAATGCGCGAGAAGTACGACTTCGATGCCGACCTCTCGGACGCCGAGTACGCCCGGCTGGTGCGGGCCTACTACGAGGGCGAGGACGACACCGACATCGCCGAGGCGCTTGATGTCGACCGCCGCGACGTGGTCCGGGCCCGTCTGGACGTCCACCTCGTCCGCGACCGCGACCGCGACGCTCCGTTCGACCTGAAGCGCCTGCGCCAGTTGCTGAACGAGGACCATGGCACGGGCAGAATCGCCGAGGAGCTGGACGTCTCACCCTCCACCGTCCGGCGGTACCGCCGGGTCGTCGAGGCCGAGAACGAGATCCGCAGCGTCTCCGCTCGCTACCAGGCCGACTTCGAGGACGTCCTGACCGATGCGGGCATCAGTCACGACATGACGAGCGAGGTCAAGGAGGACGGACTCGAGGACGCCACCGAGGGCGCCGAGGCCGAGAGCGACATGTCGCTGTAGGACCGCTGACTCCCCGCAGCCGCCTGGTCTCCGTCATCGGATTTTTCAGCTGTCCCGTCGCTACCCCCGGATGAATGTCCCCGCCGCGCACGCCCCTCCTCCGCCCGGACAGGTACTTCCGTGAGCGGACTGCCAGCCCCGGCCGTGGCGTCGCCGTCGCCGTGGTCGTCGTCCTCGTCCTCCTCGTCGGCGTGTACGCCCTCGGCTGGGTGTTCGCCACCAACATCGACGGCACCGTCACTGTGGACAACCCCGCGTACCCGGGGGACGCGTTCTGCGGGGGCGACACCCCCGGAAGTTTCACCCCGAGCGGCTGCGACGAACCCGAACGGGTCGAGCGGAACATCGACCACTTCATCTGGCAGGCCATCGGGTCGGTGGTCGGCCAGCTCGCCATCGGCCTGCCCATCGTCCTGCTCCTGCTCGCCGGACTGCTCCACGCCGGGTCGTGGCTCGCGAACGGCGCGGGCCCGTTCGGCCGGACGCTGACCGTCGCGGCCTGGGGGATGGTCCCCACCCTGCTCGGCATGGCCGCCGCGCTCGTCGCACTCTGGCTCACGTTCGATCCCATCACCGTCAGCAGCGGCCAGGCCCCCTCGACGCTCCGGAATCAGGCCGTCGCGCAACTGGACGCGATGCGACTGGTCGGACAGGTCGTCGGCGTCCTCACGACGGCGTGGGGTGCCGCGATCTGGCGGTTCGGCCTGTACCACGAACGCGACATCTCCGGCACCGCGGCCTCGGCCATCGCCGTCATCGTCGCGATGCTGTTCCTGGTGCTGGGTGTGGCATGATTTCACTCGAGACGGTGAAATATCTCACAAGAACAGTACGTTCGAAGATAACGAGGTATTTCTATCACTTCTCGAACTCGTCCGCCAGCAATCCGTAGTTCACGCGGTCGACACGCTCGCCGTCCTGCACGAACGCCGCACGCTCGCGTCCTTCCTCGACGAACCCGAGCGTCTCAAGAACGGCGCGGCTGGCCTCGTTCGTCGCGAGCGCGTCGGCGAAGACGCGCTCCAGCCGCCGCTCGGTGAAGGCGTAGGCGAGGAGGCGGCGAGCGCCGGCAGTCGCGTACCCCTCCCCCTGCGCGTCGGGGGTGGTCCAGTACCCTAGTTCGGCGGTGCCGTTCACGTCGTCGATGCGGAGCAGGGCGACCATCCCGACCGGGTCACCCCCGCCCTCGTCCGTGGGACAGACGAGCAACGACACGTGGTCGTCGCTCTCGTACCGCTCGTCGAACGATGTCTCCAGCCCGTATCGCGTCGGCGGCGTCGGATCGGGGAACGACCCGCGGACCCGCGGGTCGTTACGGTTCCTCGCGAGGAACTCGGTGTCCCCAGGTGTCACTCGCCGGAGTTCGATTCCGTTACCGCGGAGGAACACTGCTCCGGGCATACGCCCGGCTCGGCCCGCCCGGCCCCTAAACGTCCGCCCCGGGTGTCGGCGAGCTACCCCTCGTAGCCGTCCCACTCCTCCCGGAGGAGGCCGTAGTTGTAGGTGTCGTACCAGGCGCCCTCGATGTAGATGGACTCGCGCTGGACGCCCTCGCGGGTGAAGCCGAGCTTCTCCATCACGCGCTGTGAGGGGCGGTTCGGCTCGTAGACGCCGGCGTTCAGCCGGTGGAGGTCCAGTTCCTCGAACGCGTAGTCGACGACGAGCGCGGTGCCGCGGGGGGCATACCCCTCGCCGTGGGAGTCGGGGTGGATCCACGCGCCCATCCAGGCGCTCCCGTTGACGTGGTCGATGCGCCAGATACCGATGTGGCCGACCGGTTCGTCGGGCGCACAGATGCAGAATCCGGCGCCGTCGTCGTTGTCCGAGTACTCGTCGTACTGGTCCTCGACGGTCTGGAGGTTCTTCGGGTGGGTGTTGCGCAGCAGCCGGCGCACCCCGGGCTGGTTCGTGGCGTCGCGGACGAACTCGTGGTCCTCCTCCTGCCGCGGGCGGATGGTCACCTCGCCGTCCTCGGTCGCACGGAAGACGGGTCCGGGCATCACCGACCACCTCCGTGGTCCGCGCCAGGGTCGCCGGCGTCGCCGGGCTCTCCCGCCGCTGTTCCCCCGTGGGTGTCCGTGGCGAATGGGTTGTGGTGGCCCCGTTCCGCGGCCGTTGCGCCGGGCGGATTGTCCGGGATGCCCCGGACGCGACCCGGGCGGTCGAACCAGTCGTCCGCGAGCAGCGAGTACCCGACCACGTCGACGTGCTCGCCGGCCACGCGTTTGGCCTCGCGCCGGGTCTCGCCGGCCTGGAAGCCCACGTGCTCCAGCAGGGCACGACTGGCCTCGTCGGGGGCCAGCGCCCGGGCCCGGACCTTCGTCAGGCGGAGTTCCTCGATGCCGTAGGCCACCAGTTCCGCGAGGGCGTCGGCCGCGTAGCCCTGCCGCCGGTACTCGGGCGCGATGGTGACCGAGACCTCGGCGTGTCCCGCGGGTCGCTGGAGGTCGAACAGCGAGGCGTAGCCGACCGGCTGCGGGGCGGCGTCGTCTCCCTCGCTGCTCTCGTCGGCCGTCACGTCCCCGTCGCCGACGTTGACCGTCCCGCCGTCGGTGTCGACCGGCCGGGCGTCGCCATCGCGGGGGACGACCATGAACTGGGCGCCCTCGTCTTCGGCGTCGCGGTCGGAGACGTGCTCCTCGAACCAGGTCTCGCGTTCCACGTCGGTCTCGGGCCCCTCGAAGGTCAGGTCGCGGCGGATGTCGGGGTCGTTCCGGAGTTGGGCGAGCAGGGAGAGATCCTCGCGTTCGACCGTGTGGAGCGCCACCCTGTCGCCCTCGCGGAAGGCGGGGCCGGGCATCAGGCCTCACCTCCGCGGCCGATTGCGGACGCGACGCCGTCCCACTCCCGGGCGAGCAGCGAGTACCGCGCCACGTCGACGTGCTCGCCGCGGACGTACTTCTCCGCGGGCTGGATACCCTCCAGCTGGAAGCCGACCTTCTCCAGGCTCGCGCGGCTCGCCTCGTTGCCGACGAGGGCGCGCGCGACGATGGTATGGAGTCGCCGCTCTGCGAACAGGTACTCGAGCAGCAGGGCGGTGCCCTCGGTGGCGTATCCCTCGCCCTGGGCCTCTGGGGCGACCCAGGCGGCGAGTTCGGCGGTGCCGTCCGAGGGGTCGATGCCGAAGCCGACGACGTTCCCGACCGGCTCCTCGCCGTTCCGCGGGACGATGAGGAGTCCGATGCCGGAGTCGTCGCCGGCGTGCTCCTCGTGCTGTTCCTCTGCCTCCGAGCGTGTCTGTGGGAAGGCCGTCGTCAATCCCCATCTGATCTCCGGCCGGTTGGCGTACTCGTGGAGGAAGTCGATGTCTTCCTCCTCGATGGGGTGGAGGGCGACGGTTTCGCCGCGACGGAACGCGGGACCAGGCATGCAAGACGCTCGCGGGTGGAGTGACTAAATACTTCCCTGAAATTGAGACACATAATCACACTGAACTGTGGGCGTCGCCGAGACCGAGCGCTGGAGGGCGCGGAGGATGTCGGGAGAGTACACCGGTGACGGGGTGAAGACGATGGTGTGGAGGGTGACGGCGACAGCGTGGAGGGCGATGGGGTGGAAGGTGACGACGACAGCGTGGAGGGCGATTGTGTGGAGGGTGACGACGACAGCGTGGAGGGTGGCGGCGATGGCCCGCGTGGCGACACCTGGTTGCCGGCTCGACTACTCCTCGTCGGGGTCCCCGACGGGGTGGTTGTGGCCCAGGACGAGAACGATGCCGTTGACGAGCAGGAGCCCGAGGAACGTCGGGAATTCGCCGCCCGTCAGTCCGCCGAGCAGGAGCGGGACGTAGAGAAACGGCATGACGACCGCCGACCAGAAGGCGGTTGCCTGGAGCAGGGGGTGAACGTGTTCGACGGCGGTGCGGAGGTGAGCGCCGGCGACGCCGGCACCGCGACGAAGGTGGCGGGCGATGCGAGCAGGGACCGCGTCGGCGGGGGGCCACAGCGAGGGACTGTTGGTGGACATCGTGCCTTCGACCATTCCATGGAGCGACACCAGCATATAACCGTGAGAGCCTTCGCATCGTTTCGGACCTTTCACCCGGGGCGAAGACAGCTACTACGTCGTTTCACGAAGCGCGCAGCGTCTTTTAGACGTTTTATCGAGCCGTGAAAAACGTTGACTCGCTAATTACATTCTGATATTGTGCTATACAGAGGTGACCCAGCAGTCAGCCGCCCCGTAACCACCACGGGGGGCGGCAGTGCCGCGTCGCTTCGCGGCAGGGTCCGCGCCGACCGAGGCCGGTGCCGCGCTCGCTAACCCAGTAGCGAGACCGCGACCGTCACGTCACCGGCCGGCGTCTCGATGGTCGCTTCCTCGCGGACGTGGTCGCGGACAGCCGTCCGCCACGTCTCGACGCGCCGTTCGTGGCGCTCGCGGTGGCGCTCGGGCGTGTACTCGATGTCGGGGTCCGCCCGGAGCGCGTCCTCGGTGGCGTCGACGCTCGGGAACGCGGGGGCATCGTCGTCGAGCAGTTGCTCCGGGTGGACGTGAATCGGCCGCGGGACGCTCTCGTAGCCGCCCTCCGAGCCGGCGAGGTGGAGGCGGGCCCGCATCCGGCCGCTGAACGGCGGCGTCACCCGGAGCACGGCCGCCACGTCGCGGCGGGCGTTCGCCTCCAGCGCCGCCAGCAGGTCCTCGGTGGTGATGGCCAGCGCCCGGATGCGCGTCGGGTCGTTCGCTGCGTCGTCCGACACGCTCGAACCGACGGCGTCCCGTCGCTTCAGCGTGTCGCCGTTCGTCGTGACGACTCGCCGGTCACTGGACGACTCGCCGGTCACCAGCCGTCGAGCGTCAGGTGGGCGCCCGTCGGGTGGACGCGGCAGACGCTGGGGTCGTGGCCGGCGTCCGAGAGCCCGGTCCCGAGCGCGAAGACGGTCTCGCCGAGCATCGCCATCGACCCGGACCCGTCGGCCTCGTTCACGTCGATGATGACGTCCCGGACGCGGTCGGTGAGCAGCTCTGCCTCGCGGGCGAACCGGCGCGACGCGCGGAGGAATCGATCGAGCGTCGGCTCCTGGACGAGCGCGGAGAGTGCGCGCTCGCCCGCGCGAGTCAGTTCCGCCGTGTCGCCCGACAGCACCGCTTCGGTCGAGAGTTCACCGAGCGTGACGTACTCGACGCGCGAGCGTGCGGGGACGCCGTCCATCGCACCGTGGCCGGGCGCGCCCGGTTCGAGCCGGACGGGGACGCCGCCCCGCGCCTGCGCCACCACGTCGCCGAGACCCGTCCCGGCCTGCACCTCGGCCCCGTGGGCGATCGTGACGAGTTCGTTCTCCGAGAGTTCGCGGTCGAAGACGGCGTTGGCACAGAGCGCGGTCCCGAGCGCGAGCGCGCCGCTCACGCCGAACCCGGACGCGAGCGGCACGTCCGAGTGGGCCAGCACTCGCGCGCCGTCGACCCGGAGCGCCCGGAGGACGCGCTTCGGTGCGGTGATGTCCAGTGGCTCACCGTCGAGCACGACCTCGTAGGTCCCGGGCGTCGCCGATTCGACCCGGACGGTGACGCCGTCCGAGAGCGCGAGGCCGGCGCCCGTCGACCCCGCTCGCGTCGGGTCGTCGTCGTCGGGTTCGGCCGTGAAGAAGCCCGTGACGTGCGCGGGGACGAACGCCGTCGGAGGCGCGTCGGCGTCGACGCCGCTCCCGATCTGCAGCGGGCGGTCGTCGGTGTCGGTCATGGACGGACTGGAACGCCCGGCGTGTTAACGCTCACTCTCGCGGACGGACGGCGGTATGTGATTTCCGAGTCCCGGTTATATTTCGAAAATTCCAAAATATCTCATTTATTATCCAATCTTATTATTTATATGGAGAATAATATAGGAACTCTACACGACCTCGAGCCGAATCGAGTTCTACGCCGCGTTCACCCGATGAGGGAAGACACATACGGAGCCCACCCCTGCTCTCGCAGGTGCAGCCCTCCGAGGACACCATCACCGAGGGGAGCCTGGCACGGCCCCTGTTCGGCCTGGCGTGGCCCATCGTCGTCACGCAGCTGCTACAGGTCGCGTACAACATCGCCGACACCCTGTGGCTGGGCCGGCTGTCGGCGGAGGCGGTCGGAGCGCTGAGCCTTGCTTTTCCGCTGGTATTCCTCGTCCTCTCGGTCGGTGGGGGGTTCACAGTCGCCGGGTCCACGCTCGTCGCCCAGCATACCGGCGCGAGCACCGGCCGCGGTGACGCGTCCCCGACAGACGACTCGGCGGCGGGCGAGGCGGCGACGGGTGACGCGGCCACGGGCGACGCGGCGACGGACGACGCCACCGGCCCCGGTGAGGTGGCCGGGCAGACGCTCGCGTTCGTCACCCTGCTCGCGACGGGTCTCGGCGCGCTGGGCTACCTGGGCGTGACTCCGTTGCTCGGTCTCCTGCCGGCCGACGCCGCCACGGCGGACGCGGTCGTCCCACTGGCTGCCGACTACATGCGCGTGTTCTTCCTCGGGACCCCGTTCCTGTTCGGCTTCTTCCTGTTCTCGGCGCTGATGCGTGGCTACGGTGACACCCGGACGCCGATGCTGGTGATGGCGCTCTCGGTCGCGCTGAACGTCGCCCTCGACCCCGTCCTCATCTTCGGCTGGTTCGGCGCGCCCCGCCTGGAGGTCGCGGGCGCGGCGTACGCGACGGTCATCTCGCGCGGGCTCGCGACGGTCATCGGCCTGTCTCTCCTCTTCGGGTCCACTCGCGGCCCGGACGTGGCGCTCCGGCACCTCCGACTCCAGTACGAGCGCGTCCGCGAGATCGTCTCTATCGGGACGCCCGCGGCGCTGGAGCAGTCGACCACCGCGCTCGCGATGGTCGCGCTGACGGGGATGGTTGCGGCCTTCGGCCCGCCGGTCGTCGCCGCGTACGGCCTCGGGAACCGCCTCATCTCGCTGGTCTTCCTCCCGGCGATGGGGCTCGGCCGCGCGACGAACACGATGGTCGGACAGAACCTCGGCGCCGGCAAGCCCGACCGCGCGGAACGTGCCGTCGGTCTCGCTGCGGGTGCCGCGGCTGCCGTCATGCTCGGCGTGGGCGTCGTGGCGCTCCTCGCGGCCCGGCCGGTCGTGAGCGTCTTCATGACCACGGGGACGGAGACGGCTGCCGCGACCATCGACCTCGCCACAGAGTACCTCCGCATCCGCGCGGTCGAGTTCGCCTTCATCGGCGTCTTCCAGGTGCTGCTCGGCGCCTACCGCGGTGCCGGCAACACTCGTACGGCGCTTGGCTTCTCGCTGCTCGCACTCTGGGTCGGCCGGGTGCCGATGGTGTACGGGTTCGCGTTCCTCGCGGGGATGGGGGCCCGCGGTATCTGGATCGGGATGGCGACCGGTCACATCCTCGGTGCGCTCGCGGCGGGTCTCTGGTTCACTCGCGGGACGTGGAAGGAGGCTGTCGTCGACCGAGACGAGCACGCGACGGGCGCCACGGAACCGACAGAGGCCGACCTGCCGGAACCAGAGCGGAGCCGGACCGGCGGACCGACGCCCGAGTCGTCGTCCGGCGGGGGCGGCGCTGCCGGGAGTGACAACGGTTAAACCCGATACCCCGCTACCGGCTGGTGTGGGCCCGTAGCTCAGCGGACAGAGTGCCAGGTTCCGGACCTGGTTGTCGGGGGTTCGAATCCCTCCGGGCTCGTGTTGCGTGTTGCGAACGAACGTGAGCGACCGCAACCGACACCGGAGAGATTCCTGAACCAGGGAGGACGCGCGCAGCGAAGCG
>JBDGSA010000061.1:0-15318 GCA_042217755.1 Haloglomus sp. | reverse complement strand
CACAAGTGGTGGACCACGCAGGGCGACGAGTCCGACGTCCTCATCGTGATGGCCCGGACGAACGAAGAGAAGCACCCGTACCAGGGCTGCTCGCTGTTCCTCGTTCCGACCGACGCCGACGGCGTCGAGATCGTCGAGCCGACGCCGCATCTGGGCCAGACGCTCCTGCCCGAGAGCCACGCGGAGATCCGTTACGACGGCGTCCGCGTCCCCGAAGCGAACCTGCTCGGCGAACTGGACATGGGCTTTGTCCACGCCCAGGAGCGGCTCGGCCCGGCCCGACTCACCCACTGCATGCGCTTCTCCGGGATGGCCGAGCGCGCGCTCGACATCGCGAAGACGTACATGTCCGAGCGCGACGCGTTCGGTTCGAAACTCTCCGAGAAGCAGAACCAGCGCTACGAGGTCGCCGACATGGAGACGCGCCTCCACGCCACCCGGACGATGGTCCGCCACGCCGCCGAGGAGATCGCCCGCGGCAACCAGGCCCGCGTCGAGGTCGGCATGGCGAAGGTGTACGCTGCCAACACCGCCCAGGACGCCATCGACCTCGCGGTGCAGTGCTGCGGCGGCGCGGGCATCTCCCGGAAGCTCCCGCTCGCGGACTTCTACGAGGCGGTTCGCGCGTTCCGCATCGTCGACGGCGCTGACGAGGTCCACCAGCGCGTTATCGCCCGCGAGGCGTTCGACATGGAGTTCGACGAGGGCGAACTGGCGAACCTCCCGACCTTCGGCAACCCGAGCGTCTGAGGCGATACGCGTCGGGCGCCTGCCCGGTCGCCGGTGGACGGCCCTGGGTCACGCTCCCGGCCAAGACACTTACCAGCCGCGCCGCGTCCCGTTCTCGTGAGCGAATCCCCCAGGATCAGGCCCATCGACGAGACGGACATCGAGGCGCTCGTCGGCCTGTGGCTCGATTTCTCTCGTGAGATGGCCGCACTCGACGACTACAACGAACTCGCGGATGGCGACCTGCGCGGCATGCAGACCAAGTACCGACGGGACCGGCTGGGAGATGGTGACTACCAGGTCTTCCTCGCGGAGACGGACTCGGCGCCAGTCGGGTACGTCACGGTCGAACAGCGGTCGTCCCCGCCCGTGTTCGCTCGCGGCGACGAACTGCACGTCCCCGAGGTGTACGTCCGTGAACCGCGCCGGGGGACGGGGCTCGCGGACCGGTTGCTCGACCGCGCGGTCGCATGGGGGCGAGAACGCGGGTGCGAGCGCGTCTCCCTGAGCGTCAACGTCGATAACGACCGTGCACGCGGGTTCTACGACCGGCGCGGCTTCGAGCCGCGGCGACTGAGGCTCGACCGTCCGCTCGAGTGACGCCGGCGGCCGACACGCCCCGCGTCCGGCCGCCGAGTCGCTTTAGTGGTGCCAACACCTCCCACGGCACATGACCGAGGTCCACGAGGAGATACGGTTCGCTGCCGACGCCATCCGCGACGCGGAGTCGGTGGTCGCGATGACCGGTGCGGGGGTCTCGACTGCCTCCGGCATCCCCGACTTCCGCAGCGAGGACGGCCTCTGGAACGAGTACGACCCGATGGACTTCCACATCTCGCGGTTCGAGGCCGACCCCGAGGGATTCTGGACCGAGCGCGCCGAGATGGTCGAGGACATGTTCGACGGCGTGGCGCCGAACCCTGCCCACGAGGCACTGGCCGACCTCGAGCGGGCAGGTCACGTCGATGCCGTCATCACCCAGAACGTCGACGGGCTCCACCAGGAGGCGGGCACCGAGGAGGTCATCGAGGTCCACGGCAACGGCCAGCGGGTCGCCTGTTACGACTGCGACCGCAAGTACGAGGCGGACGGCGTCTTC
The DNA here is from genome assembly GCA_042217755.1 of Haloglomus sp. Classification (GTDB taxonomy): domain Archaea; phylum Halobacteriota; class Halobacteria; order Halobacteriales; family Haloarculaceae; genus Haloglomus. The sequence goes on along the minus strand of JBDGSA010000061.1, from coordinate 13,490 downwards.
GAGCGCGTCCGCTCCGGTGCGGTGCCGCCGCGCTGTCCCGACTGCGAGGGGCTCCTGAAACCGGACGTGGTCCTCTTCGGCGAGCAACTGCCCGAGTATCCGCTGTTCCGCGCGCAGTCGCTGTCCGAAGGCGCCGACCTGTTTCTCGTCGTCGGCTCCTCGCTCACTGTCGAACCCGCGGCCTCCTTCCCCCGCACCGCCGCCGACAAGGGCGCGACGCTCTGCATCGTCAACCTCGACCGGACGGACCTCTCGGACCGTGCCGAGTACGACTTCCGCGCGGATGTCACCGACGTGCTGCCCGCGATTCGTGACGCCGTGCGGGAAGGTGGATAGAGGACAATCGCCCATAATCCAACATAAATTACCAATTAAAAATATAATAACACAATTTTAAACATAAAGTGGTGAATTTATAAATTAGTGAATAATTCGGGCCGTTCGCCGAGATAGAACTCAGAAGAACATGACGGCGCGCTCTCGGCACGCCCAAATCGTTTTGTCGTGACCCGGTGTGGTATCGCCCATATGGAGTACAACGTCGTCGAGACGGACGAAGTCGAGGTGACCGACCTCTCGCAGGTCGAGGAGGTTCCGCCGGACCTGGACGTTCAGGACATCGACGCGGCGCTCGGACTGGACGAGATGGCGTGCAAGATCTGGCACTTCGAGGAGGGCGAGCAGATCGGCTACCACGCCCACGCCCGGCAGGAGGAGCTGTTCTACGTCCTCGAGGGGGAGTTCTCGCTCAAACTCGGTCGCTCCGGTGAGGAGGAGTACCACGAGGTCGGCCCGGGGACGTTCTGGGCGGCCGGTCAGATGATCGGTCACGGCCACCGGTGTGTGAGCGAGTCCGGGAGGGTCCTCGCGCTCGGGGCGCCGAGCGTCGCGGATCCGGGACTCGACCCACACGAGATTTCCGACGAGGAGATCGAGGAGGCACAGGCCGACGACAACTGACCGACTGGCGGGATTAGCGGCGGCTGCCGGCGACTGAAGCGAGTGACCGACCGGCGAGATTAGCGGCGGCTGCCGGCAACCGACGGAATTGCCCACAACTGCCGGCGACTGTCGTGCCGTTCACCTGTCGTTTCGCGCCGATGTCGCCCGCCGTGCGACCGCTCAGGAGGCCTCCGTCTCCGGGTTCGGGTCCACGTCGACTGACTCGTCCGCGTAGGTCCCGTCGAGGTACTCGATGATGCGGGCGGACTGGCTCATCGTCACGCCGGTGGCCTCGTCGACGACCACCGGGACCTGTCGCTGGCCGGAGACGCGCTGTACCTCGTTGCGCCGCGAGTGGAGGCCCTCCACCCAGACGCTGTCGTACTCGAGGTCCAGTTCGTCCAGCCGGTCGACGACGAACTCACAGAACGGACAGCCCTCCAGCCGGTAGAGGGTGATGGTCGGCTCTCCGTCGGTCGCGGCGGTCGCGTCGCCCGCGTCAGCGTCCGTGCTCATGGCACGTCGTTGTAGGGCGGGGCGCATAACTCTCCGGGGCGTCGGTCGCCGGCCCCCCGTCGACACCCGGAGCGCAACGCCCAAACGGGTGCCCCACTCAGACCGTCGCATGAACGTCGACCGGCGGTACGCCGCGGTTGCCGCCATCGTGGGCATCTTCGTGCTCGTGCAGGTTGGCGCGCTCGCGCTTGTGGAGCCGTTCAAATCCGCGGGGTTCCAAGACGTGCAGAATCCGTCGGACCCGACCAACAGCCTGCTCTACGTCGGCGCGATCCTCGTCGCGACTGTCGGGATGCTCGCTGCGTTCCGGTACGGCGGCGACCGCATCGTCCGGTTCGTCCTGGTGGTTTCGTCGGGCTACCTCTCCTTTTACGTCTTCGCGGTGCTCGTCCCGGCGCTTCCCGTCGCGGGTCCGGCGGCGTTCGCTCCCGCGCTCGCGCTCGCGGCCCTCGTCACGGCCGCGCTCTGGTTCTACCCGGAGTGGTACGTCATCGACGCGGCCGGCGTCGTGATGGGCGCGGGGGCGGCCGGCCTGTTCGGCATCAACTTCGGCGTGCTCCCGGCGCTCGTCCTGCTGGTCATTCTCGCCGTGTACGACGCCGTGAGCGTCTACGGCACCGAGCACATGCTCACCCTCGCTGAGGGCGTGATGGATCTGAAGGTGCCGGTCGTGCTCGTGGTGCCGCTGACACTGTCGTATTCGTTTCTCGAGGTCTCGCCGGACGCGAGCGGCGGCGGGAGCGACGCCGGTTCCGAGGACTCGGCGGTCGGCGACGGAGGCGAGAGCCACAGGACCGCCGCGGACGAGGCCGAGACCGACGACGGGGCTGCCGACGCCGCAGACGCACGGAGCGACGCCGCAGACGCACGGAGCGACGACCAGGACGACGACCGGGACGCGTTCTTCATCGGCCTCGGTGACGCGGTGATGCCGTCGATTCTCGTCGCCTCGGCCGGCTTCTTCGCGCCCGTCTCCGGATCGCTCGTTCCCGGCATCGCGCTCACGCTCCCCGCGCTGACCGCGATGGTCGGAACGAACCTCGGCCTGCTCGCGCTGATGTACTTCGTGATGCAGGGGCGCGCGCACGCGGGGCTCCCGCTGCTCAACGGCGGCGCTATCGGCGGCTACCTCGTCGGCGCGGTCGCCGCCGGCATCCCGCTCGTGCAGGCGCTCGGGCTGTCATCTTATCTCTGATTCGCCCTATCTCTGATTCGTGCCAGCCGCTCCCGATTGCCGCTCGGCGACGATCGCTCTCTCCTCGACCAGTTACTGAACTGGATTTCAGTAATTCCGACTACAGAAATGTTTTTCAGATTACACTTTTGCATCCCCGGGCCGTACAGATGGATACGGGGAACGCTCCCCGGTGGTCCCAATGGAACCCGAACGAACGCGCCGCCTCCTGCTGGGCGGCACCGCTCTGCTCATCGCTGGCTGGCTGGGCCAGATGGCGCTCGTCGCGCCCGCTCTCCTCGGCGCAGTCGCGCTGGCGACACTGCTCCCGCTGACGCTGATCGTCTCCCTCTACGCCGCCGTCTTGGCGGTGACGGGGCTCGTCGACGGTCCCGGCTGGCCGTTCCGGCCGCCGACCGGCGGCGCTGACGCTCGCGACTCGGAGGTTACCACTTCCCGCCACAGCCGCGGCGCAGATGGGGCCGCCGAGGCAGACTGAGCGCTCCCCCGGGGCTGCCGAGCCAGCTTGGTAGCCCGCGTCGGGACCGCCCGCGTGCCATCCCGGTCCCGGCCGTTCTCGGTCGCTTTTCGGTCCCTCGCGGGACCCTTTCGACGCACCCAGACGTCACTGGCCGGTGAGTGCCTCGCTCGCCGGGGCGAACTCGATGAGCTCCCCCAGTCCCTCGTCTCGCGCTTTCTCGTAGAGCATGTGCGCCGCGGCGACGGTCTCGATGCCGGTCCCGCCGGAGTCAAACAGCGTGACCTCCTGTCGGTCGGTCCGGCCCTCGGCGTGGCCGGCGACGACCGCGCCGAGTTCCGCGTGGATGTGGTCCTCGTCGATGGCGCCTTCCTCGACGGCCTGCAGGAACGCACCGGCGTCCTGGTGGGCGCGGTCGCGGAGGTCGGGCACGTACGTCGCTCGCTTCACGGCCGTCGCGTCGACCTCGCGTCTGTCGCGGTCGTACTGGCCCATCACGGTCACGTGAGTGCCCTCCTCTAGCATCTCGCCGTCGAAGACGGGTTCGGTGGCGTCTGTCGCTGTGATGACGATGTCGGCCCCCTCGACGGCGGCGTCGGGCGACGCGACGGCCGCGACCGAGGCGTCGAGCGCCTCGTTCATCTCGCCCGCGAAGTTCTCGCGATGCTGCTTCGTCGGGGAGTACACCTCGACCGTCTCGAGGTCTCGAACCGCCGCGGCCGCCCGCAGTTGGCCGCGCGCCTGCGCGCCGGAGCCAAACAGCGCGAGGTCCATCGCGTCCGGGCGGGCGAGTTCGTCGATGGCGACGCCGCTGGCGGCGCCGGTCTTGAACGGGTTGAGCGAGGCCCCGTCGAGCAGAGCCAGCGGCCGCCCGCTCTCGGCGTCGAACAGCGGAAGGAAGAAGTGTGCGTCCCGGTCGCCGAACCCCGCCGCGTACTGGTAGCCGCCCATCGCCCCCATCTCCGGGAGGATGGCCATGTAGCCCGTCAACATTCCCGGCGGGGACCGGTTCACGAGCTTGGTCCGCGGTTCGGCGACCCCGCCGTCGCCCGCCTCCCGGTACCCCTTCCGGACGGCGTCGACGTACTCGGCCGGCGTCGCCAGCCCGGACAGCTCGTCGCTCCGCAGGAACAGCACCTCCGTGTCGGTCATGGCCGCTGGTTCGCGCGGCCACCGTTTGGCGTTTGCGGCCCGACCCGGAACGAGCGACCTGGTCGTCTCCGAACTTCCGATGGCCGTAGTCTATCCCGTAGTCAAGGCAGACAATATTCCAAAAATATCTCGTATAAAGTTTAAAAATTGAATTTATGAAACAAATAATGATACTATAGAATATATTGAGGATCTAGAAAGTGAGTGATAGAAGAACGAGAGCGGCCCGCGGCGTCAGTCGGCGACCTCGAAGGCAGACTGAGACGGGGAACTTGCGGTGCCTGGTTCGCTGGTGGGGGTCCGGACGAACATCGCGTGGCCCACAAGGCCGGCGGCGACCATACATCCCAGGGAGATGGCGATCGAAGCGGTGATGCCACCGAAGAACAGGACGGTGGCGACGCTGGCTGCCGCGATCGGGATTGCGCCGAGAACGAAGTCGTAGTATTCTGCCATATCTATCATGTACTTCGGCACGTATCGATATAAGTGTTTCTTATATTAATCTGATAAGTATTGGGGTGGCGATGTATATGAATTAAAAAAACTACAAAAATTATTTCTATAACTTATCAATAGACGGGTTCTATATTCGCGGACCTGAGGCCGGTGAACCGAACGCCGCGTCGCTCCCCGGCGACACACGTTTGGCTTCAGACGTCGATGGCGGCTGGTTCGTCGGCGTGAGCCCGCGGATGTGGGGCGGCCCAACCGGTCAGCCGCTGGGGACGTCGGCGGCCCCGCCGCGCGGTTGGCTGAAGCGACGTGTTCAAATCCACGGCGCTGGAGGGGCTGATGTGAACCGGAACGACCGGGCCATCACAGGGCTGGTGATGGTTGCCCACTCGATGGTCCACACCTACGAGCTGTCGCTCCCGCTGTTGCTCCCAGTCTGGCAGCGCGCATTCCCGTCGGTGACGCTCCCGACGGGAACGTACGCCGCCACGGGGTTCGTGATGGGAATCGTGCTGACGCTCGGGTACGCGCCCTTCGGGATCGGGGCGCTCCCGGGCGGCGTGCTCGCGGACGCCTACGGCTCGCGTCGGCTCATCCTCGCCTGTCTGGTCGGGATGGGCACCTCGTTTCTCCTGCTGGCGGTCGCGCCGTCGCTGGTCGCCGTCGCGCTTGCACTACTCGTCTGGGGCGTCGCTGCCTCCGTCTACCACCCCTCGGGGCTGGCGCTCATCTCGAAGGGCGTCGAGGAGCGTGGTTCTGCCTTCGCCTACCACGGGATGGCCGGCAACCTCGGCATCGCGCTCGGTCCGCTCGCCACCGCGCTGCTGCTGTTCGGGCTGGGCGACTGGCGCGTGGTGGTCGGGCTGCTCGCGCTTCCGGCACTCGTCGGCGCCGCCGCCGCCGCGCGCATCGACGTCGACGAGACGGCCGCGGTCGAGGCCGACGCCGCGACCGACGGCGGCGACGCCGCTGACGAGACGGCGGGGGACGACGCCGGGGAGACCAACGGCGACGCGCGTGCCTCCGGTTCTGTCTCCTCGCTCTCGGAGTTCATCGCGGACTCGCGGCTCCTCTTCGGCGGCTCGTTCGTCCTCGTCTTCGCTGCCGTGATGCTGTCCGGGCTCTACTACCGCGGCCTCCTGACGTTCCTCCCCGAGATCCTCGGGCAGTTCCCGTCGCTCGCGCCCGTCGAGTTCGCGGGCCGGGACCTCGAGCCGGAGCGGTACTTCTACGCCGGGCTGCTCACGGTCGGCATCGCCGGCCAGTACGTCGGTGGTCGACTCACCGACCGCCTCCCGGTCGAACTCGGACTGCTCGGCGGCTACGGGGCACTCGCCGTCCTCGCCGTTCTCTTCCTCCCGGTCGCGACGCTGGGGGTCGTCCCGCTGGCCGCGATGGGCGCGCTCGTCGGCTTCTTCCTGTTCGTCGTCCAGCCGTTCTACCAGGCGACGGTCGCGGAGTATACGCCCGCCGGCGCGCGCGGGCTCTCGTACGGCTACACCTACCTCGGCGTGTTCGGCGTCGGCGCGCTGGGCGGCGCTATTGCGGGCGGCGTCCTCACCTACGCCACCGACGCCGCCCTGTTCGCCGTGCTGGCGGCCCTCGCCGGCCTCGCGGCGCTCTGTGGCGTGGTGCTGTACGTCCGGCGGTGAGCGACGGGGCTGTACGTCCCGCATGACCGGCGAGGCGCGACCCGAGAGCGTGCACATTCAGGGCCATAGACCGACACGACGGTCGGGCCAGGATCGTCACGTGCGCGGAGGCGAGGACGTATCCGAACAATATATCACGATTATCCACTTAATTAGGATAAAACGAGAATAAGTTCGAAATTCTGCAAAATTAATAAAAATAGTACTATCTATGGTCGCTTTTGGGCCTGAATTGGCCAAACAGCCATACGGGACTCACTCCAAGGTGTGGCCGTCATGTCGGACGATCGACAGCCAGACCGGACGCGACGAAAGCTCATCCTCGGACTCGGCACCGCCGCGACAGTCGGATTGGCTGGGTGTGCGGGCGATGGTGGAGATGGCGGCGGCGATGGTGGCGGCAGTGATGCCACGCCGACCGCGACGGACACGCCGACCGCAACAGAGACCCCGACCGCAACGGAGGCGGACACGGACACAGAGACGGAGACTGCAACCTCGATGGGAACGGCGAACCTGCGGGTGGCACACATGTCCCCGAACGCGCCGAATGTGGACGTCGCCGTCGACGGCAGCACCGCGCTCGAAGACGTCGCGTTCGGGGCCGTGAGCGGCTATCTGGAGGTGCCGGCCGGCGACCGGCAGGTCCGGATCACTCCGGCCGGTTCGGACTCGGCGGTCTTCGAGGGGCCCGTTCCAGTCGAGGCCGGGGCGGCGTATACGGTGGCCGCCATCGGCGAGGTGGGCGAGATGGCCGACCGGCCGTTCCAGCCTCTCGTTCTCGAGGACGACAACTCGGATCCGGGCGACCAGGCGCGACTCCGGGCGGTCCACGCGTCGCCGGACGCCCCGGCCGTCGACATCACTGCCAGCGACGGAGACGCGGTCCTGTTCGACGGGGTCGAGTACAGTCAGTCGGGGTACATCACCGTCTCACCCGGCACCTACGGCGTCGAAATCCGGGGGGACACTTCGGGCAACGACGGCGACGTCGTGGCGGAGTTCGACGTGGAACTCGAGAGTGGGCAGGTCTACACGGCCTTCGCGGCCGGATACCTCTCCCCGGACGACGAGCCCGCGGACACGATGTTCGACCTGATCGTCAGCCAGGACACCGGGATGATGGGGTAGCGGACGACGGATCCGCGCGTCGAGAACGCCGCGAGAGACCCCTTGGAAGAGCCACTCCGCACCGCCAGCGACGCCCTCGTGACGCGGTACTTTTGCGCGCGCACCACCTACCGTCGCCCGTGCCCCCCGACATCAGCGTCGCCGTCGTGGACGCCGAGACGCCCGGCAACGTCGGGACTGTCGCGCGCGCAATGAAGAACTTCGGGCTCTCCGAGTTACTGCTCGTCGACCCGCCGCCCCTCGACCCCGAGGGCGAGGCCTACGGGATGGCCGGCCACGCCCGCGAGGACGTCCTCCCGAACGCCCGCGAGGTCACGTTCGAGTACCTCGTCGAGCACTTCCACACCGTCGGCTGCACGGCCGTCACCGGCGAGGACGCCCGCCGACACGTCCGCTACCCGTACCGGACGCCCGCGGCCCTCGCCGACTCACTGCGTGACGTCGCGGCCGACACCTGCGTCGTCTTCGGCCGCGAGCGGATCGGCCTCACCAACGAGGAACTCGGCCGCCTCGACGAGGTGTGTGCCATCCCCGCCAGCGACGACTACCCCGTTTTGAACCTGGGACAGGCGGCCACGGTGGTCCTCTACGAGCTCCGCGAGTTGACCGTTGGAGAGACGCAACTGCCCGACGAGCCCATCGAGCGGGCCGACGAGGCCGCACTCGAGGGCCTGCACGACGAGTTCGCGCGCTACCTCCGCAATGTCAACCACCCCGTGGAGAAGCAGGAGAAGGCTCGGCGGCTCTTCCGCCGCGTCCTGGGCCGCGCGCACCCGACCGGCCGCGAGACGCGCACTCTTCGCGGCATCCTCCGGCGCGGGAACGGGCTGCTCGAACACCCGGAACGGCTGCTCGAGGCCGACGCGACCGACGGCGAGGACACGGAGTGCGGCGACCGTGGCGAGTGAAGCGACAGCGGCGGGTGAGGCGACAGCGGTGAGTGAAGCGACAGCGGCGAGACCGACCTGACGACGAGGACGTGGCGGACAGCGACCGGGGCGTGAGCAGCCGCGAGGACAGGGGGCCGACCATCGAGGCACGGCGGCCGTGGTCTGCCAGGACACGGCAGCCGAGGTCCGTCAGGGTCGACCGTACCCCGCCAGCCGCTCGATCGCGTCGTCGGCGTTGGCGACGACCTCGCGGAATGCCGTCACCCCCTCCTTCTCGACGCGGTCCGGGTGTGCGAGGACACGAACCGTCTCCTCGCCGACCGGGACGAACCCCGCGTCGAGCCGTTCGGCCGTCGCGCGGAGCCCGAGGCCGGCGTCTGCCTTCCCGGCGAGGACGCGCCGCGCGGGGCTCTCGTGGGCCCGTGTTCCCGCGTCGAATCCGTCGATCGACTCGACGAGGTCGTGGCGGTCCGTGCCCCGCTCGTCGGCGAGGTCGGCGACGGCGTTTCCGAGCGAGGTCCGCAGGCCCGAGGCCGAGGTCCGGTTGACGAAGCGCACGTCCCGGTCCACGAGATCGCCCAGGCCCTCGATGCCGTCGGGGTTTCCGGCGGGCACGACCAGGCCCCACTCGCGGGTCCACGCGCCGAGTTCCGTCGCCTCGACGTCGGCGTCGCCGGGCGCACTCGTGACGGCTACGTCGGGGACACCGTCGCGGAGGCGTCGGAGTCCTTCGCGCGACCCGACGCCCAGGTAGCGCGGGCGCTGCGTGGCCGAAACGGCGTCGAGCAGGTCAGACAGCAGCGGGTCGTCCTCGCCCACGCCGAACAGCGTCGGGGGGCGCACGTCGGGTGAGAACAACTGGACGGTCACCGACTCCCCCTCGTCGAGGTACTCCACGTCCGGATCGACGGCCACGACGCCGTCGGCCTCGACCAGTGAGGTCGTCGCGCCGCTGCCCTTGTCGACCGGGTAGACGAGCGTCCCGCCGTCGCCGTCACTCACGAGGCCGACGGGCATGAAGCGCAGGCGGCCCTCGCTGTACCGCTCGGCGACGGCCATCCGTCCCTCGACGGTCGCGGTCTGGGCCTCGGGAAGGCCGGCGGCCTCGCGGACGGCGGGCGCCACGAACGTCCGGAAGATGGTGAGCGCCGAGACCGGATATCCGGGGAGGCCGACGTACGCGCTCCCCCCGAGACGACCGATGAGCATCGGCTTGCCGGGCTTGACCGCGACGCCGTGGAGCAGGAGTTCACCCCGCTCCTCGATGACGCGGTAGATGACGTCGACCGCCGAGGCCGACGTCGACCCGGAGGAGAGGACGAGGTCGCACTCGGCGGCTGCCTCCCGGAGGACTGACTCCATCGCGTCGTAGTCGTCGCCCGCGTGCGGATACAGGCGGGCCTCGCCGCCGGCGGCTTCGACCGCCGTGGCCGTGGTGTAGGAGTTCACGTCGTAGATCTGCCCGGCGTCGTGGTCGAGGTCGCCGCCCGGTCGGACGAGCTCCTCGCCGGTCGAGACGATGCCCACGGTCGGCCGGCCCCGGACGGGCACCTCGTCGACGCCGAGCGCTGCCAGCAGACCGATCTCGCGCGGCCCCAGTTCGGTGCCCGGTCCGAGTGCACGCTCGCCCGCGGCCACGTCCGCGCCCGCGAACATCACACGGTCGCCCGGCGCGACCGAGGTGCGGACGAGAATCTCGTCGCCCGCCTGGCCGCCCGTGTCGCTCTGTGACGCCCTGTCGGTCCGTTCGACCATCACCACGGCGTCGGCGTCCTCGGGGAGGACTGCACCGGTCGAAATCTCGACACAGCCGCCCTCTGGTACGGCCACGTCGGGTGTTTCGCCGGCGTGGACCTCGCCCACCAACTTGAGTCGCGCAGGGTCGGCCTCGTCGGCGCCGAAGGTGTCGGCCGCGCGGACGGCGTAGCCGTCGACCGCCGCGCGGTCGAATCCCGGTACGTCGATGGCGGCGTCGATGCGCTCGTGCAGGACCCGTCCGCGAGCTTCGCGGAGCGGAACGGTCTCGGGGTCGGGAGTGAGGTCCAGGGACGCGATGGCCTCGTGGGCTGCCTCGGGCTGCGCGAGGTCCCTGAACTCCTTCCGCTGGCTCATGCGACGCCGTTGGGCCGGACCCGTAATGAAGGGGAGGACCAGGCTGCTCGGGACTCCGTGGCACCGCGGTCGAGTATCTGCGCTATTATCTACGAAACTCTTACTTTTTAGAAAAATGTACGCGATTATTCGGAAATCAGGCTTCGACAGCCAGCCCGGACTCCCGGAGCGCCTCCTCGGCGTCGGCGTCGTCGTGGACCACCAGCCCGACCGCGCGCGTCATCGCCTCTGGGTCGTCGTGCTGGAATATCGTCCGCCCCATCGAGACGCCAGCGGCGCCGGCGTCCATCGCGCCCCGCACCGCGGCCAGCGTCTCGCGGTCGCTGTCGGGTTCGCCGCCCGCGATGACCACCGGGAGGCGGGTCGACTCACAGACGTGTTCGAACGACTCCGCGTCGCCGGAGTAGGCCGTCTTCACGACGTCCGCGCCCAGTTCCTCCCCGAGCCGGACAGCGTGGCCCAGCGCCTCGGCGTCGTGCTCGTCGACGCCCGGGCCGCGGGCGTAGGTCATCGCGAGCACGGGCAGGCCGTAGTCGTCGGCCTCGGTGGTGAGTCGGGCGAGTTCCTCGAGCTGTTCGGGCTCGTGGTCCGAGCCGACGTTGATGTGAAACGAGACCGCGTCCGCACCGGCGCGGATGGCGTCCTTCACGCTCCCGGTCTGGCGCTTGTCGTTCGTGTCCGGTCCCACGACGGTCGAGCCGTTGAGGTGGACGATGTAGCCCGCCCCGTTCTTGTTCGGGTGGACCCGCGGGGCGATGCCCTTCTGTGTGAGCACCGAGTCCGCGCCGCCGCGCGTGATCGCGTCGATGGTGTGTTCGATGTTCTTCAGGCCTGTCACCGCTCCCAGTGTGATGCCGTGGTCCATCGGCACCACGACGTATCGCCCATCTGTACCGATGCGCTCCAGACGGGCTGTCTTCCCTGCAGCCATGTTACCCGTGCGTGTGGCAGGTACAAACAAGGGCGTTCCGGTCGGGGCCGGCGTTGCGCGAGAATCCTCCCGTCGCCGATAGTGATGGAATGGCTGAATGCGAGCGCGCAGAACGATCGACTCCCGCCGAAAGCGTCCCGCTCAGTCCGCCTGTGACGCTGCTTCGGCCCCGGCCAGCGCGCCTTCCTTCAGCTCTCGACCGAGTTCCTCCAGCCTCGCGGCGGTCTCCGCGACCGGTCGGTCCTCCTCGTGACCCTCCGCGACGATGTCGACCAGCGCGCTCCCGACGATGACGCCGTCTGCGCCCGCGGCCACGACGTCCCGAGCCTGCTCACCCGAGGAGATGCCGAAGCCGACCGCACACGGCAGGTCCGTCCCGGTCTTCTCGACACGAGCGAGCGATTCGGCGGTGCGGTCCGAGACGCTCGTGCGGGCGCCCGTCACGCCCAGGCGGGCCTGCACGTAGAGGTACCCGGAGGAGAGCGAGACCAGCTTGCGCAGCCGCTCTTCGCCCGTCGTCGGCGCGACGATTGACACGAGGTCGCGGCCGTGGGCGTCGCAGGCCTCGCGCAACGGCCTGGCCTCCTCGACGGGGAGGTCCGGCACGACGAACCCGTCGATGCCCGCCGCGGCAGCTCGCTCGACGAACGGCTCGGGGCCCTCCCCCTCACTGTTCGCGGCCTCGCCGCTCGCCGGGGCGGTTCCCGACCCGCTGGTCCCGTACTGGTAGATGAGGTTGTAGTAGGTCATGCAGACCAGCGGGACGTCCACGTCGAGGTCCGAGACGAACTCGAAGTAGCGCTCGACGGTCATGCCGCCCGCGAGTGATCGGACGACGGCCTGCTGGATGGTCGGGCCCTCCGCGATCGGCTCGGAGAAGGGGAGCCCGAGTTCGATGCAGTCGGCGCCGCTCCGCTCGAGGGCTTCGACGTACTCCAGCGAGGCCTCGTAGGACGGGTCGCCGGCCGCGAGGTACGGGACGAACGCGGGGTCGCCGTCGAATGCCTCGGGGATGCGGATCTCTCCGGCGCCGTCGGTCACGGCTCGGGGCGTGTCGTTCTGGCCGACACCCCGACTCCGGTCGTCGCCACTCATCGCAGCCCCTCCGATTCGTCGAACACGTCCATCGTCGGGGCGTTCGACAGGTCGCGCTGGGCCGTCTCCTCCATCGCCGCCTCGAGGTCCTTGTCGCCGCGCCCCGAAAGGTTGACCACGACGTATTCACCCAGTTCGGTGGGGTCGTCGTGTTCCTCGAGGAAGCCGAGTGCGTGCGCCGTCTCCAGCGCCGGGATGATGCCCTCGGCCTGCGAGAGCCGGTGGAAGGCCTCCAGTGCGGCGTCGTCGTCGACGTTGACGGCCTCGACGCGCCCCTCGTCGACCAGGTTCGCGAGTTCCGGCCCGACGCCGGCATAATCGAGGCCGGAGGAGACCGAATGCGACTCCATGATCTGTCCGTCGCTGTCCTGCAGGACCTTCGTCCGGGCGCCGTGGAGGACGCCCTCGCTCCCGGCCGAGAGCGATGCCGAGTTGGGCGCGACGCCGCGCTCCTCGTCGACCGCGAGCGAAGAGCCGCCGGCCTCCACCGCGTAGAGGGCTACTTCGTCGAGGTCGTCGGTGTCGCCGTCGCGGGGCGAGGTGAACTCCGAGAAGATGCCCATCGTGTTCGACCCGCCGCCCGCGCACGCGAGCACCGTATCGGGCAACTGGCCGAACTGCTCGCGGGCCTGGCGCTTGGTCTCCCGGCTGATCGGCCGGTGGAAGTCCCGCACCATCGACGGGAACGGGTGCGGACCGACGATGGAGCCGATGACGTAGTGGGTCGTCTCCACCGTGGTCGCCCAGTCGCGCATCGTCTCGTTGATCGCCTCTTTCAGCGTACCGCGGCCGACGTCGACCGGATTCACCTCGGCGCCGTTGATGCGCATCCGGAAGACGTTGGGCCGTTGACGGTTGATGTCGCGCCGGCCCATGTAGATCTCACAGGGCATGTCCAGGTGTGCGGCGGCCATCGCCGTCGCGGTGCCGTGCTGGCCGGCGCCGGTCTCGGCGATGATGC
>JBDGSA010000024.1:0-15819 GCA_042217755.1 Haloglomus sp. | reverse complement strand
TACTATCTGTCAGCAGACTAGTGATTTGTAGCACTCTACATCCCGAAAACGTGGCAACTCCACTAGACGGATTCGATATAGCGCCATGAGGTATATCCCCTCGAATCGGTCGGAATTCCAAAGAGCGTCGGGACCCTATCGCAGCGCGTGATTCCGCCGCTCGTGCGCCGGTGTCCGGACTGTGGATACCTCGGGTTCGGCCCGCGCTTCCCGGTCGAGGAGCGCGACGGCGAGCCCACCGTGGTCTGCCCGCGCTGTGGAGCGCGCGTGGGGCGGCCCCTCGACCCGCGCCTGCGGTGAACAGCCGTTCAGACCACGCTTCCGGCCGCGAAATTGTCTTGTACCGACGGCGACTAGAGGGTGTGTCGGACTGACACGGACCCGTTCCGGTCGGTCGGATGCGACGATCGATGACCGAAGACCCAACCATCAAGGAACTGTACCGGAACGCCATCCCCTCCGTCGTCTCGGTGTACGTCACCCACGGCGACGGCCCCCGTGGCGGCGCCGGGTCGGGGTTCGTCTACGACGCGGCCGGCTACGTCATCACGAACCAGCACGTTGTCGGCGACGTCGACGACGTCGAGTTGCGCTTTCACGACGGCGAGTGGCGGACGGGCGAGGTGGTCGGCACCGACCCCTACACGGACCTGGCGGTCGTCTTCGTCGACGACCTCCCCGAGACGGCAGCGCCCCTGCCGGTCGCCACGGCCACCCCGGAGACCGGCGAGCGCGTCGCGGCCATCGGCAACCCGATGGGCCTCGACGGCACCATCACCGTCGGCTACGTCAGCGGGACCAACCGAACGAGCCCGACAGGCTCGGGGTTCACCATTCCCGAGACCATCCAGACCGACGCCGCGGTGAATCCCGGCAACAGCGGCGGACCGCTGCTCACGCTCGACGGGACCGTCGTGGGCGTCAACCGGGCCAAGACCGGCGACAACATCGGATTCGCCATCGGGCCGGCCATCCTGAACCGCGTCGTCCCCGCGCTGGTCGCCGAGGGGGTCTTCCGGCCGGCCTACCTCAACGTCCGGACCCTCGACGTCTCGCCCTCCATCGCGGCGGCCAACCGGCTCGACGAGTCGTCGGGCGTACTCGTGGTCGACGCCGGCGACGACGCCCAGGGACTCCGCGGCTGCGAGCGCGTGGCCCGCGTCGGAGGCCGAGAGGTACCCGTCGGCGGTGACGTCATCGTCGGCATCGACGACCACCCCGTCCGGTCCACCGAGGAACTCACCAGTTACCTGCTCACCCGGGTGGCCCCCGGCGAGACCGTCGCCGTGACCATCCGCCGCGACGGCGCGGAGCGCACCGAGACCGTCACGCTCGCCGAGCGGCCCGCCCCCGGCTCGCGCCCCTCGCCGCGTGACCGGCGCGGCCGGCACGTCCCCATCGAGTGATCCGGCGCTCTCACCCCGCACAGGTCGGTGTACCGCCCGATTCCCGCGAGCGACGGTCGACAGCCATACACCGCTATTCGCTATAGCAAATCCCCGGGCGACGCCGTTCGTACGCCACAGCACGCCCCCGGATTCGAGCACAGTACCAGACGGCTCTCTGGGCCGAACCCCCGTACTTCGGCAAGGAATGCAGCGTCGAACGTATCTCCGCGGCGTGGCGACAGTGGGGCGGGGATCGCAGGCTGTCTCGGACTCACCGATTCGAATCCCGACGTGACGCCGTGTAAGACCGTCTGTCCGGTGTTGCTCTCGACGATGCGCAACGTGCAGACACACGCGCTCAACAACGACGCGCTCGACAACGGCTACGGCGACCAGGTCGCGTTCTTCCCATCACGTTCGACCCGGAGCGAGACACCCGCGACCGACTCGAGCAGTACGCCGAGAAGACGAACGTCGCCAGCACGACGCCCGGTCGGGACGGTCGCGCATCCGCTGGCGGTCTCACGAACGGCGCGGGCCGGCGGTGCCGGTCACTGGACGTCGCCGTACGTGAACTGCGTGGCGTACTCGTTCAGCCGCTGTTTCGCGCGGCCCAGCCAGACGGTCGGGAACAGGGCCTTCCGGAGGTCGGCCTCCGAGACCTCGATGCGGGCCCCGTCGAAGGGGCCGGAGCCGCCCTCCTCGCCGTCGACCATGTCGACGACGCTGCTCATGCTGCACCGACCGCAGGCTTCGCGTATCTTGCCGCCCATCGTCCTCGTCGTGCCGTAACGTCCCACGACAACTTAACCGTTCGGTGGTCGTGTGTCGGTGGTCGCGTGCCGCCGGCCGGCTCTCGTCGACGCCCGCGTCGAGATCGCCGTCAGCGCTCTTCCCTCGCCGACGCACACGATAGTGTTCAGATACGCGACGTCCAGCCGAACAACCGCCGCCGGGCGGGACTGAACGGGGGCGTTCGAGGACGCGCTGTCGACAGCGACACCGACGGGTCCGGTCGTATCTGAACACCGCCACGCCCACCGGCCGAGGGTATTTAGTCGTCCCTGTGCTGGGTGGTAACATGGGATATCACCACCTGGACCCGGCGGCTATCGAACCGACGCCGGACCGGCCGAGCGTCCAGCGAGCCATCGACGACGCCGCGGGGCTGGCGAACCTCGCGGTGAAGCGCTACGAGGTCGCCCCCGGAGAGGACGTCCCGCTCGCGTACCACTACCACGACGACCAGGAGGAGGTGTTCTACGTCCTCGCCGGCAGACTCCACGTCGAGACGCCCGACCGGGAGTACGCGGTCGGCGCCGACGAGGTGTTCGTCGTCGAGCCGGACAGCCCCCAGCGGGCGTACAACCCCGGATCGGCCAACGGGGAGGTCGTCGTGCTGGCCGTCGCCGCCCCGCAGGTGGACGACGTCCACCCGTACGAACCGTGACCCACCCACACGAACCATGAGCCACGACACGTCCACCGACGAACGCCACGGTTCCGACCCGGCGAGCGGAGCGGGCGCCGACGCCGGAGCGGTCGGCCCCGACGACGCCGACCTGCCCGAGTGGGACGACGAGTACCTCCAGCGCGCCGCCGAACGGCTCGCGTTCAACTACGACCTGGAGCGCGACCGGACGGCCGGCGGCGAGCAGTTCGACCTGTACGGGCGCCTGGAGATGGAGAGCAAGAAACACTTCCTCCACCCGGCCCTCAACTTCGCGAACCACCACTCCTTCGAGTACCTGTTCGCCCGCCGGACCCACGGGGTGGGCGTCGACGACCTGGAGGCGCTCGTCGAGGTGGGCCACGACCTGGCCGACGACTGGATCGAGGCCGACGAGGAGCATTTCAACACCGACTTCACGTTCGTGGTCGTCGCGCCGGCCGTCAGCGACGACGTGCGGTCGTTCGTCGACGGATTCCGCGACCGGACGCTGTTGAAGTACGGCTTCTACGGCCACTACGAGGTGAATCTGGTCGTGGTCGCCCCCGGAGAGGAGGACAGCGTCGCCAGCCAGGAGGCGACCGTCGAGGAGGCGTTCCGCACCTGGGAGGACATCGAGCGCCAGGCGCCGGGGCTGCTGGACCTCGTCCGCCGACGCCTCCAGCTATGACCCGACGCGGCGTCGCCATCGGGGTGGCGCTGCTCGTGGCGGCCGCCGGCTGTCTCGGCGGCGGCGCCGAGGAGAACGACCCCATCGAGGCGTCGGCCGGCGCCGCGACCGTGCCCGACGCCACCGTCGCGGACGCCGGCTACGCCGACCGTGGCACCACGACCCAGCGGTTCCGGACGAACGTCACCGTCAGCATCCAGGGCGACATCCAGATCGAGTCCACCCGGGAGGTCAACGCCACGCTCGCGGTCGCACGGTACGACCGGACGACCGACGCCGGGACCGCCGTGTTCGCCGCCGCCAGCTCTCCCGCAGTCTACCTCCTGGAGGACACTGCCAACGTCAGCCGAAATCCGCTCGCGACCGTCGACACGGCCGCACTCGTCGACCGCTCGCAGGACGCCTACGACGTGTCCGGACTCGAACGGACCGGGGCCACGCAACGGGTGACGGTGCTGGGCAACGAGACCGACCTGACCGTCTACGGGGGGATAGCCGACGGCGGGCGAGTCACCGTCTACGTCGGGACCGTCCGGGCGGGCGCCGACTTCGTGAGCGTCGTCGCCGTCGTCCCGGCGGACGCCGACGAACGCGAGCAGGTGCTGACGCTGGCGAAAGCCCTGGAGCACTGACCGGGCGGCCACCCGCTGCGGTCCGTCGCTGGTGGGGGGACGGCGGTCGACCGCATTGCCGCCGGTCGGTGGTCTGTCGGTTGGGGGCCCGCGGCTGGTGGCTCGTCGACCGGTGGCCCACCGGCTACGCGGCCGACACGAAAAATCGAAGAATCGGAGTCGCGGGCGGTCAGTCGTCCTGTGGTGGGGACGCGCCGCCGCCAGTCAAGGATTCGCGGTCGAGGCCCCCGCGGGCGTCCTCGATGTTGCCGTAGGCCTTGCTGACCAGCGTCCACGCGATGCCGATCAGGACGAACGCCAGCACGATCTGGACGACGGCGGACGCGATCGACACAAACGAGCCAGACGCCAGGATGTCGCCGGCGATGAACTTGGCGTACAGGTTCGAGTACAGCGCCAGCCACAGCAACGCCAGCGTGGTGATGGTCACCATGATGAACATGGGGATGCCCGTCGACAGGAGCTGTTTGGTGTCGTCCCAGTTGGCCAGCCAGACGGTCGCGGTCAGCAGCGCGAGCGCGGCCAGCAGCTGGTTGGCGCCGCCGAACAGCTGCCACAGCGTCAGCCAGGAGCCGCTGGCGACCAGCAGGTATCCGAGGATGCCCTGGACGCCGGGGTTGACGTACCGGTTGTGCAGCGCCGGCTCCCAGCTCGCCTCGGGGGTGCCGACGATCTCCTCACCCATGTAGCGACCCAGCCGCACGGCGGTGTCGGTGCTGGTCAGCAGGAAGCTGGTCAGCACCAGCGCCATGAACGGGGCGCCGAACGACTCGGGGATGCCGAACGCCGTGAGGATGATGCCGCCGCCCGTCGCGAAGTTGGGCAGCGCGACGCCGATGCCGCCGGCGGGGTCGAGGCTGGCGGCCGACACCGCCAGCGTCGCCAGCGACACCGTCGCCAGCAGGCCCTCGCCGAGCATCCCGCCGTAGCCGATCAGCCGCGCGTCTGCCTCGCTATCTAGCTGCTTGGCCGTGGTGCCCGAGGACACCAGCGAGTGGAACCCGCTGATGGTGCCACAGGCGATGGTCACGAACAGCAGTGGGAACAGCGGCGAGAACGCACCCTTGACGCCCATGAACCCCTCGTAGGCATTCAGCTGTACCGTCAGGGGCTGGCTGGCCGCCAGCGCGTCGAGGCCGAGCCAGTTGCCGAACACCGTGCCCACGATGATGGCCAGCAGGACGCCGCCGACGCCCGCGTACAGCAGGAACGACGACAGGTAGTCCCGTGGCTGCAGCAGCATCCACACCGGCAGGACGCTGGCGACGTACGCGTAGATGATGATTATCGGCACCCACAGCGACACGTTGGGGTTGATGATCATCGGCAACCCGAGCGGCACCGCCGCGTCGGCGCTGCTCGAGGCCAGCGTGATGGGGAACTGGATGCCGAGCCAGACCCCGGCGAACACCGCGGCGACGAACGCGACCGTGCCCGGGATGAACGGGAGGTCGAACTGGTAGAGATACACCCCGAACACCAGCGCCAGCGCGATGTAGATGAGGCTCGCCGTGGCCGCGCTGGGGTAGGCGTCGAACACGATGCCGACCACGAGCGCGAACACTGCCAGGACCAGGATGATGGTCAGGAAGGCGAACCACAGCAGCAGGTCCTTCCCCTGCTCGCCGACGTACTGGCCGAGGATGTACCCGATCGACTTGCCCTCGTGACGCAGGCTGCCCGACAGCGACACGAAGTCGTGGACGCTACCCATCAGTGGGTTGCCGATGGCGACCCACAGCAACGCGGGGACCCAGCCCCAGACCACGCCCGCGGTGATCGGGCCGACGATGGGAGCCCCGCCCGCGATGCTGGAGTAGTGGTGCCCCAGCAACACCGGTTTCTTCGCCGGCACGTACTCTTGCCCGTCTTCGTACTTGTGTGCTGGCGTCTCGCGGTCCTCGTCGAGTTCGACGAACTGTGCGAGGTACTTCGAGTAGCCAAGGTACCCGACAGTGAACAGCGCGAGCACCAGGAGCACCAGCCAGATTACCTGAACCATGTTAACTCGCCTCACTATCCATGTGGGAAGAAGACTATAATAAAGGTTGATGGTAGCATACGTACGATTTCAGGAACTGGTCGTGGACGATTACTCGCCAATCGAGGTATCTCGGACGTCCGTAGCGCGCACATTGGGACGTCAGCAGCGCGCACACGACCGGGTTCCAACAGAATCGTGATAGGAGATACCGCCGAATACGTTGTGGTCGACGGCGGCTGAATACAACGGTCGCTCCGCCCGCGGCGGCCGGTCAGCCGGCGGGTGCTTCCACCCCGACGTCGACGTCGAGTTCGGCAGCGACCTCGTCGAGGAGGTCGCCCTTGACCTCCCTGACACGGGACTCGATGGTGGCGACGACGGGCGAGTCGAACGACGACCGGATCTCCTCGATGCGCTCGCGCTCGGTGGCGACCCGTTCGCGGAGGTACTGGGCGCCGCTCCCCTGCTCGTCGTCGTCGGGGGCGGGCGTCACCTTGTTGATGACCAGCCCCGAGACCGAGAGCCCGTGGCCGCTCATGCTGTCGATGGCCCGGCCGGTCTCGCGGATGGACAGTTCGTCGGGATTCAACACGAGGTAGAACACCGCCTCCTCGCGCAGGGTCTCGCCGGCGAACTCGAACTTCTCCTTGCGCTGGCGGAGGTGCTCGATGATGGAGTCGTTCTCGGCGCGGCGACGGGCCTCCTTCTCGCCGATGGCGGCTTTCTCGTAGAGGTCGATGCTCTTCGCGCGCTTGTCGATGAGCCGGTCGAGCCACTGTTCGAGGAACTCCGGCAGCGCCAGCAGCCGCAGCGTCCCGCCGGTCGGCGAGGTGTCGAAGACGACGCGGTCGAACTCGTCGCTCGAGCGCATCACCTCGATGAACCGGTCGAACAGCGCCGCCTCGTAGGCGCCCGGCGTCTGGTGGGCCAGCTCGATCTGGCGGTCGATCTGGTTGACGATGGCGGGGCTGACCTGGTCGCCCATCCGCCGTTTGGTCTCCTGGAGGTGGTTCTCGACCTCCTCGTCGGGGTCGATCTCCATCGCGTGGAGGTGGTCGACCCCCTCGACCGGCAGCGGCTCGTCGCCGAAGTCCTGGTCGAACACGTCGGAGGTGCTGTGTGCCGGGTCCGTCGAGACGACGAGCGTCTCCAGGCCCGCGCGTGCGCACTTGAGCCCGTAGGCGCAGGAGACGGTCGTCTTGCCGACGCCGCCCTTGCCGCCGAAGAACACGAACTTTCGCATCAGAAGTGGTACTGCTGGCCCTTGCGTTCGAGGAGCGACTCGCGGTCCCACATTCGTCGCTCCCACTGGTCGAACTCCTCGGCCAGGTAGGGGAGTAGTTCCACCGTGTAGTACGACACGGGGCTCGGGATACCGAACGCGTCGGCGAAGCAGGCGAACAGGAACTCGTCCTCGACGTCTTCGGCCTCGTTCTCGATCTTCTCGAAGGCCGGGTGCTCTATCATGCCGTGGTAGAGCCCGTGGAGCCAGTCCTCGAGGACGCCGAGGTAGGCCTGGATGCGCGTCGCGAGCGTCATACCTAACAGAGTCGGGGAACCGTCAAAAGCGTGGTGCCCATGTTAACGTGACGCGCTCGCCAGCCGGTGCTGGTCGATGCACCGGTGGCGGTGCCGGCCCGCTCAGCAGGCGCAGCCGGTGGTGCTCGCCGAGCCCTCGAACGTCATCTCGTCGCCACAGGATGGGCACGACGGCGGCGCCTCGCCCTCGACGTCGAGATCGAGGATGCGCTCGCTGCAGTCGTGACACCAGTACGCACCCTCCGAGGACTGCGTGGCGTCGCCCCGGTTCGGGGACTCCGTCGACGCCCGCAGCACCTCCTTCACCGTGGCAAGGACTCCCATTGGTACGCGGGGTTACGTCGAACGGACTAGTAAAACGTGGGCTGCTCTGGCGGGCAGCGCGCACAACGGCGAGCCGCAACGCCGGGAATCGACGCCGAGCGACACCGGACGGCGCCGGGCCGTCGGTCGGCGTGTCACGCCACGGCGTCGGCCAGGTTGTCCAGCGCCCGCCGTAGCTCCCCCCGGCGCTTCCAGGCGGCGACGCGGTCGGAGACGGCCGCCACCGGGAGCCCGAGGCTGACGGCCGACTCGAACCGGACGCGGGTGCCCTCGTTCTCGCTTGCGGTCGACACCTCGGTCCACATCTCCTCGAACGGGCCGGCCGTCCCGTCCTGCTCGTAGCGCCAGCCGTCCGCGCGCTGTTCGAACCGGACGGTCATCGTCAGCCCGCGCGCGCTGGCTGTGACGTAGGTGCCGTCCGCGCGGTCCTCGACGTCCAGCACCTCGAAGCTCCCCTCCAGTTCGACGAGGGTCGACGGGTCGAGCTCCCGGTCGACGACGTCCTTCGGTTCGGCGACGACCCGGGAGACCTCCGTGGTGCGCATCGTCGGTGTGTCCGGGATCGGGGCCCAAGAGCGTACCGGCGCCAGGGGGTCACCGGACGAACAGCGGCAGCGCCAGCAGCGCCAGCAGCGCGACGCCGGCGAGGGTGGCGTACCCCAGCCGCAGGAGCCGCAGGTCCGGGGGGACGTGCTCGCGTCGCTCCGGGCGGTAGGTCCAGACGAGCCGGTGGTACGCGAACAGCGACGCCGGGGCCCAGGCGGTCGTCGACGCCAGCACCGCCTCCGGGACCGACAGCCCGTACCCCACGAGACACAGCGGGAGGTACGAGTACGCGAACAGGAAGAGGAAGCCCGCAACGACGACGAACGGGACGGGATCGACGCCGACGCCGTCCCGGTTGGGGAGCTTCATCGGCTAGTCGAACGGACCCCAGGGGCAAAAGAGTGAAACAGCGCCGCCAGCACCGGCATCTGGTGGGCACCGGAGCAGCGCCGGACGGGGGCTGAACCGCGCTGGACGGGCAGCGGTGCGGCGTCGGACGGCCACCGGGAACGACGCCGGACGGGCGCAGCCGATAAGTTGCTGGAGCGGGCACGAAGCGACAATGTCCAGTCCGCGCTCGCAGGGCGACCCGAGGGTGCTGTTCGTGATGAACCTCGTACTGTCGTTGGCGTTCAGTTACGTCGTCGTGTGGGGGCTGGATTTCATCGACACGGTGGCGTTCAGCTGGCAGCTCGTCGGGACGATGACGCTGGTGCTGATGGTGGTGACCTGGCTCCTCGTGTTACGGTGACCCGTCGCTACCGGGGCGCTTTAGCCGCTGGCGGCCGTGCGTCGAACTGTCATGCCATCCGCGCTGTTCGTCGTGAGCGAGCACGGCTACTGGGGCGAGGAGTGCGTCGAACCGTTGACGACGCTGGAGGACGCCGGCGTGGACGTCACGGTCGCGACCCCGACCGGGAGCCCGCCGGTGGTCGACGAGCGGTCGGTCGACCCGAACAACGTCGGCGACGAGACGGCCGAGTGGGTCCGGGACGTCGACGAGAACCACCCCGCGATGAACGACCCCGAGTCGGTGACGGCCGTCGACGCCGACGACTTCGACGCCGTCGTGTTCCCCGGCGGTCACGGCACCGAGTGGGACGTCAACCAGGACACCCACGCCCGCAAGCTGCTCCGGGACGCCATCGAGGGCGACGGGAAGGCGCTGGTCGTCTGCCACGCCGTCGGCATCCTGGCGTTCGCCCGCGACGGCGAGGGCACCCTCCTGGCGGAGGGCCGCGAGGTCACCGGCTTCCCGAACGCCTGGGAGGAGGGCATCGTCGACGACCGCGACCTGATGCCCGACGGGCGCAAGCTCCCCTACTGGGTCGAGGACGAGGTGAAAGTGGCCGGTGGGCACTGGGACGCAGAACTGAACGAGGACACCAGCGTCAGGGTCGACGGCGACCTCGTGACCGGCCGCGGGCCGGAGAGCTCGGCCGAGGCGGCCCGGACGCTGCTGGACGAGCTGGGCGTCGAGGCGCCCGCGGACGACTGACGGGCACCCTGCTCTCGTCGCCGGGCCGCTCAGAGCGCGGCGCCGCAGTAGGAGCACTCCGTCGCGTCGGTCGCGTTCGGCGCCCCGCAGTCGCCGCAACTCACCCGCTCGGGAGCGGCGTCGTCGCCGCCGGTGGCGATCAACACGAGGCCGGCGACGATCACGAGCAGCGGCAGGGCGACGAGCGCGAGGGGGCCCAGGACGACGAGCAGCATGAGAACCGCCAGAAGGGACAACCCGGCGAGGACCAGTTTGCTGCCGAGGTCGGCGCTCACGTGTACGGGACCCTCATGGCCATACCAGACTGACAGCGGCTATCGGAAAAAAAGTACCGCTGGCTGCTCGAATAGCGTAAGCCGGAGGAGGGATTTGAACCCCCGACCTAATCCTTACGAAGGATTCGCTCTGCCAGTCTGAGCTACTCCGGCACCTGCGCTTCAATCAAGGCCGATAATCGGCATAAGGGTTGCGAATCGGACTACCGCTCCAGGCGCACGTCCAGGCAGACGTTCAGTTCGTGGGGGGCGTAGGAGCGCACCGTGTGTCTGGTCTCGACGGTCACCTCGTAGCCGGTGGCGGCCTCGCGGATGGCCGTCTCGCCCGGCCCGAAGGGATCGTCCTCGTGCTGGATGTCGTAGTAGTGGAGGGTGCAGGAGTCGCTCGCCAGCGAGACGGCCGTCTCCAGGAACTCGTCGGCGCTGTGAGGCAGGTTCATCACCACCCGGTCGGCCCACCCCTCGTAGTCGGGCGCCACCTCCCGGACGTCGCCGTGGATGGCCGTCACCCGGTCCGCGACGCCGTTGCGTCGGGCGTTCGCCACCAGGTACTCCACGGCCGTCTCGTTGAGGTCGACGCCCACGACGTCGGCACCCCGCTTCGCGAAGGGGACGACGAACGGCCCGACGCCGGCGAACATGTCGAAGGCCTGCTCGCCGGCGGTGACCTGTTCGGCGACGCGGTGGCGCTCGGTCGCCAGCCGTGGCGAGAAGTAGACCGCAGCGAGGTCGAGTGCGAACTCACAGCCGTACTCGCGGTGGACGGTCTCCGTGCCGTCGCCCGCGAGGACGTCCCAGTCGCGCACGCGGAGTTCGCCCCGGACCTTCGAGGCGCGGTTGAGGACCGTCTTCGCGGGCAGGTCCGACGCCATGATGGCGTCCGCGATGCGGTGGGCGCGCTCGTCGTCGTCCTCGTCGACGACGACGACGTCGCCGATGCGCTCGTAGGTGGGCTCGAACCCGAGGACGTCCGCGGGCATCGTCTGTGTCTCGCGCGGAGGGGCGTCGTGGGAGACCACGTCGTACGCGTCGGGGACTGCGTCGGGGTCTGCGACCGGGACGTACAGCCAGCCGTCCTCGACCGTGATGTCGAACTCGGGAGCGAGCAGGTCCCGGTCGGCGAGCGCCTGCCGGGTCGACTCGCCCGCCTCCGGCCGGACGCGGACGCAGGGCACTTCCATACCCCGAATCCGGGAGCGCGGGCGGTAAGCCTGACGGGACGGGACGGGACGGGACGAGGGAACAGCGACCAGTACCTCGAACGCCCCCGTTCAGTCCCGCCCGGCGGCGGTTGGTCGGCTGGTCGTCGTGTCTCTGAACACGGCTGGGACACGAGAGGACGGCTTTTTGGCCGCCGGGGTCCGAGAGGAGGTATGCTCACGTTCGTGGGCCTCGGCCTCTACGACGAGCGGTCGGTCACCGTCGAGGGGCAGGAGGCCATCCGCGGGGCCGACGCCGTCTTCGCCGAGTTCTACACCAGCAAGCTCGCGGGCGCCACCGTCGAGGAACTCGAAGCCTACCACGACACCGACGTCGAGGTCCGCGACCGCGCCGGCGTCGAGCAGGACCCCGAGCCCATCCTCGCGGCCGCCGAGTCCGGCGACTGCGTCTTCCTCACCGCCGGCGATACGATGATCTCGACGACGCACGTCGACCTCCGGCTGCGCGCCCACGAGCGCGGAATCGAGACCAGCGTCGTCCACGGAACGACGGCGTCGGCCGCCGCGAGTTCGCTCACGGGCCTCCAGAACTACCGCTTCGGGAAGGCCACCACGCTCCCCTTCCCCTACGGCGAGGGGCGGTCGATTCCGGGGAGCGTCGTCGACACCCTCGACGACAACCGCGAGCGCGGCCTGCACACGCTGGTCTTCCTGGACATCAAGGCCGACCGCGAGGAGTACATGACCGCCGACGTCGCCGCGGACCTGCTGGCGAGCGAGTACGAGGACTGCCTGGGGGTCGTCGTCGCCCGCGCCGGAAGCCCCGACCCCGTCGTCGAAGCCGACCGGCTCTCGGCACTCGCGACGATGGCGTTCGGCGACCCGCTCCACCTGCTCGTCGTGCCGGGAGACATCCACCACGTCGAGGCCGACGCGCTACGCGAACTCGCGGGCGCGCCCGACGACCTGCTCTATAGTAGCCATTGAACGTCACTGCACACACGACCGCACGCTGTCGTGCGGTCGGTGTGTAACTCGTTTCAATTGTTACTATAGGAGGGGTCGGCGGGCAGGTCGAGCGCCCGCCGGAGGTCGTACTCCGAGCCCGTGAAGACGAAGAGGACGTCCTCGACGATGGTGAGCACCTCCGGGAGTTCGCGGACGACCAGCCACGTGATGGCCACGAGGACGACCACCGACGCGCTCTGTGAGACGATGCGGTCGGCCAGGTAGTAGGAGACCTTCGCGGGTTCGGCCTGGAGGTCGAACGCGAACAGCGTCGAGACGGCCCCCGCGAAGAACTGCATCTTCATCTCGCCGAAACTCAGGCCGATGAAGACGTTGCGCACGAGGTTCAGCACGTAGATGATGGGTATCGAGAGCGAGAGCGCGCGGGCCTTCCGCCGCAGCGGCGCCCGCACGGCCGCGATGAGGCCGCCGAAGATGGCCATGCTCCCGATGCCGGTGCAGGCGATCTTGATGGTGTAGAAGACCTCGTAGTTCTGGCCCGCCCCGCGGAAGTTCTCGTGGAGGAAGTGGAACGTGTTCTGGTAGGCGTAGTGGTCGGCGCCCGGGACGAGCGCGCCCGAGACGAGGTCGGGGTGGTAGCCGAGCAGCCCCATCAGGAACTTCGTCTGGAGGGCGACCGTCTCGATGAGCCACTCGCGCAGGAAGGGGATGGTCTGAAAGGGCATGAACACCAGGCCCATGCCCGCGATGGCCCGCGAGAGGACGAACAGCGAGTCCCGGCCCCGATAGAGGAGATAGCCCGTATAGAGGCTCGCGGGGACGGCCACGAGCGTGCCGAGTCCCTCGATGATGCTCTTCTGGACGAACGCGAAGTGGTAGACGAGCGAGAGCCAGAACAGCGCGAAGGCCACCCACGCGCCGACCGTGAGGTAGCGGCCGGCCTCGCGGTCGTAGCGTTCGAGCAGGGCGCCGCCGACGAACGCCGCGACGACGACCCACGCCAGCGGGTCGGCGAACCGGTCGAGCGAGGCTAAGGCGTCGATGAGCGCCCCGAACATACACACGGATTGTCCGACGGCACGTATATGCCTTGTCGTCCGCCGGACGCGAGCCGCTCAGGCGGCGAGGGCGTCGCGGTCGACGAAGAAGACCACCGTCGACCCCTCGTAGGAGTACTCGTACCCCAGCACCCGGTAGGTGGCAGCCCCCCGGAGACGCGTGTGGGCGTACTCGAAGGCGGCGTATCCCGGCAACTCGCCCGCCAGTTCCGCCCGCGCGCTCCCGGGCGCGACGACAACCGGCGGCGGGTTCGGGCCCATGCCGCTCACCTCCCGGGCGTTCGTCACGTTCGCGCCGTAGGCCGCCGTGTACCACCCGAAGGGGAGGCGCCGGTACCACCCGGCACCGGCCGGCGGCTCGGCGTTGACGGACTCGTTCCGCGTCGCGAAGCGACCGTAGTAGAGGACGTCGACCCCCCGGCTGGTCGCGGCGATGCGCTCGACCCGGCGCAGCGTCGGCCGGAGGTCGCCGCCCGGCTGTGCCCCCTGCGCGACGACGTTCACCCGGGCGGGCGGGTGCGTGTAGCTCGTCAACACGACGACGCCCGCCAGCTGCCCGCCAAGGAGCACGCAGATCAGCGCGAGACGCGCGAGCGCCCGCCGGTCTGCGCGCTCACGCGCACCTTCGATGCGACGCGCGAGCGCCCCCAGCCCTACGGCCGCGGGGAAGCAGAAGGCCACGACGGCGTGGACGACGAGCCACGGCGCCCTGATGTCGGCGACGTAGGGGTAGCCCACGACGCTCGCCACCCCCCACAGCAGCCCGAACGACGCCAGCGCCACGGACCGGGACCCGGGAGCCGAGCACGCGCCCGGACGGAGACGCGAGCGCACGACCACCCACGCGCCGTAGCCCGCGAGCGCGACGGTCGCCAGCCCACCGACGACGAGCACCAGCAGGTAGTGGCCCAGGAACGGCGCGTAGGCGTGCTCGCGGAGGCCGCCCGTGACCCACGTCCGGACGAGCCTGCGCGCGCTGCCGAGCGTCGCACGCCCGACCACCGCCGGGAGCGCCCCCGGCCGCTCGAAGACGGTCCACAGACCGACCGGCGCCGCCCCACCACGGGGCGCGTACATCACCACCGTCACCGCGAGGAAGACCGCGAGCGCCAGCGCCGCGTGAGCGGACCACACCCACGACGGCGGACGCTCCGAGACGCGCCGCCGCCAGCGCGCCAGTCGCTCGCGCCGAGCAACCGGCGCGTCGAGCGCGAGTGCGAGGAGACCGAGACAGGCTGTCGCGCCCGCCCACGAGAGGAGGTAGAGGAGCGCGTTCTCCTTCGTGGCGACCCCCAGCGCCAGCGCCCCGGCGCCGGCGTAGAGGTAGCGCGGTCGCCCGGTCGCGTGCAGGCGCAGGGCACACCCGAGCGCGACCAGCATGAACGCCGCCAGCGGGACGTCGCTCCGGAAGAACCGCGAGAAGTAGAGCAACAGGGGGTTCAGCGCCAGCACCCCCGCCAGCGCCACCGCCTCCCGGTCGTCGAGCCAGTCGCGAAAGAGGAGCGCCACGAGCGGGAGCAGCCCGCCCACGAGCGCGACGGGCAGTCGGGCCGCGAAATCGGAGGGCCCCAGCAGCGCGAAGCTCGCGCGGGCGGCGTGCTGGACGAACGGCCCGTGGACGATGGGCCGGTAGGCCCAGTCACCCGTTTCGGCGTACCTGAGCACCCAGTACGCCACGCGGCCCTCGTCCCAGTGGGCCACGCGCGTCCCGAGGTCGGCGACCCGCAGGACGAGCGCCAGCGCCGTCAGACCGACGACGGCCGAACGGACCCTATCTCGGGAACGGAGCGACACGTCCACAGGTGTGGCCACTCGGGGCAAGTGTCTTCCCTTCCGGTCGAATGCCACGGCCGTCGCTATCGGGCGTAGCGCAAAGAAAAATTACCGCACTGCGAGGACCGGACGCGAGTCCGGTTGGTTGTCAGTCGTTAGTCGCGACGGCGGAGCGCGACGAGCGCGGCGCCGAGGAGCGCGACGATGGAGACGGCGATGCCGAAGCCGGGACCGCCACCGGTCGTGGTGGTGGTCGTCGGCTCGGGCGTCGACGTGGTGGTCGTCGTGGGCTCGGGCGTCGCAGTCGTCGTCTCAGTCGGCGTCTTCGTCGTCGTCTCGGTCGGCGTCTTCGTCGTCGTCGTCGTCTGCTGCTCGACGATCTTGCCGTCCGTGTCCGTGTCACCGAAGCGGTTGTCCACGGCCGAGGCCGTGAAGTTCACGCCGGGTTCGTAGTCCGAGAGGTCGTACGAGGCCTCCCAGGTGCCGTCACTGGCGACAGTGACGTCGTCGTCCTTCAGGAGGTTGTTCTCGGTGGACTTCAGACGGACCGTGA
>JBDGSA010000169.1:0-15852 GCA_042217755.1 Haloglomus sp. | reverse complement strand
AGCCGGACGGCAGGGAAGAGCCGGATGGCGGGGAAGAGCCGGACGGCAGCCCTCAGCGCGCGGGCGCGCGATGTGCGTTCTGTGAGCAGCCGATTCCGACCGAGGGCGTCGAGGTGACCCACGAGGGAGAGTCGTACCGCTGCTGCTCAGAGGCGTGTCGCGAAGCGCTCGAGGCGGCGGACTTCGACGGGGACGCGGGCGGCGGGCACCGTCGCGTTCGGCCTGGCGTGGCCGCGCTCGACGCCTCGCTCCCGCAGGGATTTCCCCGGAACGCGTTCGTCCTGCTGGCCGGGGAGGCCGGCGGCCGCGACCAGGCAGTCCACGCCGAACTCGTCTGGCGTGCGCTCCAGCGCGGCGAGCCCGCGGTCGTGGTCTCCTTCCAGGAGCCGCCGGGGAGCGTCGTCCAGCAGTTCCTCACGCTGGACTGGAACGTCCTCCCGTACCTCGAATCGGGGCAGCTCCACATCGTCGACTGCTTCACCTACCGGCTCTCGGACCGCGACCGGATGTTCGAGCGGATGGACGACTGGAACGCCCACCTCTACGACGTGGCGACTGGTGCAACCACTACCATCCGCGATCCCACGGACCTCGGCGAGGTCCGGAACAAACTGGACAACGCACTCGAGGCCCGCGACATGGTCGACCAGGGGCTCGTCCTCATCGACTCGCTCACGGAACTCGGGACGCTCGTCCAGCCGGTCCAGGCCTACGACTTCGTGAAGGACCTCCGGGCGGACGTCGCGAAGGGCCGGTTCGTCCCCATCTTCGCCGGCGCCACCATCGCCGGCGGCGGCGAGGAGTTCCCCCACGACCTGGGCTACGTCGTCGACGGGATCGTCGAGATACGGCTCAACGAGGAGATCATCCCGGACACGCTCATCAAGCAGGCCCGCATCCGGAAGCTGAACGGCGTCCTCGTCATCTCCGAGTGGCACGCCTACGAGTACACCTCCGGGCTCGGGATGGTGACGTTCGACCCAGAGGAGGAACAGGAGCGCACCCGCCGACGCCGGGCGGCAGCCGCCCGAGAGAGCGACGATCGTGGCGCCGACGACGCCCAGAGCGACGCCCACCGCGAGGGCGAGACGCCAGC
The DNA here is from genome assembly GCA_042217755.1 of Haloglomus sp. GTDB lineage: Archaea > Halobacteriota > Halobacteria > Halobacteriales > Haloarculaceae > Haloglomus. Next base: position 14,756 of record JBDGSA010000169.1, on the reverse strand, counting down.
GCCGGTCGGCCCCGAGACGATCGAGCCGGACGAGCGAAAGCGGGGGGCGGAGGCACGCGACGACTGAGACCGGGACCGCGGTCCCTTCGACGCCTGTCGGTGATATCGCCCTCGGCAAGGCTTCGGTTCAGGGACAGGATTATCCCGGCCGCGGGGGTACCGCGGGGTATGCACGACGTGACGCAGCACCACGTACAGCCGGCCGCGGGGGGGCGAGCGGACTGATGCGCGTTGTCGCCAAGTTCGGCGGGACCAGCCTCGGGAACGGCGACCGGGTGAATCGGGCCGCCGACTCCATCGCCGCCGCCGTCGAGGCCGGCCACGAGGTCGCGGTCGTCGCGAGCGCGATGGGGTCGACGACGGACTTCCTGCTCGACGCCATCACCTTCGAGGCCGACGAGCGCGACGAGGCCGAGATCGTCAGCATGGGCGAGCGCACCTCCGTCCGGATGCTGAAGGCCGCACTCTCGGCCCGCGGCGTCGACGCCGAGTTCCTCGAACCCGGCCGCCCAGACTGGCCCGTCATCACCGACGCCCACGGCGAGGTCGACATCGAGGCGACCAGCCGGCGGACGAAGAAGCTCGCAGACCGGATGGACAGCGTTGTTCCCGTCATCACGGGCTTTCTCGCACAGGATCACGACGGGAACGTCACGACGCTCGGCCGCGGCGGCTCCGACACGACGGCCGTGATGATGGGCAACTACATGGACGCCGACGAGGTCGTCATCGTGACCGACGTCGAGGGCGTCATGACGGGCGACCCCCGCGTCGTCGAGGGCGCCCGCAACGTCGGCGAGATCACTGTCGACGAACTCCGGAACCTCTCGTTTCGCGGCGCGGAAGTGGTCGCGCCCTCCTCGCTGTCGTACAAGACCAGCGACATGGACGTCCGGGTCGTTCACTACCAGCACGGCGACCTCCTCACCGGCGGGACCAGCATCGAGGGGCAGTTCGAGAACCTCGTCGACCTCCGGGAGGGGAAACTCTCGTGCATCACGGTCGCGGGACGGGCCATCCGCAACTCGCCCGGCGTCCTGGCCGATCTCTCGGGCGCGCTGGGCGACGCCGAGATCAATATCGACTGCGTCGCCAGCGGGATGGACTCGGTGACCTTCTACGTCGACGACGAGCGGGCCGAAGAGGCCGAGACTCTCCTACACGACGCCGTCGTCGCAGACGAGATCCTCTCGTCGGTCACCGTCGAGGAGGACATCGCCGTCGTCAGGGTGACCGGTGGCGAACTCCCCGCGGAGTCGGGGATCCTCAACGACATCGTCGGTCCGCTGTACGACGAGCACATCACGGTCCACGACCTCGTCACGTCGGCCACGTCGGTCGCCGTTTTCGTCGACTGGGCGGACCGCGAGCGGACACTCGAGATCATTCAGGACAAGTTCAAGACCTGAACCGCGCCGTTCAGCCCCGGGCGCTGCCAGCGCCACCGTCGGGTGGAACCTCGTCGGCGCGCGGGCCGCTCAGGCGCCCTTCCGGAGCCGGTCGCCGACCCCCCGAGGGAGGCCCGCCTCGCGGACCGCCCTGATCGTCCGCACTCTGTCGTAGGCCACCCGGTGGAGCGACAGCTCGGGATCGCCGCGATGGCCCAGCGTCAGCGTGGCGTAGGCAGCATCCGGTTTCTCGTCGCGCGGCTGGCCGACGCTCCCAGGGTTCAGCACCACCCGGCGCTCGACCCCGCCCCATCCGGCCGACGCGAACGCCGCGCTCGCCTGGACGTGCGTGTGTCCAAGCCCGAGCGCCCGCTCGTCGTCGAGCAGCGAGTCGTCGAACAGTGACGGGTAGACGTAGCGGTCCGGATCGTCGGGATGACCGTGGGCGACGCGGAGGCGACCGTCCAGAGCCGTCGTTGTCGCGAGCAGGTCAGAGAGCCACGCCAGCGCGTCGGCGTCGAGCGCGTCCCGGGCGTGGCGGACGCCGGCACCGGCCATCCCGTTGCCGAGGTCCGCGCCCGCGGCGACCGCGCGGTCGTGGTTGCCCTGCACGGCCACGAGGTCCCCCTCCCACTCGCGGAGTGCGGCGACGCACTCGGCCGGGTGCGGGCCGTCCCACGACGTCGCCCGCACAGACCAGCGCGTCGACCCCGGACGGGTCCCCGAGGACCGCCTCCAGCGCCGGCCAGTTGGCGTGTATGTCCGCGATGACCGCCAGTCGAATCTACTGGAGCGCGGAGGCCCGGAGAGATGAACCCGTCGTGGGCCGCGTCGACACACGGTTTCCACCAGAAGCGAAGGGCTCCAGTCGAAACAGTGGAAGCGTCAGACGGGAGCGGCGAACGTGGTTGGACGGGGAACGGCTCGTTCGAGTCGAAGCGAGGGGCGCCACCCGAAACAGTGGAAACGTCAGACGCACGTCGTGCGCGGGCAGCCCTGGACAACCGGCAGCGATATTTCGAATTAAAACGCGTTTTTCGTCTATAAATTCTGATTTTCGATTATAATGTCGGATATAAAACAGTAATTTATCCGCTCGGTGTGAACGCGGCCACGTCGTATCCGTCGCCGTCGCGGGTGGCGGCGGCCGCACAGACCGCGTGCTCGAACTCGAGGTCGTAGGCGGCGTGGGCCGCGGTCGCGGCGTCGGCGGCGACAGCGTCGGCGTCAGTCGCGTCGGCAGCGTCGGCGTCAGTCGCGTCGGCAGTGTCAGTCGCGTCAGCAGCGTCGGCGGCGTCGGCAGCGTCGGCAGCGTCGAACTCGAACGGCGTGGGGGCGTTCTCCTCGTAGGTGGCGACGAGTGTCGGCTCGTCGACCTCCCGGACGAGCAGCGCGTCGCGCCGGACCGTCCCGACGTATGCGGCGTCGGGCCCGAGAACGCCGGCGATGCGGGGTGTGTCGTAGTCGTCCTTCTCGAAGTCGAGCGCGTGGAGCGCCGTCACGAGCGCGTCCCGGGGCGGGTAGCCGAGGGCGAGTTTCTCCGCGACCGGATCGACGTGTGACCCGTTGCCGACGGCGACGGCCGCGCCCGACGGCGTCTCGACGACGCGCAGGCAATTATAAGAGATGTACGGGTTGTCGCTGGGCGCCGCGTCCGGTGTCGGTTCGACCGTCACCGTTCGCCCGTCCCCGCGGACGGTGGCCTGGCGGTTGGGGAACGAGCGCGAGGAGACGCGGTAGGCGGCCGTCTCGGGACCGACAACGAGCAGTCGTCCGACGTACATGGCCGAGCGTGGGGCGAGCGCCGGCAAGTGCGTGCCGGTTCCCGCCCGGGGCCGCGGAGCCGTTCGACTCGGTCGTCGCTCGTTCACTCACCGGCGCGTCGCTACCGCTCCAGCCAGTCGGTGAAACAGCCCTCGATGAGCGTGTCCTGCTGGCGGTCGATGTACTCGGCCTGCATCCCCCAGATGGCCTGCCCCAGCGGGATGCCGTGGTTCACGCGCCGGCTGACCTCGCGGCGTTTCCAGCGGGCGGGCGTGAGGCCGGTCTCCCAGCGCGCTTCCAGCGGCCGGACGTAGCGGTCGACCTCGTCGTCGCGCAGGCCTCGGAGCGAGAGGCCGTCGCGGGCGGCGTTGAACAGTTCGTCGAACACGACCTCGGCGTCGGTCGTCTCGGTTCCATCCAGGGTGACCCACGTCAGGTCGGCGTCGAGGCCGCCCGCGACGGCGGCGTAGAAGTTGTCGCGGGCGTGCTCCCAGTCGAGCGAGCGGAGCGGGTGCTCTCGCCGCGGGAGCGACTCCATCAGGCCGGCGAAGACCGCGAGAAACGAGATCGAGTCCCGGACGGTCGGCTGGGCTGGGAGCGGCCGGAATTCGATGCGGGCGTTGGCCCCCGACCGGGACGCCCCGTCGAGGACGGGCCGGATCCACCGCCAGTAGGTGCCGTGCTTGTGGCGGAAGTGGGCAAAGCGGTCGTCGAACCGACCGGCGTCGTCCTGCAGCATCGGGACGACGGTCCGGTCGGCCGCGATGCGGTCGATGACCTCATCGATGTCCGCGACGTCGTCGGGGAAGGTGACCTTCGGCTCGGCGTCCGGGTTGAGGACGGACTCGAAGACCCTGACGCGGTTCTCCATCTCGCACTCGGCGAGGATCTCCTCGGCGTCGTCGGTGGTGTAGAGGTCAGGCGGGAAGAAGGGTGAGTTGACCGCCAGTGCCACCAGCGGCCCCGCCACCCGGAGCGCGTAGCGGAACCGCTCGGGCAGGTCGGCGGCCTGACTCATCTGGTAGTGCGGCTGGATGGAGGTGATGAGGCTCTCGGGCATCACCGTTCGGGCGTCGAGGTGGACGTGGGGCGCCGAGAGCGACATGTCGTTCTTGAACTCGGTGTTGGCCATCGCGTGGTAGCGGACGGCGTCGCTCATGTTCGTCGCGAGCACCACGCCGTCCTCCTCGATGCTGTCGGCGAGGTACGAACTCGCCGTCTCGCCCACGGGGGGGACGGTCCACATCCCGTCGCTGACCAGTCGCATCCCCTCGGCCTCGCAGGCGTCCTGTGCGGCCTCGAGTTTCGCCTGCACCTCGCGCTCGGTCGCGCGCAGGCCGTAGGCCGAACACGGCTCGGGCGAGGTCTGCATCTCGGCGTTGTGGAGGCCGAGTTCCTTCTCGAACCCGATGTACTCCAGCAGCCGCCGGGGGACCCGCTTCAACGCGTCCGTCTCGGCGTCGACGGCGTAGAACTCGTACTCCAGGCCGACGATGGCCTGCGAGTTGTCGAAGGTCCCCTTCTCGACCTCGCGCTTGAGGTCCTCGACCTCCGACTCGACGCGAGCCGCGAACGCCTCCCTGTCTGCCGCCAGCGTCTCACGTACCCGCGCGGCGAGTTCCGAGCCAGACATTCTTGCGCGGTCCCTCGCGGCCCGACGGCTTCAACTAAACGGTAGCGCGGAGTCTCCTTCCTCGAGGAGCGAACCCGTCAGGGTGAGCGAAGTAGGGTGGGGCAGTTGACACCCCGCGGTCGTGACATTGTCACGACAGCCGGTCGGGGCCGCGCCGATGCGCTCGCGGTGGAACGGAACCGCCTCCTCGGTGTCGAGCGCGGTGAACCGCTCGTGGAGGTCGTCACCAGGGACGCGCTCGGTGACGAGGTACGAGACCGACGGGTCGGCGAGCGCGCCCGACGCCAGAACCGGCGCCACCGGAACGTCGGTCCGGTCGGCGACCGCGCGGACGACGGCGGACTCGGCGTCGAGCGGACGCTCGCGGCTGCGGTACTGGACGACCACCTCGCGGCCGTCGGTGAGGGTGACGAACGCCGTGTGCTTCGAGCGCCCTGTCGGCGGTTCGCGGACGTGGGCGGGCGTCGCGTCCGGTGTGCGCTCACAGACCGCCGCCACCACCGCCTCGCGGTCCTCCTGCACGGTCCGCCTCTCGGACCGTCCGACAAAACCCGGCGGCAGCAGGAGTGCTTTAGGGACGGGGGTCGTCGAGACTCGCATGGACGAAGGCGAGTCGGACTGGGAGGGAGGTGAAACGGGTTCAGGCGACGGTGAGGCGAACCGGCTGGTCGCGCCTGTGCGGACCGCGCTCGCCGAGGAGACCCACCGCCGGTTCGACGAGCGGGTCGCCGAGCAGGCCGAGCAGGTGGCCGCCGACTGCGAGGCCGGAGAACTCGACAACGCCGACTACGCGGTCGGGTTGGAACTCGAGGCGTACGCGGTCGACGCGCGCGCCCGGTTGTGCCACGTGCCCGAGGGCGCCCCCGAGCGGGGGAACTTCGCGCCGGAACTCGGCCGGCACAATCTCGAGGTGAACACGTCGCCGGACGTGCTGACGCCGGCGGGTCTGGACCGACAGGCCGAACGCCTCCGGAATGCGGTCGCAGACGCGCGCGAGGCCATCGAGGCGGCTGGAGACGGCGCTGACGGAGAGTCGGGTAACGCTCGATCGGGGCCGGTCCGGCCGGTGCTGGACGCGATGTGGACCGTCCCGCCGGACGATGGGACAGTCGCCTATCTCTCGGCGGGTGAACGCCGCGACGGCGTCTGGCTGGCCGCCAACATGACTCCGTACCCGCGCTATCACGCGCTCGACGTGGACACGGTCCGCCGGATGGACGACGGCATCCACATCGACCTGCCGGGGGTCGACCGCCGCTTCCCCTCGATTCTGGTCGAGTCACTCGCCACCTCCGTCCAGCCCCACCTGCAGATTCCCAACGCCGATGACCTCGGGCGCTATCTCCGCTACGCGACCCGCATCCTCGGTCCGGCGCTGGCCCTGACTGCCAACAGCCCCTTCCTCCCGTCGGACATCTACCCGGAGACGGTCGACCCGGAGACGGTGCTCTCGGGCCCGCACGAACTCCGCGTGCCGGTGTACGAGGACAGCATCAACCCCCCTGGCACGGAGAAGGTCCGCGTCCCGGCGGACGTCACGGACGCCCGGGAGGCGGTCGAGGCGGTGGTCGCCGACGAGACGTTCGCGCCGGTCTGTACCGACCCCGACGAGGTTCCGGACGACGCGCCCTACCGGGAACAGTACCCGGAGTTCGCCCACAAGCACGGAACCTTCTGGCGCTGGGTTCGGCCGGTGTTCGGCGGCGACACGGTCGCGAACGGCAACGGACCCGCGGCCGACAACGACGACCGCTCGGTCCGCCTCGAGTTCCGCCCGGTCCCGACCCAGCCGACGGTCCGCGACTGCGTCGCCGTCCAGGCGATGGTGGTCGGCGCGCTGCGCGGCCTCGACGCCACGGACCACCCGCTGCTGGAGTTGCCCTGGGGAGCCGCCCGCGAGTCGTTCTACAACGCGGTTGCGGACGGACCCGGCGCGGATCTCCACTGGATCACGACCGACGGCGACCGGACGGACGACCCCGACGTCGCGCTGACGGAACTACTCGAACTCGCCCGCGAGGGGCTCGCAGAGTCGGGCTTCCCCGGACCGGCGATCGACCGCTGGATCGACCCGCTGGAGACCCGACAGGCGGCGGCCATCACCCCCAGCGTCTGGAAGAAACACCGCGTCCGCGCCGGACTGGACCACGGCGAGTCCTTCCACGAGGCCGTCGAGGCGATGCAGTGGGAGTACATCGAACTGAGCGAGGCGACCGACTCGTTCACCGAGTGGCTGTAGGAGTACGCTGACGAGCGCGACGACGACAGTCACGCCGTCACGAGTCGGTCGCACGCTCGCTTTCCGGGAGACGAGCGCGCGATACCTATGTATTTTACTTATAATAGATATATTATTATAAATCGGAATATTTCTATACTAATATCAGTATCATTACATAATATTCCATATTTTAGAATTGTAAGGGCCACCGTTCCGAGTCCCAGAACGGACGGGCTTATCCCCGCCGACGGTCAACGACAGACAACTGGCGATGCCCGCATTCGAAGAGCTGCAGACTGTCCCGCGCTCGGAGGAACTCATCGACAAGGCGTTCTCCCGAGCGGCGCGTGCGGGCCGCGCGAAGTCCGGCGTCGAGGCCCAGGAATCGATGCTCATCACGGCAGCAAACATCCTGAGCGACAACCTCGAGAACGTCGTGACCGAGTGGCCGGATTTCGACCTCGTCGACCCGTTCTACCGCGAGCTCGCGGACGCCGTCTGCCGTGACGCGGAGGGCGTGCCGGGCGTGGACGCGCTCCGCCAGCATCTCTCCGAGGTCGGGTGGGCGAGCCGGCAGATCGGCGAACTCCGGAGCGAGTACCAGAGCCGCATCCGCCGGAGCGACGCCGAGACCGCGAGGAAGGTCCGCAAGCAGGCGTTCGCCCGGTTCGCGGACATCGTCGACGAGGTGGAAGACGATCTGCTCGCACTGGGGGAGGCCCGCGAGGCGCTGAAGACGCTGCCAGACATCCGGGCGGACGAGCCGGCCATCGTCGTCGCGGGCTACCCGAACGTCGGGAAGTCCTCGTTCGTCAACCACGTCACGAACGCGCGCAACGAGATCGCGAGCTACCCGTTCACGACGACGCAGATCCGCGTCGGCCACGTCGAGCGCGACCACGTCCGCTACCAGTTGGTAGACACACCGGGACTGCTCGACCGCCCGGCCGAGGAGCGAAACGGCATCGAACAGCAGGCCGTCAGCGCGCTCACGCACCTCGCCGACGCCGTCCTGTTCATGGTCGATGCGAGCGGCGACTGTGGCTACCCCCTCGACGCGCAACTCGCCCTGCGAGACGAACTCGAAGCGCGGTTCGCCCGCGAGGCCGAGGAAGCGAGAGCGAACGCCGAGGAGCCGAGCGAGAAGGACACCGAGGCCGATCCGGACACACACGAGGTGCCGGTCGTGACCGTCTGCAACAAGAGCGACCGCTCGCGTGACGTCGAGGCCGACGCCTACATGAGCGTCACCGAGGACGAGAACGTCGAGGAGGTGCTCGACCTCGTTATCGAGGCGGTTGGCTACGAACCCGAACTCCCGTTCGAGGAGTAGCGCCTCCGGGAACGCCGCAGAGCGCCGCTGGTGGCCAGACCTGGTCACCGGACCTCGACGTCGGTTATCGCCTCCGGATCGCGCTCGGTGCGGACGTAGCGCGGGGGCCCGTCGTCGGTGCGTTCGACCTCGAACACGCGGAGCGTGACGACCAGCCGGTCGTCCGCGAGCGTCGCGCGCAGGAGTGGACCGACGCTGGTGACGACGACGTACGGCGGCGCGGCCACGGGGTCGGCCTGGAGGCTGCCCCCCGCGGCGGCGACGCACTCCCGGAGGACCGACGGGAACCGCGCCAGCACTCCCGCGCGGTCGAGCGTCGCGCGCAGCGGCCCGGTCACGTCGGCGGCGTCGGTCGTTCGCGTCCCGTCCCAGTCCGCCGCGACGGCGTCCGCGCAGTCGGCGACAGTCGTGACGAGGTCGCGGCGCTCCTCGCGAAGGTGCGCTCGGACGGCTCGGGTGTCGAGTCCGTGGGTGTCGTCGGGCACGCTCGGTCAGTCCGCGGTCGCGGCGCAGTTGTTCGGCCCCAGTTCGAGTTCGAACGCCTCGTCGCCGCCCGCGGTCTCGCGGCCGAGATTGATGGCGATTATCGTCTCGTGGTTCGCCGGGCGTGGCGGCATGTCCGCGAGCACGCGCTCGACGAACGCCTCGCGGTCCGCGGTCAGGAGGGTGAGATCCTCGCGGAGGTCGCCCAGCCGCGCGACGACGAGCCCGTCTGCGACCTGGGCCTCGCTGGCGTAGTGGCCGGGCGCGACGAGCACCTCGTCGTCGAACGCGCCGAAGCGCTCGGTCAGCGTCTCGTGGAGCGTCCGGGCGAAGTCCTCGATGCGGTCGCTGTCGGCTTCGAGGTCGGGGCGCGCGACGCTGTGTGTGAACAGCGAATCACCGGTCAGCAGGACGTCGCCGACCCGGTAGGCGAGCATCTCTGTGGTGTGCCCCGGCGCGGCGACGGCCGTCAGTTCGGTCTCGCCCACCGCGACTGTCTCGCCCGCTTCCAGGAGCGTCGCTTCCCACGTCAGCCCGCGCTCGGTGGCGCCCGCCGGCAGAACCGCCGCGGCGCCGGTCGCGTCGGCCACGTCCCGGACACCGCTGACGTGGTCGGCGTGAACATGCGTGTCGACGGCGGCGACGAGGTCGGCGCCTCGTTCGGCGGCGTCCGCGGCGTACCGGTCGGCGAACGCCCGCAGCGGGTCGACGACGGCGGCGGCTCCGCCGGAGACGACGAGATACGCCAGACAGCCGCTGGCGGGACGGCGGTACTGGAGGGCCGCGACGCCCTCGGGGAGCGCGTCGGCCGGGAGTTCAGTCGCCTCGTACAGCCGTGCCCAGCCGTGCATCCCGCCGGCGAGATTGTACGCATCGTACCCCGCTCCGGCGAGCAGGTCCGCCACCTCGGCGCTGGCCTCGCCGCGCGGGCAGACGGCGACGAACGGGCCCGTCGTATCGTCGACGAGGTCGTCGACGCCGCCGGTCACGCGCGCGCCTACGAACTTCATGTATGGCACCTCGAGCCGCCGGGGAGCCTCGATGCGCCACTCGTCGATCTCCTCGCGGTTCCGCGTGTCGAGCAGTGTGAACTCGCGCCCCTCGTCGAGCCACGCCTGGAGTTCGGCAGGCGTGACCGTCCCCGCCTCGTCGGGGACGGGGGATTCCGCCACCGGATTGCCCTCGGCGGGGCTGGCCTCGGGGTCGACGTCGTCTGTCATGGGGTCCGATAGGTCGTGGGGCGGCATAAGCGTAGGCGGCGCCGGAGCGGTCGGGCCGCGGGGCGAGCGGGGAGGACGTAACCGGGGCTCGTGGGACGAGCGGGGAGGACGTAACCGGGGCTCGTGGGACGAGTGCAAGCAACGGTACCGGGGCTCGTGGGACGAGCGCAAGCGACGGTCACCAGGGCTCACGGGGGGACCACACCTATACCGTCTCCGACCCCACCACCCGCGCATGAACGGTCAGGAACTCGTCGAGAACGTCCGGTCGGAACGCGCCACGGAACTCGACCGGCTCGGGTCGGAGAAGTCGGTCGTCGCGGCGACCGGCGCACAACTGGAGCAGGAGCCGGTCCTGAGCGCGGCCGCCCGCACACTCGACGACGCGGCAGACGCCCTCGTGGCGTGGGCCGACGAGACCGACCACGAGGAGGCCCGCGCGGCGTTCGCGGACGCGGCCGATACCCTCGCCGGACACCGGGACGCACTTCTCGACCTCGACGACGGGGCGAGCGTCCGCGGAGAGCCGCCGTTCGACGTCGACCAGCTGTGGACGGTCGAGACGACGGCCGAGCGCGTCGCCGTCGGGCTCGTCGCCTATCCGCTCGTCGCCGACCGCTTCCTCCTGCAGGTCATCAACTTCCTCGTCAACGAAGGGTCACGCGGGGAGGCCGACACCGTCCGCGAGGCGCGCGACGACCTGCAGGCGATGCCAGACGAGGCGGCCGACCTGCTCGATGCGGTGTGCGACGAGGACGACTGGGTGCCCGCGGGGGCGGCGGCGAACGACGCCATCGCGGCCGCCTACGCCGAGTACGCCGAGCGCCTCGAGGAGATGGGAGTGGATCCGAAACCCGTCTGCTGACGGCGGTAGAGAGGACCGCCAGCTGCCGGCCGACCGTCGCCTCACACCGGCTCGGGCGGCTCGTCCTGGAACGCGACGACGGCATCGCGGAACTCATCCGAGACGCGTGTCGGGCCGTCCTCGTCGACCGCGACGTGGGTGAGTTCGCCGCTGGCGACGATGCGGTCGTCCGTGGCCTGCCGGCAGATCCACTCGAAGTCGGCGCTCGAGTCGCGGATGGCTGCCACCCGGAACCCGTTCCGGAGTTCGTCGTCGAACTGGGCAAAGGAGTGGTAGTCCAGTTCCGTGTGGACGACGTGGAAGTCGATGCCGCTCGCCTCCAGTTCGTGGTAGGGGTAGTCGACAGTCCGGAGGAATTCGGTGAACGTCTCGTCCTGGTACGTCACGTACTCGCCGTAGAACACGACAGACTGTGCGTCGGTCTCGGCGTACCGCACCTGGTTCTCCCAGACGTAGTGAAAACGGTCCGCGGCGGGGTCGTCTGGAATCTCGTCCGGGTCCATGTCGGCTCCCCGAACGCGGACGGCATAACGCTATTCGTCGCCGGGCGCGTCGCCCCGAGTCGGCTCCTCGGTTTCGTCTTCGGCCTCGTCTCCGATCTCGGCCTCGTCTCCGATCTCGTCCTCGTCTCCGATCTCGGCCTCGTCTCCGCCGCCGTCCACGGCGCCGTCGTCAGTCATCTCCTCGCCGCTGGCGCCCTCCGCCGGCTCGTCACGACTCCCCTCGCGCAGTTTCCGTGTCATCTCGCGGGCCTCGGCCATGATGGCCTCGCGCTCCTCCTCGGGCACCTCACCGGGCATCGCGGCAGTGTCGACGTCCCCGGGCAGTCCCGCGGACTGTCGTCCCTGCGTGCGCCCCGGGTCGTGGCTGTGCTGGTGGTCGTCGCCGTGGCTGTGCTGGTGGTCATGGGCGTGGGCGTGCTGGTGGCCCGACGCTCCCTCATCGTCGAAAAGGGCCCCCGAGCGCTCGGCGGCGGCGTCACGGCCGGACGCCTCACCGCTGTCGCCGGTGGTGTCCTCGAACACCTGCGGGTACTCGCGCTCCTCCAGCAGGTCCGTGTGCTCCTCGAGTGCCGCCGAGAGGCCCGCCTCGTCGTACTCCTGCCACCCGGGGACGTGCTCGTCCAGCCAGTCGCCGTGCTCGTCCTCGCGGAGCATCGCGGTGAACGCCAGGTGGTTCGCGAGGTGGCCAACGTCGGCCTGGGGGTCGTCACAGACCGGACAGGCGTAGCCCGTACTCATACCTCGCTGTTCGGCGCGGAGACACAAAAGCACGGTCGGCTCGAATCGGCCGACGCACCGGTACACTGTTATACAAAACCGTATCAACCCTCGGAGCGGACCATCACCAGTGCGTCCGTGCCGTCGTCGTAGTAGCCCGGAACGGTGTGGTGGTGGGTGAAGTCGAAGTCGCGATAGAGCGAGATGGCGGTCTCGTTCCCGTCGCGGACCTCGAGTTTGATGCGTGTAGCGCCGCGTTCGTCCACGGCGGCGAGTCCCTGCTCGAGCAGGCGGCGGCCGATGCCCTCACCGCGGTAGTCGGGGTGGACGGCGATGTCCTTGACGTGGCCGATCGGGGTCCCGTGGTTCGGCATCGTGTCGGCGACGATGTACCCCGCGATGGTGCCGGGGTCGTCGTCACCCTGCTCTCGACACTCGGCCACGAGGAACCCCGGGGTCCCGAGGAATCCCTCGAACGCGCCGTAGGGCCAGGGTTGCGGGAACGAGGCGCGTTCGATGCGGAACACCTCGAGCAGGTCCGCGCGGGTGGCCTCGCGGACCACGAGCGTCCGGCGCGGAGGGGTGGTCGTCACGCTCACCCGTACTCCCTCCCGGTAGTTAAGCCCTGTTGCCGGGCGCTCGCGCCGACAGCGAGGCTCCAAACCGCGACACCGCCGCGGTCCGGGCTCCCGGCCTGCCCTACACGGCGGCCCGCCAGACGGCTCCGCTTCAGCCACATCTCGAAGCGGCCGAAACTCCCCATCGAGTGCACTACAGGGCAAACCAGCGTCAGATCGAAGAACCACATCGAGTGCCATGATGGGGCGAACCAGCACCAGATCGTCCGCTGATCGGCGGACGGTCAGCCGGACAGAGCGCCTCTGGCCCAAAGGTTGATACCTGTCGGGGGAGTAGCGGTGGATGCACCCAATCAGGGTGCATCCCCACCCCCCCACCCCGCTTTTGCGACGTCGACACCGGAGAGTTGCTTCGATGCGCGAAAACCACCGATACCGTTTGGTCCCCTCGGCCCGTGAGTCCAACAATGTCCGATCGGGGTGACGCGGAGGACTACTACGCGGTGCTGAGGGTACCCCCGGACGCCAGCACCGCGGCCATCGAAGCGGCCTACCGCGACCGGGTCAAGGAGACACATCCCGACCTGAACGACGCTCAAGACGCGACAGAGCAGTTCCAGCGCGTCAAGCGGGCCAAAGAGGTACTCACGGACCCCGACGAGCGTGCCCGCTACGACCGACTCGGCCACGAGCGCTACGTCAGCGAGCGAGCGGGGAACTCCGAGACGGGCGGCAGAACGCGGACGAGTGATGCCGGTTCGGCCCGATCCGAAGACGAATCCGCCGGGGCAGAGAGCCAGTCCCGCCGCCAACGTGCCCGCTGGACTGCCGAGGGGTGGGACGACCCCGGCGCCGCAGGCACCACGGCAAGCGGCGGGACCTCCGCCGGCGTCGGTTCGGGTCCCACCGCGAGTCACACCGCGAGCCACGCCACGGAATCCGGCGCCGAGGCCACCGCGGGCGTCGCGGACTCGGCGGACCTCGGCGACCGGATCACATTCGCGGCCCGCGCGCTGGAGCGGTACCGCTTCGACATCGACCCGACGACCGCCGTCTTCGGCCTGGCGACCTTCTTCCTCTATCCCGTCTTCCTCGCCAGCAGTTTCGCCCCGGAGTTCCCGCTCGCGGTCAACCTCATCCTGCTGTGTTGCCTGTTCTGTACAGTGGGATATCTGCTCGCGACCCCCGAGGTCGGCCTCCCAGTCTTCGGTGCGTGGTCGCTGTTCGGCCCCGTCGTCTTCATCTTCGTCGACCGACCGCTGCTGTCGTGGGCCGGGTTCTTCCTCGTCGCCACCACGTTCGTCCCGTTCGGACTGAGCCTGGCGATACTGGAACTATTGCGGCTTGATTGAACCGCAATTTTACGTAAAATGGCCAATTTCAAATATTATTTCAGAAATTGTGGAATTATTTTCGAAATAAACTAGATACTATCTGTCGCGCACGCTGGTAGCATCCGCTCTTCGAGTGCGCTCTATGTCGGCGCGAAAGAAGGTCGAACGGTCCGCGGAGGCGCGCTCAGTCGTCGGCGGGCGTCGCGCCGGAGTCGCCGTCCTCGGCCAGCTTCTTCGTGTGCGAGAGCTTGCCGCCGTCGGCGAGAATCTCACGTTCGCGCTCGGAGGCGTCGAGGTGGGCCGTGAACTCCCACTCGCCGTCGTTGACGCTGACGGTGAACTCCTCCTTGCCGCCGCGGACGCCCGCCGCGACGTCGTCGAGGATCTCCATGTCGTCGCCCTGTTCGAGCCGCTCGTAGGTCTCCTCGTCGATAGTGAGCGGGATGAGACCGAAGTTGAACAGGTTCGCCTTGTGGATGCGGGCGAAGCTCCGGGCGAAGACGCCCTCGATGCCGAGGTACATCGGACAGAGGGCGGCGTGCTCACGCGAGGAGCCCTGTCCGTAGTTCTCGCCGGCGACGAGGAAGCCGCCGTCGCTGTCGAGGGCTCGCTGCGCGAAGGAGTCGTCGACGCGAGAGAGCGTGAACTCCGAGAGCTTCGGGACGTTCGACCGGTACATCAGGATGTCCTGGGTCGCCGGGATGATGTGGTCGGTCG
>JBDGSA010000120.1:0-16167 GCA_042217755.1 Haloglomus sp. | reverse complement strand
CGTTGGCGACGCTCTCGGCGGTCGAGACGGCGGCGTCGAGGTCGTCGACCGCCCGTCCGAGCCGGTCGAGTTCGTCGTCGCCCCGGACGGTGCCGTCGGGGTCGAGCTGTGCCAGTGCCGCGTCGAGCGCGTCCAGATCACAGGCCGGCTCGAGGGTGGTCCCGCGGTGGACCGCCGCGGCGGCGCGGATGCGGTCGCGGTTGCGGGCGAAGAAAGCGAGGACGCGTTCGGGAACGACCGCCTCGGGGTGCTCGAGGGCGTCGGGGTCGACCCGGACGTCACCCTCCACGTCGACGCCGGCGAAGTCCTCGTCGAGGACGACGACGGTCGCGTAGCCGCGGGCCAGTTCCGAGAGGGTCCGTGTGTCCTCGACGAGTTCGACGCTGACCTCCGGTAGCACCTCCTGTGCCCGGGCGTACGTCTCGGCGTCACCGGTCGCGAGACAGCGGTCCCGGATGCGAACGTCGTCCGGTGCCGACAGCGGTGCGACGTCGGCCAGCGCGTCGCGGACGTCCTCGTCGGGGCCCCTGTTCATCGCGTCGCTCGCGAAGTCGCGGACCTCGGCGATACGGGACGGGACGGCACTCGGGTACAGCGTCCGGAGTCGGCTCGCGGCGTAGTCGGTGACCGTGCGGTCGGCGAGCAGGTCGAGTGTGGACTGGTAGACCTCCTCGGCGCGGTCGGTCCCGAGGAAGCCGCCGGGGTCGTCGTGTTCCTCGCGGATGGCCGCACGGGCGATGCGGGCGGCGCGACCCTCGCTGATGCCGGGGGCGCGGGCGAGCGTGGCGACGTCGCCCGTTCTGAGCGCACGCTCGGGGTCGTCGAGTTCGGCCAGCCGGTCGGCCGTCTTGGTCCCGACGCCGGGAATCGACTCCAGGTCCATCGGCTTGGCCTATCCGCCCGTCGGCAAAAGAGTTCTCGGGTTGTGCTGTCGGCTCTCCCGACGCGGTGTTTCCGGCCCGGAAACACACGACGACCGTTCCACTCACCGAGCCCGACCATCCCGCTGCAATCTGGCGATCCTGCCGGTGAAATATTCTTCAGTAGCGCCGTTTACAGAAATGTATTTCAGATTATGTTTATGGTCGATCACACCGTGGAGAGAGATATGAGACGAGGCCCTCCCAACCCGGACCCTGCCCGCTCGGCCCTCCCCGTCGGACTGGTCGTTGCGAGTCTCGCGGTGCTCGCGCTCCTCGTCGGGCAGTTGCTGGCGAGTCCTCTTGTCGTCGGTGTCCTGCTCGGGGTCGGCGCTGCAGTGTCGACCGCACTCGTCGCTGTCGCACTGCTCCGCCGTGTCGTCGCCGTCACCCTCGACGGGAGCGACTCCGAGGACCAGCGCCTGAGCGAGGCCGACGCACGGCCAACTGACTGATACTGTCGGACACGAGCCATGCAACACGACCGTCGCCCGTTCGACAGGGAGACGCTCTCTCCCCGGTGATGATCCGACACGCAGTTCACGTACTTGTGTCCGACAGTATGAGTATCGCCGGTAGTATGACAGCAGTCCGTATGACTCCCCGCCGGTGTGACACCGTTAGCCCGCACATTCGCGCTTCGAATCCCCGACCGTCGGGGAGAAACCGGCATTTTTCGCATCCCCCCATCGAGACTCGATCTGACCGAACGATTTAAGAACCCGGTTATCGCCGGCATCGTTTATTTCCAGATACATGTCGTCGTGAAAAAGTGAACATGGGGGAACACGTGTTCGCGGTCACGGGGGGCAAAGGAGGTGTCGGCAAGACGACGACCGTGGTGAACCTCGGAGTGGCGCTCCAGCAGGCAGGGCACAACACGGTCGTCGTCGACGCCGACCTGGCGATGGCTGACCTGGGCTGTCGGCTCGAACTGGACTGCACGCCGGGTATCCACGAGGTCCTCGCCGGTGACGAGGAGATCAGAGACGCGATCGTCCGTGGACCGGGCGACGTCACGGTCCTGTCGGGCGGACGTGATCTCGAGGGGTTCGCCGCGGCAGACCCGGAGCGACTGCCGAAGACGCTCGAACTGCTGTCGGTCGCCTACGACGTCGTCCTCGTCGATACGGGCCCCGGCATCCAGCGGGAGACGATGGTCGCACAGCGTGTTGCTGACGGGGTCGTTCTCGTCACGACACCCGCGGCACTCGCCGTCGAGGACACCGCAAAGACGGGTGAACTGGCCGACAGGGCCGACGCTCCGGTGGTAGGCGTCGTCGTCACCGATGCAGCGGACGAGCGCGGTGTGTCCGAAATCGCCGACCAGCTAGACACCGACCTCCTCGCTGCTGTCCCCCACCATCCGGTTCAGGACGGTGACCCGCGCATCGTGACCCACCCGGATAGCGCCGCCGCCACTGCCTACCGCCGCCTCGTGACGGCCCTCCCGATCTCCGATACCGACTCGACCACGGACGACCCCGACGAGCAGGTCACCGGGGCCGACGACGACGAAACCGCGGAACCGACTGCTACCGACGGTGACACGGCCGAGAACACCTCCCAGGCGGACGCCGACACTCCCGGCATGGCAGCGACCGACGATGGCGTGGCACGGCACGTCGACCCTGCGGTCGGAAATTGATACGACGGCTCCCGGCACGCGGTGGTCGTCGACGCCCCGTGTGCCGGATCCGCCCCGAACGACGGGCCGGACTACGAGACAACGGGCTTTTGCGGACTGACGGGGAAATGCGGGTATGGCAGTCGACGAGTCCGGTGAGGGCGAGGCAACCGATCTGCAGGAAAAAATCACGGCAGCGCGTGCCGACCTCGCGGACCGTGAGGGCGTGCTCGTCGCCTTCTCCGGTGGCGTGGATTCGAGCGTCGTCGCGGCGCTCGCACACGACGCGCTGGGCGAGGACGCGGTCGCCTGCACCGCGAAAAGCGAGACGCTCCCCGCGGAGGAACTGGTCGACGCGAACCGCGTGGCCGAGGAGATCGGCATCCGCCACGAGATCGTGGAGTTCTCGGAACTCGACAGCGAGGCGTTCGTCGAGAACGACGGCGACCGCTGCTATCACTGTCGGTCGATGCGTCTCTCGGCGATGTTCGACCGGGCCCGCGAACTGGACATCGACGTCGTCTGTGACGGGACGAACGCCTCCGACCCCGGTGAGGGACACCGCCCAGGTCTCCGGGCCGTCGAGGAACTCGACGCGTACTCGCCCCTGCTCGAACACGGTATCACGAAATCCGAGGTTCGAGAGATCGCCCGCGAGTACGGGCTCTCGGTGGCGGACAAACCCTCGATGGCCTGTCTCTCCTCGCGCATCCCGACCGGACTGGAGGTCACGGAGGCAAAGCTCTCGCGAGTCGAGAAGGCCGAACGGCTCCTGCGAACCTGGGGCTTCGAGCAGTTCCGGGTCCGTGACCACGACGGACTCGCCCGCATCGAGGTCGGCGCCGACGAACTCGAGGACGCGCTGGACCCCGACTTCGTCCGCGCCGCCCGCGAGCACATCGCCGACGTCGGGTTCGACCACGTCACGCTGGACCTGCACGGCTACCGCACCGGCAGCGTGAGTCCCGACGACGAGAACGACGCGGACGACACTGCAGGCAGCGAGAACGACCCCGCGAGTGACGACGAGCCACTCGTCGAAGATGTCTTCTCCGCCGACTACCCGTCGAGCGACGACTGACTGTCGTCTGCCCCCCTCGATCGTTCACCGCCTGTCCTTGTCCACAGTAAACTATTATTATAGTTGATGCCCTCTGTGGGGGTGCATCATGTCACGAGGTACCACGAACCAGCTGTGGGGGCACTGATGAGTACGGACGACGCGGAGCGCGAGCCGAGTCTGCTCGCGCTCGACACGGGCGGGACGATGACGGACACGTTCGTCGTCGACGACGGTGCGAACTACACGGTCGGCAAGGCACAGACGACGCCCGAGGACGAGTCCGAGGGCGTGATGCGTTCGTTCGCGGACGCGCTCGACCACTGGAACACTGACCTCGACACCGGGTCCCGGTCGCTGGAAGGTGTCGTCTACTCGGGGACGGCGATGATAAATCGACTGCTGGAGCGGGAGGGCGAGGAAGACATCGGCCTCATCACCAACCGCGGGATGGAAGACCAGTTGCGGTTCGGTCGTGGCATCCAGTCGTGGGCCGACCGCTCCTACGCCGGTCGGCTCCACGCCCGCGAACACGAGCATCCCGAACCGCTCGTTCCCCGGGAGAACATCCGCGGGGTCCGCGGCCGGATGAACATGTCCGGTATCCCGACGATCGGGCTCTACGAGGACGAGGCTCGCGAGGCAGTCCACGACCTGCTCGACCGCGGCGTCCGGGTCATCTGTGTCTGTCTCGTGTACTCGTATCTCAACGACGACCACGAGCAGCGAGTCAAGGAGATCGCCCACGAGGTGATGGCAGAACGCGGCGAGGAGGTGCCGGTCTGGCTCTCCGCGGAACAGAAACCCATCCGCGGCGAGGTCCCGCGGATGAACACGCTCGTCATCGAGGCCTACGCCGCCGAGCCCTCTCGCGAACAGCTCCACAACGTCCGCGACGCCTTCCGGGACCAGGGGTCGGACGCGCCAGTCCGGGTCCTCACCTCCTCGGGCGGGACCGTCTCGCCGGACCACGACTGGCTGGCCGACACCATGCTGTCGGGCCCCATCGGCGGTATCTTCGGGGGCGAGTACGTCGCCGACGAACTCGGCATCGACAACCTCGTCTGCTCGGACGTCGGCGGGACGAGTTTCGACGTCGGGCTCATCACGGAAGGCCACTACCCGACACGATGGGACCAGTCGCTCGCGCAGTTTCTCGTCAACATCCCGATGACGGCGATGGACACCATCGGGAGCGGCACCGGGAGCTACGTCCGGGTCGACCACACCTCGAAACGCATCGAGGTCGGCCCCGATTCGGCGGGGTATCTCGTCGGCGCGTCGAATCAGGACGCCGACATCGACACGCCGACCGTCACCGACTGCACGCTCCTGCTCGGCTACCTCTCGCCCGACGAGTTCCTCGGCGGCGACATTCCGCTGTCGCTCGACGACGCCCGCGAAGCGCTGGAGCGGGAGGTGTCCGGACCGCTCGACGAGGACGTCCACGAGACGGCACGGGGCGTGCTGGACATCGTCGAACGGGACATGGCGAACGAACTCCGGGGGCTGATTCTCGGACTGGGTTACTCGCCCGAGAACTACACGCTCATCAGTTACGGTGGCGGGGGACCGCTCCACGCCGCCGGCTACACGAGGGACCTGCAGTTCCAGGACGTCCTCGTCCCGCAGTGGGCGGCGGCGTTCTCGGCGTTCGGCACGGCCTGTGCCGACGCCGCCTACCGCTACGACCAGCAACTCGACGCCATCCTCCAGCCGGACTTCTCGAACGCGCCCATCGTCGCCAGCGACGTGCAGTCGACGCTCGAGGAACTGGAGGAAAAGGCGACAGACGCCTTCGAGCGCGACGGCGTCGACCCCGACGTCGTCGAGTTCCAGCCCGCCCTGCGCATCCAGTATCTCGGGATGCTCGACGACCTGGAGGTCGCCATCCCGCCCGAGGCACTGGAGGGGGGCTTCGACGGCGACGCGCTCCGGACCGTCATCGACCGCTACGAGGAGAAGTTCGACCAGGTGTTCAAACGCGCCGCGAAGTCGCCGGAGAACGGCTACCAGGTGACGATGGCCATCGGCGTCGGTGTCGGCCCCTCGGCCAAGCCGGACATTCCCGAGGAGCCGCTGGGGTCGGAGACGCCGCCAGAGGCCGCCCACAAGGGCGAACGTGACATCTACTGGGACGACGACTGGCACGCCGCACAGCTCTGGCAGATGCGCGACCTCGCGCCGGGGAACGTTATCGATGGCGCGGCGGTCATCGAGGCACCCGCGACGACCGTGCTGGTACCGCCCGGCTTCAGCGCCGAACTGGACGAGAACCGCATCTACCACCTCACGGAGGACGACCAATGAGCATCCTGAACGACAAGGTACAGCGCGAGAAAGACCAGGTTCGCGAGAACGGCGACCCCATCGGCTGGGACGGGCAGATGCTCCAGGAGATGCTCGCCGAGACCGAGCGGCTGACCGAGGAGACCGGCTACTACCGCGGCCTCGAAGAACTCGAACTCAAAGAGGAGGACCGCTTCCAGTACGAGCGGCTCTTTTCGCGACTCCGGGGCGCGCTCGTCAGCGCCCGCGAGACGGCGCTGCACGTCTCGGCGTCGCCCATCGTCCGGGAGATCGGGGAGCTGTGCTTCCAGATCTACACGCCAGAGGGCGACTGCATCGCGCTCTCGACGGGCATCATCGTCCACGTTCACACCGGGTCGCTCGCCATCAAGTGGATGATAGAGCAGGACTACGAGGGCGACCGCGGTATCGAACCGGGCGACATCTTCTGCAACAACGACAACGACCTCGGGAACGTCCACACGACGGACGTGCACACCATCGTCCCCATCTTCCACGACGGCGAACTCGTCGCGTGGGCCGACGGCGTCACCCACGAGATCGACATCGGCGGGGCCGCGCCGGGCCACACCTCCATCGTCCACACCTCACGGTTCGAGGACGGCATCTACGCCACCTGTGAGAAGATCGGTGCGGACGACGAGCGCTTCCAGGACTGGAAAGTCCGGGGCGAGCGCTCCACCCGGACACCCCAGTACTGGGACCTGGACGAGAAGTGTCGCATCGCCGGCTGTCACATGATTCGGGAGGCCGTCCACGACGTCATCGACGACGTGGGCGTGGACACGTTCAAGCAGTTCACCCGCGAGGCGGTCGAGGAAGGTCGCCGGACGATGGAGTCGCGGGTGCAGGAACGGCTGTTCCCCGGCACCTACCGCAACACCTCCTTCGCGGCGATGCCATTCGAGGAGGAGGGCTGGAAGCCCGAACAGCAGCGAGACCGGCTCATCCACCTCCCGGTCGAGATGGACATCGACGCCGACGGGACGATGGCGCTGGACATGGAGGGTGCCAGTCCACAGGGTGCCCACTCGTTCAACGCCGCCGAGGGGTCGATGACCGGCGGGCTCTGGGTGTCGCTCACCCAGTGTCTGCTCCACGACGGGAAGGTCAACGACGGCAGCCACTACGCGATGGAGACGCACTTCCCCGAGGGGTCCATCACCAACCCCGACGACCCGCAACTGTCCTTCCACGCGCCGTGGGGGACCATCATGCCCACCTTCCAGTCGGTCTGGCAGAACCTCTCGCAGGCCTTTTTCACACGAGGGTATCGGGAGGAGGTCGTCACCGGCTACTCGGAAACCAGCGACACGCTCCAGGGCGGTGGGACGCTCATGGAGTCGATGGCCCAGTTGATTCCCGACGAGATCGGCGACTACTTCCCCATCGGGCCGTTCGACCTCTCGTGTCAGGGCCTCGGGGCCTCGGCAGTCAGGGACGGCCTCGACTACGGCTACGCGATGTGGAACCCCGAGTCGGACATGGGCGACATCGAGGAGTGGGAGCTGACCCAGTGGGGCACCCAGTACCTCTCCCGGCAGATCAAGACCGACAGCGCGGGACACGGGAAGTACCGCGGCGGTTCGGGCTGGGAGGGTATCATGACCATCATGGGCACTGACGAACTCACGCTGTACAAGGGTGCCCAGCCCGACGTCACCTTCTCCATCGGCGGCATGTCCGGTGGCTACCCCGGGTCGACGAAGTACACCGTGCGCGCCCACGACACGGACCTCCAGGAGCGGGCCGCAAACGAGGAGCCATATCCGATCGGCGATACGCCGCCGGGAACGTTCGAGGAGGACGTCGACGGCGACATCGTCCGGCACCACCGCGGGAACTACTTCCCCAAGGAGTTCGACAACTACGACCTCGTCCACTTCCAGATGGGCGGCGGCCCCGGCTGGGGCGACCCGCTGGACCGCCCCATCGAGAAGGTCGTCGAGGACGTCGAGGAGCAGGTGTACTCGCCGGGGACGGTCGAATCGGTGTACGGTGTCGTCGGCGAACTCGACGAGGACGAACTGACCTTCGAGATCGACGAGGCGGCGACCGACGAGCGCCGCGAGGAGATACGGGCGCGGCGTCGTGAGGAGTCGATGACCTACGACGAGTTCTACGAGCAGGAGAGAGAACGCGTCGAGGAGGGCGACGTCTCCGAGCCGGTCGCGACGATGTACGAGCGCACGTTCGACATCTCCGACGAGTTCGCCGAGACCTTTGCGGACTTCTGGGACACCAGAGGGGGGTTCTGAGATGGAGGAAACCGACCGTCACCAGATCGAACAGCTCATCGACGGCCAGTTGCCCTGGGAGGAACTCCGCAACGACGTCCTCCCGGACCCGAAAGACCCCAACCGCTTCGAGGTGACCCGTGACATCCTGCAGGAGCGCCTCGGCTGGGACGACCCCATCCTCCTGCCCATCAACGACAAGCTCTACGCCGTCGGCACCGACGACGGCCGGACGGTCCGGTGTGAGTGTGGCGAGGAGTTCTGTGACCTCGATGACAACTGGAAGGAACACGCCCGCGTCCGGGTGCGGGAAGACGAAGACGAGATGCGGGAGATCTATCCCGAGTACCAGACGCCGCATCCGGAGTGGACGTTCCAGCTCCGGGAGTGGTTCTGTCCGGGCTGTTTCGCCCAACTCGACGTCGACGCGGTACCCGCGGGCTACCCCGTCTTGCAGAACTTCGAGCCGGACGTCGACGCCTTCTACGAGGAGTGGCTGGACAGGCCCGCCCCAGACAGGGTCGAGGACCGGCGCGAGGGAGAGACGGCCGACTGATACTGCCGGTCGCGACGGGGTACCGTTCTCGCTTCCTCGAACCGCTACCCGTCGTCACTCCCGATCGCGGCCTCGATCGCCTCGTCGTCGCGGTAACTGACGTCGTTCTCCCGGACGACGTCGGTCGTCTCGCGCTCGTGGTCGTACCGAAGCTCGTTGCACGCGCAGTTGTGCTGGTGGAAGTCAGTGAGTGCGGAGGGGAGGTCGCGTTCGCGGAGGTGTGCGAGCAGCACGTAGATGGGACCGCCGTGGGTCACGACGAGGACGGTGTCGTCGGGGTCGCCGTCGACGAGGAGCCGCGACCAGGCGTCGAGGACGCGCTCGCGGGCCTCGAGCATGCTCTCGCCGCGGGGTGGGGCCGATTCGAGCGCCATCACGCCGTTGGCGGCGTTGTGCTCTGGGAAGTCGCCGAACACCTGTCCGTAGGTCAGGCCCTGCAGGTCACCGAAGGAGCGTTCACGCCAGCCGCGGGTGAACGCCGGCTCGGGGAAGTCGCCCTGCTGGCGGACGAGGGCAGTCGTCTCCCGGGTGCGCCGGAGGTCGGAGGCGACGACGCGGTCGCAGTCGTACGTTTCGGCGATGTGCTGGCCGGCGACGCGGGCCTGCTCGCGGCCACGGTCGTTCAGCGGCGACGCGGCCCAGCCCTGGATGCGGCGGGTGCGATTCCACTCCGTCTGGCCGTGGCGCAACAGGACGACCGTCGTCATCGTCGTCCGGTTGGCGGCGAACTGGGATGAGCGTTCCTCTTCTCGACACGCTGCGGATTCGCGGTCGGTGACGACGGTGTTTATAACCATCCGTCGTCTATCGTATGGTGTGTCCAGTACCGTCGCCGTGCTGTACGTCGGGCCGAGCGAAGAGGCTCTCTCGCTCGCGGATGCGCTCGACGAGACGCTCGCGGCGAACGCGACCGTCGTCCCGTCACCGCCGGACGCCGACCCCGCGCCGCTGCTCTCCGACGACCGCATCGACTGTCTCGTCTACGCGCCGGCCGAGGACGGGGCGACCGGCGGGAACGGACTGCTGGAGACTGTCGAGGACTGGCGTCCGGAACTCCCCGTCGTGGGGTACGGTCCCGACGGCGGCGGAATCGAGACGTCCGTCGACCGCGAGGCGGGCGTCGGGGCGCTGGCGACGGCGATCGCGGAGGTGACGCAGTCTGCGGACGACGACGTCGAGGCGGAGTCCCGGCTCACGACCCTCTATCGCGGATCGGATACCTACTACGCGGTCGACGAGAACTGGCGCATCACCGACTGGGACCCGCGGATGGCGGATCGGACGGGCAAGACGCCCGACGAGGTCGTCGGCGAGGTGCTCTGGGACGTGTTCCCGGAGGCGATGGAGACGGCCGCCTACGAGCGCTACACCGAGGTGATGGAGAGCGGCGAGCCGGCGACCTTCGAGCTGTACTACGAACCCGGCGACTACTGGGTGCAGGTCCGGGCCTATCCCCGCGAGGAGGGCGGTCTGGAGTTCTACACGCGGGAGATCACGGATCGCAAGGAACGCGAACGGCGGATCGAGTCGACCAACCAGCGTCTCGAGGAGACGCTAGAGCGCATCGACGACGCCTTCTTCGCGGTCGACGACGACTGGGAGGTAACCTACTTCAACACCCGTGCCGAGGAGATACTGGGTCGTGACGCCGAGGACGTCGTCGGGACCGACCTCTGGGAGGCGTTTCCGGCGGCCGTCGACACCGAGTTCTACGAGGAGGCGCTGGCGACACAGGAACCGACGACCTTCGAGTCGTACTTCGAACCCCTCGAGAAGTGGTTCGAGGTACGCGCCTATCCCGGCGAGGAGGGGCTGTCGGTGTACTTCCGGGACGTCACCGACGAGCGCGAGCGCGAGCAGGAACTCCGCCAGAAGACACGCGCCATCGAGGCGGCACCCATCGGTATCACCATCACCGACCCGTCACAGGCGGACAACCCCCTCGTCTACGTCAACGAGGCGTTCTGTGCGGTGACTGGCTACGACGAGCAGGACGTGCTCGGTCGGAACTGTCGATTCCTGCAGGGACCCGACACCGACGAGGAGACGGTCGCGGAGATGCGAGCGGCGATCGACGAGCGAGAACCGGTCGAGGTCGAGATACTGAACTACCGGCAGGACGGGACGCCGTTCTGGAACCGGGTCAGCATCGCGCCGGTCCACGACGCGGACGGCGAACTGGTCAACTTCGTCGGCTTCCAGGAGGACGTCACCGGGCGCCGCAGCATCGAAACGAAACTGCGCTCGCTCCACGAGACCGCACGCGAACTCATGCTGGTGACGGACGAGAGCGAGATCACGCAACTCGCGGTCGACGCAGCCGCCGACGTTCTGGGACTGGACGCCACCGCAGTCTGGCGGTACAACGACGTCGAGGAGGAGCTGGTCCCCCTCGTCGAGTCCGACCACGACTCGAACATCGTCGAGGAGGTGCCGTCGTTCGGTCCGGACTCGCTGGCCTGGCGTGTCTTCCAGAACGGCGAGGTTCGTGCCTACAGCGACGTGAGCGAGGAGGACTCCGTCCACAATCCGGACACGCGGGTTCGGTCGGAGATCATCGCGCCGCTGGGCGAGTTCGGCGTCATGGCGACCGGCTCGACCGAGGTCGACGCCTTCGACGAGCGGGACGTCGACCTGTTCCGGGTGCTGGCAACGACGACGGAGGCCGCCCTGGTCCGGGCCGAGCGGGAGGCGGAACTCCAGCGCCAGAACGAACGTCTCGACGACTTCGTCAGCGTCGTGAGCCACGACCTGCGCAACCCGCTCCAGGTCGCACAGCTCCGGCTTGAAACCTACCAGGAGACCGGCGATCCCGAACACCTCGAGGCCGTCGAGCGCAACCAGGAGCGGATGCGCCTGCTCATCGAGGACCTGCTCGACCTCGCACGCCAGGGCGAGACCGTCGACGACCCCGAGCAGGTCCACCTCTCGGCCATCGCCGGGCAGGCCTGGGACAGTCTCGAGACCACGGACGCGACGCTCGAGATGGCGCTGTCCTCGACGCTGCTGGCCGATCCACAGCGTCTCCAGCAACTGTTCGAGAACCTCTTTCGCAACAGCATCGAACACGCGGGCCCCGACGTGACCGTCGAGGTGGGCATGATCGAGACCGACGGCACGGACGGGTTCTACGTGGCCGACGACGGCCCCGGCATCCCTCTCGAGGAGCGCGACCAGGTGTTCGACCACGGCTTCTCCACGACCGACGACGGCACCGGGTTCGGGCTCTCCATCGTCGAGAGCATCGCCGAGGCCCACGGCTGGTCGGTCCGCGTCGACGAGAGCGGGGACGGGGGCGCACGGTTCGAGTTCACCGACGTGTCCTCGCTCACCTCGACCGGCTGACGTCACGTTCGATCGTCGCTCTCGGCAGCGCCAGCGAGCGCGATTTCGAGCGTGAGAATCAACACGACCGCGAGGAAGGCCGGCACCGGACTTGTCGGGTCCGGCACCAGCAGGTACGCACCGACGACGAGTGCGATCCAGAGCCCGGCCCGTTCGAGGCGTGAGATGTCTGTCATCGCTCGGTTCGTGCTCGCTCCTCACGTCGTCGTCAGGCGTGGCGCGTTCGGAAGCGATACACGAGCAGCGATATCTCGTAGAGCACGGGGATGCCGATGGCGATGCCGGCGGCGACGGTCCGGTCGAGGGCGAGCTGGTCGACACGCTGTGCCAGCCCGGGGTTCGGACTGGCGAGGTAGCCGACGATCGCCGCGGCCAGCCAGACCGGCAGCCGGAGCCGCCGCAGGACGCGAATGGCCCCGACGCTCTCGACGCGCCAGGCCAGCCGACCGAGCCCCTCGTAGACCAGGAGGATACTCCCGCCGACGAGCAGCGGCGCGGCGACGGTCAGGTTGGCGTTGGCGAGTGTCGTCCGGACCACGCCGGGCAACTGGGCGTAGTAGCTGCCGGGGATCGGTGCGCCGCTGACGAGATAGCCCACGAGTAGCCCGAGGGCGTACACGTACGGTCTGGCACTGACCAGTTCGCCGACCGTGGGCACGAGCGACCCCCGCGAGGTCCACCGGAGGAGTGCGAGCGTCCCCTCGAACAGCGTCACCATGGTCGTGGCGACGAGGATGGGCGCCATCCCGGTCGGGTCGGGGCTGAACAGGAAGGCGAGCGTGAGGAAGCCACCCCAGAAGTAGATCCGGCGACTCTCCAGCCACCGGCGGGTGGTCACGCCCATCATGATGGCGAGCATCACGAACAGGGGGATCTGGAAGATGAAGGCGAACGTCCCCAGCAGGAGGACGATGAGGTTGAACGTCTCGGTCAGCCCGAAGGCGATGTTTGCGGCCCCCTCGGAGTACTGGAGGAAGTACGTGAAGATGAACGGGAGCACGAGGAAAAACGAGAAGGCGACGCCGATGGCCGCGAGGACGAGGCTGGTCGGGACGGCCGCGAGGTAGTACTTCCGCTCGCGGGGGTACAGGCCCGGCTTCATGAACAGGTACGTCTCGTAGACGAACACGGGGAGCGCGACGACGAATCCGGCGAGCGTCGCGACCTTCAGCCGTGCGAGCATCAGCGCGAGCGGGTGGTAGACCCGAGGTCTGGCGACGTCTGTCCCGGGCAGGACGTTGTTCCACAGGAAGTTGATGAGCTGGTCGCCGAAGGGGAAGACGACGCCGCTGACGACGGCCATGACGAGGGCGACGAGGCCGAGCCGACGGACCATCTCCTCGATGTGGTCGGCCAGCGGCATTTCCTCGTCCTCGGGCGGTCCGTCCCGGGCCGCCCCGTCGTGGCCCTGCCCGGTCGGCGGGTGGTCCTCGACGTCCATCTCCGAGTACAGCCCGGCATCACTGCTGTCCGCGACGCCCGTCCCGCCCCCGTCGGCGACGCCCGTATCGTCGTCCGCGTTCGCCGGCGAGCCGGCGTCGACGGTCCCCTCGCCGTCGTCGGTGGCCGGCGGGTCGCTGGCCGCACCGAAACCACCGGGTGTGATATCGGCGTCGGTGCCATCCACCGTGACAGGGTCGTCACCGTCGGTGTCGTCGGAAGCGTCGGTCGCGCCCGAGGGCTCGGTGTCGTCGGGAACGGTGGTCCCGTCGCTATCCGCGACGTGGCGCTCGTCGTCACCTGGTTCGTCGGCTCCACCGTCGCCCATTCGGTCCCGAGTTACGCGTGGGGTATTGTAAGCCTTCTTTTCCGAACGGCTGATATGGCGGTCTCGCCGGCTGCTGGACGGTCCGGGCACGTCTCGAGACGAATAGATTGATAACGGACAGTCGGCAACCTCCCGTGAACTCATGGCCAGCGCTGTCGACGAGGATACCCGGCGGGCCGTCGCCAGCGGTCGCGAGACCATCGGCGCGATGCTCAGTTCCGCCCAGTCGGATCTTCAGAAGGTGTTCATCGTCGCGGTCATCGGTCTCGTCGGCACCATCTACGTCCTCCAGGAGTACGTCTGGGACCAGCTTCGCCGCGACCTGTTCTCCCGGATGTCTCGGGAGGTCCGCGCCAGCACGGAGGTCGTTGCCGTCACGCCCTTCGACGTCATTTTGCTGCAGGTGAAGATCGGGCTCGTCGTCGGCGTCCTGCTCGCGCTCCCGCTTCTCGTCTGGTACTCGCGGGACGCACTCCGGGCCCGTGGACTGTGGCCCGGCGAGCGCGTTCCCCGCTGGAAGGTCGCGGTCATCGCGCTCCTGTCGCTCGTACTGTTCGCCGTCGGGGTCGCCTACGGCTACTTCCTGTTTTTCCCGCTGATGTTCGACTTCCTCGCGTCGAACGCCATCCAGGTCGGCTTCAAACCGACCTACTCCATCGTCAAGTGGGCCCAGTTCATCTTCCTGCTGATGATTTCGTTCGGGTTGGCGGCCCAGCTGCCGCTGGCGATGAGCGCGCTCTCGTACACGGGCATCGTGAAGTACGAGACGTTCCGTGACAAGTGGCGCTACGCCGTCGTCGGCATCTTCGTGTTCGGGGCACTGTTCTCGCCGCCGGACCCGTTCACCCAGATCATGTGGGCACTGCCGCTGTGTGCGCTGTACGGGTTCAGCCTCTCGCTGGCCAAGATCGTGACCATCGCCAAGCGCAGCAGCAATCAGGTCGACGTACCGTCGGTCGTCCGCGACCGCTGGAACGTCCTCGCGGGCGTCACCTTCCTCGCCGGTGTCGGCACGTACGCTTTCTTCACTCGCGGTGGGTTGACCGCTCTCAACCCCGTTCTCCAGCGGATTCCCGCGAAGTACCGCCCCGAACCACTCGTCTCCCTCTCGCAGACGACCGGCCTGCCGGACGACGTCGTGGCCGCCCTCGTCGCCGTGCTGGTCGCCGTGCTCGCTTTCGGCGCGACACTGCTCTACGTGCTGGCCAAGGCACTCGGCGCGGCTGACCGCGCGGCCTACGGCACCGCCGCGCCGGCGAGTGCCGGGGACCCCGCGGACATCGACATCGGGCAACTCGACGCGGGCGGAGTCCGGGCGGCACCCCCCGAGGTCTTCGCCGAGATGAGCGAGGACGAGGCCGTCGGGTACGCTCAGGCCGCGATGGAGAACGACAACCCCGCGAAGGCAGAGGCCATCCTCGACCGCCTCGACGAGGCAGCGCAACGCCAGGAGACGGAGGGCACAGAGACGTCCGAGAGCGCCGACACGGCGGAGCCAGACGACGCGACCGCCGAGGCGGACGGCAACACGTTCTCCCAGACGGCTGCCGGGATGATGAGTGCCTTCACCGAGGAGGAAAAGACCGAGGACGACATCGGCGGCTACTACTACGACATCGCGTTCATCCTGGAGTCGTTGACCTCGAAGGCGTTCCGCCTCGTCGGGGTGTTCATGCTCGTACTGGCCGCGAGTTTCGTCTGGCTCTACCGGGGTGGGATCAAGCGCATCAAGGACACCTTCTTCGCGCGGATGCCCGCGTCACTCCAGCCACGGGTCGACATCGTGACGCTCCATCCGGTCGAGGCGCTCATCTTCGAGATCAAGTTCGCGACGCTGCTCGGCTTCGTCACCACCCTCCCGCTGATGCTGTACTACGCATGGCCGCGGCTCAAGGAACGCGGCTTCGTCCGTGGCGACCCGCGGGTCATGCTCGTCTGGGGAGCGACGCTGTTGCTCGGCATCGTCGGCGGGAGCCTGCTCGGCTTCCTCTATATCGCGCCGTCGGTCATCTCGTGGCTGGCGACCGACGCCATCAACGCGAACATGATCATCGCCTACCGGATCAACAACTTCGGCTGGCTGGTCATCTACACGACGGTCGGCATCGGCCTGCTCGCGGAGATTCCGGTGTCGATGGTCCTGTTCCACGTCGGCGGCGTCGTCGACTACCACACGATGCGTGACTACTGGCGACAGGTCGTCGTCGCCGTCTTCGCGCTCTCGGGGCTCCTCTCGCCTCGCGGCGTGTTCACGATGCTCCTGCTGGCCATTCCTACCACCTTCGCCTACGGTGTCGGTCTCCTGATTCTGTGGCTCCTCACGCTCGGCGGGCGTCGCGGCCGC
>JBDGSA010000049.1:0-16262 GCA_042217755.1 Haloglomus sp. | reverse complement strand
CGGCCATCGACGCCTCGCGGCAGACGGCCTCGATGTCCGCGCCGACGTAGCCCTCTGTCCGGCGCGCCAGTGCGTCGAGGTCCACGTCGTCCGCGAGCGGCTTGTGCTGGGTGTGGACCGCGAAGATTGCGCGCCGAGCCTCCTCGTCCGGGACCGGGACGTGGACGTGGCGGTCCAGCCGTCCCGGCCGGAGGAGCGCGCTGTCGATGAGGTCCGGACGGTTCGTGGTCGCGACGACGACCACGTCCTCGAGTTCCTCGAGTCCGTCGAGCTCGGTCAGCAGCTGGGAGACGACGCGCTCGCCGACGCCCGAGTCGCCCATCCGCTGGCCGCGCTCGCCCGCGATGGAGTCGATTTCGTCGAAGAAGATGACCGTCGGAGCGTTCGACCGGGCCTTCTCGAACACCTCGCGGACGCCCTTCTCTGACTCGCCGACGTACTTGTTGAGCAGCTCGGGCCCCTTGATGGAGATGAAGTTCGACTCCGCTTCGTTGGCGACGGCCTTGGCCATCAGGGTCTTGCCAGTCCCCGGTGGGCCGTACAGGAGGACGCCCTTCGCCGCCTCCAGGTCCATCTGCTCGAACACGTCGGGGTAGTCGAGCGGCCACTGGATGGTCTCACGGAGCCGCTCTTTACTGTCTTCGAGTCCGCCGACCTGATCCCACGTGACGTCGGGGACCTCGACGAACACCTCGCGGAGCGCCGAGGGCTCGATGCCCTTCATCGCCTCCTTGAAGTCGGTCTCTGTGACCTGCAGCGAGTCGAGCACGTCGGCGTCGATCTCGTCCTGTTCGAGGTCGAGCTGCGGGCGGACCCGCCGGAGCGCGTTCATCGCGCTCTCTTTCGCCAGCGATTCGAGGTCCGCGCCGACGAAGCCGTGCGTGCTCTCGGCGTACTGCTCGAGGTCGATGCCGTCGACGAGCGGCATCCCACGAGTGTGGACCTGTAGGACCTCGAGCCGGCCGTCCTTGTCTGGGACGCCGATCTCGATCTCGCGGTCGAACCGGCCGCCGCGCCTGAGTGCCGGGTCCAGTGCGTCGAGCCGGTTGGTCGCACCGATGACGGTGACCTGTCCGCGCTCCTCGAGCCCGTCCATCAGGCTCAGTAGCTGGGCAACGACCCGGCGCTCGACGTCACCCGACGTCTCCCCACGCTTCGGGGCAATCGAGTCGATCTCGTCGATGAAGATGATGGCCGGGGCGTTCTCCGTGGCCTCCTCGAAGACCTCACGGAGCTGTTCCTCGGACTCCCCGTAGTACTTCGACATGATCTCGGGGCCCGAGATGTTCGTGAAGTACGCATCGATCTCGTTGGCGACGGCCTTGGCCATCAGGGTCTTGCCGGTTCCCGGCGGGCCGTGGAGCAGAACGCCCTTCGGCGGCTCGATGCCGAGCTGCTGGAACAGCTCCGGGTGGCGCATCGGCAGTTCTACCATCTCGCGGACCTGTTCGAGCTCGTCGTCGAGGCCGCCGATGTCCTCGTAGGTGACGTTCGGGGTCTCGGTCGAACCCGCGCTGCCGCCGGAGATCTGCTCGGCGGGCTTCTCGCTCACCTCGATCTCCGTCGAGTCGGTCACGACGACCGTCCCCTCGGGCTCGGTGTCTGCCACCTTGAGGGGAATCTTCTGGCCGCTCATCGAGGAGAGCGGACCCAGGCCGAGCGAGAAGGGGACTTGCTGACCCTTCGTGACGGCCTGGCCGCTCAGTTTGTCGCGGATGTGCGGTCCGATGTTGCCGCGGATGCGGAGGTTCTGGGGAAGCGCGACCGTGATGCTGGTCGCCGGGTTCACCTCGGCGGGTTCGACCTCGACGCGGTCGTCGATGCCGACGTCGGCCTCCTGGCGGAGCCGGCCGTCGACCCGGATGATGTCGTTCCCCTCGTCTTCGGGGTAGCCGGGCCAGACACGGGCTACCGCGCGTCCCTCAGAGCCCTCGATGACGATGTAGTCGCCGTTCTCCAATTCCATCTCCTGCATCGCCCCGCGGTCGACGGCCGCCAGGCCGCGTCCCGCGTCCTTCTGTTTGAGTGGTTTGACCGTGAGTTTCATCGATTGGTGTCCTCCTCTGTCTCGTTATCGCCGCCCTCGGCGTCCATACCGGCCGCCTCGTCGCGCTCCGTGCCTTCGTCGGCGCCCGGACTGTGCATCTCGACGGTGACGACGCCGTTGTTGATAGTCGCTTGGGCGGGCCGCCCGTCGGGGAGGTCCATCTCGAACTGTTCGTCGTCGACGACGACCACCAGGGTCCCGTCGACTACGTCCACGGCGCCGTCCGCCCCGGCGCCGAGATCGAACGCCAGTACGTCGTCGTCGGCGTACTGGTACTGCCGCACGACGACGTCACGTTCCGCGAACCGCTGGGTCTCTGCCATACTAACTCTGAGTTAGTTCTTTTTATATTTAAACCTTTTTCCAATGGGGGTGGGAACGGGTGTCGATTCTGTCCAAATAGACGAATTGCGGTTCACACTAATGGGGAGCCTGCTCCCCGCGCTGGCTTGATACGGTTGCCGTGCGGAGAGAACGCATGGACCACGTCACACACGATGGTCGCACGACGGCGTATCGCGAAGCCCCCGGCGGCGCCGCCGATACCGCCGAAGCTACCCCACGACTGCTGTACATCCACGGGAGTGGCGGCACACACACGCTGTGGGCCAATCAGTACGGGCGCCCCACCCACGATGCGGTCGCGATCGACCTGAGCGGCCGCGGCGAGAGCGGGGACGTTGACCTCGGGCCTCGAGCCGGACTCGACGCGATGGCCGCGTACGCCGAGGACACGGTCACGGTGGCCCGCGAGACCGACGCGACGGTCCTCTGTGGCAACTCCCTGGGTGGTGCGGTCGCCCTGACGGTCGCGCTGGACCGCGACGTCGAACTCGACGGCCTCGTGCTCGTCGGGACGGGCGCCAAACTTGGCGTCGCTGACGCGCTCCTTGACGACCTCGCGAACGACTACGACGCCGCGGTCGAGACCCTCCTGGGTGAGGACATGCTCTACCACGCGATGGACGACGAACGCCGCGAGGACGCCCGCGACCTGTTCCACGCGGTGGGCCAGCGTGTGACAGAGCGGGACTTCCGGGCCTGTGACGCCTTCGACGTGCGCGACCGCCTCGACGCGGTGGAGGTCCCGACGCTCGTCGTCAACGGCGAGCACGACCGGCTCACGCCGCCCCGGTTCCACGAGTACCTCGCCGAACACCTGCCCGACGCCCGCCACGTCGAACTCGCTGACGCCGCGCATATGCCGTATCTCGAACGCCCGGCCGCGTTCAACGCCGCTGTCGACGAGTTCCTCGACGAACTGGCCGCGTAACCGGTGGACAGGAGCCTATCTTGCTCGCCAGCGCGGGGACGTGACCCCTGGGACCCATAGAGTGATTAGCGCCTGTGGAGTGATTCGAGTCACAGGGGACGAGAACAGATGTCGCTCGACCGATCCGTGAGGGGGGTGCAGAATCGTGGATAACGTGCAGACCGACCCGCGCTGCCCGGAGTGTGGCGAACCCATCGGTGCGACTGCAACCTACTGTATGCACTGCTCGGCGGATCTCACCGACGAACGGGCGGCGTCGGACACCGACGATGACGGGACCTGGGACGCGAACGAGGCATCGTCGCTGGGGGATGTCATCGATGGCGCCGGCGGCACGGGAACGGCGAACGAAGGCGGATCGGACAGCCAACTCCTCGACCCGGACGGCCTCGTGGACAACGCCCTCACCGTTCTCGCGGGCATCGTGGGCGGGGCCGTCGCGGGCCTCGTCGGAACCATCGTCCTCGGCGTGGTGACAAACAGCGGCTATGGCGTCCTGTTCGGGATCATCGCGTGGCTCGTGACGACCGCCTACCTGGTCCGCCAGCGGACGGTGCAGGGGGCGGTCTCGAAGAGCGGGTACGCCATCGCGCTCGTGCTGTTGCTGGTCCCGCTTGTCGCGTTCAGCCCGGTCACGACTGTCGATGGGGGCCGCGGCGAGCTGTTCGTCGTGCTGCTCGTCTTCGTCCTCGTCCCGGCCGGCATCGCGGCAGTTGTGGGCTGGGTCGCCGGGCAGTTCGTCCCCGACGAGTCCGCGGCGGACGACGGCCGGACTGATGGCGACGGTACCAGTGACACGCCGGTTCAGTAGAGAGTGTCCGTATCCAGATCCTCGGCGACGTGACTGTGCTCCTCGGCCGGGAAGGCGCCGGACTCGACCTCGTCGACGTACTCCTCGATGGCATCCGCCATCTCGCCGCGGACGTCGCCGAACGACTTCGAGAACGGTGCGACCTCCTCGGTGAGGCCGATCACCTCGTCCACGGTGAGCACCTGGCCGTCGCAGTCCGGGCCGGCGCCGATACCGATGGTCGGGATCTCGAGCGCCTCGGTCACGGCAGCCGCGGCATTCGCGGGGACGTGTTCGAGGACGAGCGAGAACGCGCCCGCCTCCTCGTGTTCCCGCGCGAGGTCGAGCAGCTCCCGTGAGGCCTCGTCGTCGGTCGCCTGCCGGAACAGCCCGGTCTCGTTCTCGCGCTGCGGGGTGAGCCCGAGGTGGGCCTGGACTGGGATGCCGAGGTCGGTCAGCCGGTCAGTCAGATCGATGGTATGCTTGCCACACTCCAGCTTCACGCCGTCGGCGCCGGCCTCCTTGACCATCCGGCCGCAGTTCTCGATAGAGTCGGCCTCACTCACCCCGAAGGAGAGGAACGGCATGTCCGCGAGGACGAACGCGTCGTCGGTGGCGCGCGCGACCGCGGCGGTGAGACTGGCCGTCTCGTCCACCGTCACGGGGAGGGTCGAGTCGTAACCGAGGCGGAGATTGCCGACCGAGTCCCCCACGAGGATTATGTCGACGCCCGCCGCGTCGACGAGTTCGGCCGTGGGCGCGTCGTAGGCCGTCAGCATGGTGATAGGCTCCTCGCCGACCTTCGCGCGGATGTCCCTCGCTCGCATGTGTAGACTGGATTCTCCCCGCCCCGCGAAAAGCGTGGCCCCTCTCGACCGAGTTCGGCTCTTGTGCTGTCGTCTCTCGTGTTCTTTGCTGGTCGTTCGGTGTGTGCGACCGGTCCGCCCCGTCTCCCGATTGCCAGACGCGTCCGCCGGGTCCGCCTCGTCTCCCGATTGCCAGACGCGTCCGCCGGGTCCGCCGTTCCATACAACCTGTAGGAAGCCCCGGCGCGCTCGACCGTCCGGGCCTCGCTGTCGCCGAAAATCGAAGATTTTCGGGATCACGAGAGAGCTCCGCTCTCTCGGACGATGCTCCTCGGTCGCTCACTTCGTTTGCTCCCCGCGGTGCTTGCGTCGTCCGGGCCGGGTCGAGCGCGCCGCCCCTTCCATTCCCACCCCGAACGTGGTGTGTAGCACGGGCGCAGCGTCCCTGCCCTTCCCCAGGTCGCGCGGGCTCACCCCCTAGGGGTTCGCCACGTGCTCCCGGCCCGAGAGCGGTTGTTCGGCCGGCCGGTTCCGGGACCAGGAAGCGCGCTCGCGCCTCCGCTGTGGAGGCTCCCGAGCCCTTGCGGCGAGGGGCCGGAACACGCCCGGCGCGAGCGCGGGGAGGTGTGGGGACCCTGCGGCCCGCCGGAACCACCACGCACGAATGCTCGAGCGCAACCAGCAACAGGGCGGGACTGAAAGGGGCCGCCCGCCTCGACCCGGTGAGGCGATGCAAGCACCGCAGGGTGAGCGGAGCGAACCCGAGGAGCGCAGCGAGTCGCAACCGGTCGAGCGGGCGGGGGCTTTCAACAGGACTCCGTCGCTGGCATCGTCACAGGAGAGCAGGCGGGGGCTTTCACCAGGTACCCCTTGTCCTCATTAATTTCCAAATTCGCGGATTTACTGTTCAATACATATATTTAATATAAAAATATGCAAATAACGACCAAAATCGACGACTATTCCTACAATAGCGGCCACAGTCATAGCACAAGCCATCCCACCTAGCGACCGTAACCGCTTACCGCCAACCACTACAAATCGGCATCACATGCCCGAGCGCGTCGACAGCACCGACCCCGACGGCGTGGACTTCGGGTGGGTGATGCAGGTCACGTTCGTCGTCACGATCGTCGTGGGTGCGCCCGTGGTCGCCGTCGCCTCGACCGCCGTCTCGCTCCCCACGTGGGCCACCAAGGCCGGATTCGCGGTCCGGATCGGCGCGCTCGTCTGGTTCGTCACCGCCGTCCTCGTCTACCTCTACGCGCGCCGTCAGGAGGAGGTGGAGGTCGTCGACGCGGCGGGTGCGGCAGACGCGGCCCAGGCAGAGGCAGAGGAGGAGCCGTCCTCGGACGACTAGAGCCACTCGTCGACGTACCGGAACGCGGTGCCGGCGCGCTCGGCAGTCACCTCGTCGCGCTGGCCGTCGCCGACGAACACCGCGCGCTCCGGGTCGACGCCCAGCCCCCCCAGCGTCGCAAGCAGCGGCTCGGGGTCGGGCTTCTCCGTGGTCACCGTGTCCCGCCCGACCACGGCCCGGACGCGGTGGTCGAGTTCGTGACGTTCCAGCGCGAGATGGCACGCGTCCTCACAGTTGAGCGAGCAGACGCCCACGGGGAGCGTCTCGGGATGCGCGAGCAGCCGGTCGGCACACGCGAGTCGCGCGGAGTTTCGGGCCCCCTCGCGCTCGTGTTCCGAGATGGTCGCCTCCACGGCCTCGGCCAGCGTGGGGTCCTCGCGGGCGCGCTCCAGCATCGACCAGAGGTCCAGCCCGTCGGAGTCGGCGCCGTGGTCCGAGAGCGTGCGGCCCACGTCCCGGCGGACGAGGTCCCAGTCGACCGCCAGCTCGGCGAGCGTCCCGTCGAGGTCGTAGACGACCGCGTCGTACTCCGCTGTCACGCGTCCGACTACGCGACCCCGAGCTATGGGGGTTACGCTCGTCTCGCCCGCCCGTCGGCGCAGGGATATCGTTCACAGCGTCGACGTGACGCCCTCGGTCTGCGCTCGGCAGGAAACCGCGCGCTCGCAGGAGTGGTCAATCCGGGGGTGGTCAATCCAGCCACTCACGAGCGATGATGGTCCGCTGGATCTCGCTGGTCCCCTCGTAGATGGTCGTGATCTTGGCGTCGCGGTAGAGGCGCTCGACCGGGAAGTCCGTGGTGTAGCCGTAGCCGCCGTGGATCTGGACGGCCTCGTTGGTCACGTCCATCGCCGTCTCGCTGGCCTTCAGCTTCGCCATCGAGGCCGCCTCCGCGGGCGGCGACCCGTCGTCGAGTTCGCGCGCGGCGTCGTACGTGAGCAGGCGCGCGGCCTGTGTGTCCGCGCGCATGTCCGCGAGCTTGTGCCGGATGGCCTGGAACTCGCTGATGGGCTGGTCGAACTGCTCGCGGTCGGTGGCGTACTCCGTCGCGAGGTCGAGTGCCGACTGCGCCAGTCCCACCGACTGCGCGGCGATGCCGACGCGCCCGCCCGTCAGAATCTCGAGCGCGGCCGACAGCCCACGTCCCTCCTCGGTGAGTCGGTTCTCCGCGGGGATGCGCGCCCCGTCGAAGGTGAGCGAGGTGGTGTCGCTCGCCCGGAGGCCGAGTTTCTCTTCTTTCTTCCCGACAGTGAGGCCGTCCGTGTCCTTCGGGACGAGGAACTGCGTGACCGAGCCGGGGTCGTCGGGGTCGGTCTTCGCGAAGACGATGACCACGCCCGAGCGCTCGCCGTTGGTGATCCACTGCTTGTCGCCCTCGAGGACGTACTCGTCGCCGTCGCGGCGGGCGACCGTCGACATCTCGGCCGGGTTCGACCCGGCGTGGGGCTCCGAGAGCGCGAAGGCGCCGACGGGATAGCCGTCGCGCATCTCCGGCAGCCAGCGCTCCTGCTGGCGCTCGTTCCCGAACGTCGCGATGCACGAGGTGGCGAGGCAGTGCACCGACAGCGCGGTCGCCACCGCCAGCGTCCCGTAGGCGACCTCCTCGTTGACGATGGCGTAGGTCAGGCCGTCGGCGTCGTAGCCGCCGTACGCCTCGGGGACGGTGAGACTCGTCAGGTCGAGCTCGGCCAGCCCCTCCCACACCTCCTCGGGGAACTCCTCGTTCTCGTCGGCCTCGCGGGCGACCGGGCGGATCTCCTCGAGTGCGAACTCGCGAACCGTCTCCCGGACGGCCCGCTGTTCCGGCGTGAGGTCCATACCGTTCCGTTCGGGCGCCCCGGCAAAAGTCCCCCGCCGCCGGTCGCGTCGCGGGGGCCGTCGAGCCGTCGTCGCGGCGACTGCTCGGTCCGTCCGTTCCTGTCCTGTGGCTCCCGCGTTCTCCTCGTGACCCGCATAACTCCGATGTTCACTTCGTGATTCGTGCGGCTTCCGCGTTCCCCTCGCGATTCGCAGACTCCCGCGTTCACCCCGCGACCTGCGCGACCACCGTGACCGCGCCGGCCGCGAGTGCGGCGGCGGCCGACCAGCCCGCGACGCGGAGGGTGAACCGCCTGTCGGGTGCGGGAGCGGTGAGGGCGATCTTCACGGTCAGCGACGCCGCGGTCGCGACCAGGATGCCGACGACGGCCTCGTCGGCGGACAACGCGTTGCTTCGGTAGAGGACGACGGCAGAGGTCGTCACACCGGCCGACGACACGAGGCCCGTGATGGCCGCCGTGACGTAGAAGCCGGCCGTCCCGAAGACCGACTCCGCGAGGCTCCCGGCCACGACGACGAGCAGGAAGAGGAGACCGAAGGAGAGGACGTACCGCAGCGTGAACGGGCGGTCGAGCGAGACGTCGAGCGCGCCGCCCCGGCCCGCGACGACCGCCGCGGCGGCCACGCAGCCGACCGCGAGGACGCCCAGCGGAATCGCCACGCCGGTCAGTAGCGGGACGGCTGCCCCAAGCGTGAACAGGAGCGCGATGCCGAGATTCCGGAGGGCCATCGCCGCGTTCCCGAGCAGGATGGCCGCCACGGCGTAGGGGGTCGCGGCCGCGTCCTCGCGGACGTGGTCCACGGCGGAGCCCACCACGGCCGTCGACGAGGCAAGGCCGCCGAGGAAACCGGTGACGGCGATGCCGTGGCCGCCGTAGGTCCGGACCGCGGCGTAGTTGACGATGCCGATGCCCGCGACGGTGACGACCATCGCCCAGACGACCCGGGGCTCGACGGCGACGGTGGCGCCCGCGACCGAGACGGTGCGTTCGCCCGCCGGCAGCAGCGGGTAGACGACGAATCCGATGATGGCGAACTGCGCCGCCGCCCGGACTTCTTCGCGGGAGAGCTGGTCGGCCAGCCCGTGGAGTTC
Organism: Haloglomus sp.; assembly: GCA_042217755.1. Taxonomy (GTDB): domain Archaea; phylum Halobacteriota; class Halobacteria; order Halobacteriales; family Haloarculaceae; genus Haloglomus. The sequence goes on along the minus strand of JBDGSA010000049.1, from coordinate 7,075 downwards.
GCGCTTCGAGACCAGCAACAGGGCCGTGACGACGCCGACTGCCACCGCGACGACGAGGTCGCCGGCACCGGCCAGCGCGCCGACGCCGTAGGCCACGAGCATCGAGATCGTCGTGGTGAGCGACAGCCCCTCGCGTGTTCCGACGAGTGCCCGCGCCCCGAGCAACCCGCCCAGCACCACGACCAGGAGTGCCCCGACCGCCAGCAACAGCGGCCGCTCCAGCACGACGAACACGGCGCCCGCGAGGCTCAAAAGCGCGAACGTCCGGACGCCGGCGGCCTTCTCCGAGCGCTCGCGCTCGAAGCCGATGAACATTCCCAGCGCCGCGGCCACCGCCAGCTGGAGAACCGGCCGCGAGAGTGCTGGCTCCATCGTGCGGAGCATTGCCACACGCCGTATTTGGGCCTTCGGGGTCGCTAACTCTATATCTCTTTCAAACGAGAACGTGAATCTAAGAACGAATATTTCTATCGAAATCGAATTACAAGCAAATAATACTGGAATTTGACTGATCTATTGCCCTCGTTCGTCTCGAATCGCCGCCAGTGCTCACTCCGCGGCCAGGAGGCCACGCAATTCGGGCGGTACCCGCAAACTGTTTCCCGCACGCTGTCTGAGGGTGTGGACATGCGTCGTCTGCGCGGCCCGTGGGGACCACCCCTCACGCTCGGCGCTATCGGGGTTCTCTTGCTGACGCTGGCGCTGTGGAACCTCAGTCGGGAGCTGTCGAATCTCCTCGTCGCGTGGGGGGCGGCCGTGGCGTTCGCCCAGATCGCGATTCCGGCGTTGGCTGTTCTCTACGCCGGATACCGGCTATCTGCGTCGTCGTTCAACCGCGACGAGCGCTGGCGAGTCGCGCTGTTCGGCGTCGTCGGACTGGTGCTGGTCGGCGGCGGCGTCTACTCGACGATTATCGTCCGGTTGGCCGAGGCCCGCCCCGTCGGTGAACCGCAGTACGTCCTGGGAGTGATGGCCGGTCTCGGCACCGTGGGTGGGGTCGCGCTGGGGTCGTTCAGCGTCACCAGCCGCCGGGAGGCCCGGCGGGCGAAACGCGCTCGTGACAACTTCGAGCTGCTGAACAGCATCATCCGGCACGGCATCCTCAACAGCATGATGGTCGTCCAGTCGCGAGCGGCGTTCATCGCCGACGAGGCCGAGAGTGACCGGACCCGCGAGTTCGCCGACACCATCCTCACCCAGACCTCGGACGTGGTCGACCAGGTCGAGCGGACGCGGGCGATCCTGCAGGCACTCCGGACAGACGACGCGCAGCTGGAACCGGTCGACCTCCGGGCGGCACTGGAGCGCGAACTCGAAACCTTCCGGGCCACCTACGACGGGGCAACCATCGAGACCGACCTCCCGGCGGAGCCGCTGCACGTTCGCGCCGACGACCTGCTCGAGGACGTGATCGGGAATCTCCTCACGAACGCCGTCGAGCACAACGACAAGGCGGAACCCCAGGTCGAGGTACGCGCACGCGTCCTGGACGGCTCGCGCGGCGAGGGAGACGGCTCGCGCGGCGAGGGAGATGAGCGAGCGGCCGGGACCGTCGAACTGCGCGTCGCCGACAACGGCCCCGGCATCGACGACGACCTGAAGGACGCCGTCTTCCGGCGCAACGAGACCGGCCTCCACGAGGATGGCACCGGCTCCGGGTTCGGGCTGTTCTTCGTCGACACGATGGTCGAGAAGTACGGCGGTGAGATCACTATCGAGGACAACGACCCCGAGGGGGCGGTGTTCGTCATCCGGCTCGCCGCGGCCTCCTCCGAGCCGGACGACGCGACCGTGACCGAGGCGACGGACGCCCTCGGAGTACCGACCTGACCGTGACCGAGGCGACGGACGCTCTCGAAGTACTGGCCTGATACGGTTTAGTGTAACAGTTTACCGGTGCGTCGGCCGACCGGGGCGCCGATGCGCCGGGAACGATTTACAGTAAACCGTATGAGTGTGACTGGCGCGACAGAGCGTCCGGCCCGGCCGGCATCTGGCGGCTGGACGCCTGTCGGCCAGTGTGCCCCTTGGCACTGGCCGCACAGCGCGGGCGCATCGGGTGGGGCTTTATTTTTCCCGACCGCGATGGTCGGCTCATGAGCGAAGGCGACGAACCGGCGGACGATCAGCCGACGGTGCTGGTGGTGGAAGACGAGGAGGAACTCCGCCGGACGTACGAACTCTGGCTCTCGGCTGACTACGAGGTGCTCACGGCCGCGGAGGGCCAGGAGGCACTCGAGTTCGTCGACGAGGGCGCCGCGGTCGACGTGGTCCTGCTCGACCGGATGATGCCGGGACTCTCGGGGAAGGAGACGCTGGAGGAGATGCAGGACCGCGGCGTCGAGGCCCGGTTCGCCATAGTGACCGCCGTCGAGCCTGACTTCGACATCATCGAGATGGGGTTCGACGCCTACCTCACGAAGCCCATCGACGAGGAGCGCCTCCGCGATACCATCGAGAGCCTTTTTTCACAGGAGGCCTACTCCGACGCGCTCGACGAGTACACGTCGCTGCTGGCGAAAAAGGAGACGCTGAAGGCGCGAAAGAGCGAGGAGGAACTGGAGGAGAGCGAGGCGTTCGCCGAGCTGGAGGCCCGGCTCGCCGAGCTGGAGGCGGAACTCGAAGCGGCTGACTCCGGCGCCGGTGACGACGCCGGCTTCGTCGCGGCCCTCCGGAGCATCGACGAGAGCGACCAGCAGACGGAACCCGAGCAGTCGTAGTCGGGACCAGCGACATCCTCAGCACATGAGCGAAGCCATCGACAGCGACGATGCCTACGACCTCGGTGCCTCCTTTCCCGTCGCCGAAGCCCGCGTCCAGCGGCCGGGGACGACGCTCCTCGTCACCGGTCCGGGATCGGTTGCCGACCGGGTCGCCATCGAACTCCTCCTCGGAGGGCGAGCGGCGAGCGAAGGGGTTGTCCCGGTGAGCACGGATCGGTCGGCCGCGGAACTTGAGACGGAACTGGCCGGACGGTCCGGGTCCGACCTGGACGCCCGCCTGACCGTCGTCGATCTCGGCGAGGAGACAGACGGCGCGACGAGCACAGACGACCTGGCGGCCATCGGGCGCGAACTCAACGACGCCATCGACCGGCTGGACACCCCCCGCGTCCGCATCGGCGTCCTCTCGCTGACCGGGATGCTCGACCACCTCAACCGGACTGAAGTATTCAAGTTCTGTCACGTCGTTCAGAACCGCATCGACGACGCCGGCTACCTCGGCGTCGCGACGCTCGACACCGAGCGGGTGGACGGAGCGACCGTCTCGATGCTCCAGGCGGCGTTCGACGGAACACTCGAGGTCCGCGAGGACGAGAAGGGAACACTGGTTCGCGCCGTGGGGCTTCCGGACGCGCCCGTCACCTGGCACGCCTGTGGCTAGTTCTGGCGTGGTCAGGCCTGGTCCCAGCTCTCTCCGGTCCACTCGTAGACGCCGTCGAACAGGCTCCGGATGGTCGCGACCGTCTGGTCGTCGTGGGCGTCCGGGTCCATGTGGAAGACGCCCATCACGTCGGCACGACCCAGCCGGCTCGTCAGCACGTGGAGGAACTGGAACACCTGTTTGGTGTCCGCGTACTGGAGCACCGTGGTCACCGAATCGAAGCTGAGGACCGTGGGCCGATCCGCCCAGGCGTCGACGCACTCGTTGATGCGGATGCCGAGGCCGGTCAGGTCGCCCGGGTCCGCGACCGAGGTCGACCGGAACGAGGTCTCGACCGTCGGGTCACCGGACGAGGCGCCGGTGTTGGTGCAGCCGATGGCCGCGATCTCGCTCGGCGGAGTCCGCCACTGGTTCTCCCACGTCGCGATCTGTTCTCCCGGAGGGCGGAGCAGCGACACCGTCAGCAGCGCCGGCGTCCCCGCTACGCTCTCCAGCAGTCGCACGAGCGCGTCGTCGTCTGCCATCGACGGCCCGAGCAGGAGCAGGTTCGACGGGGCCGCCTCGCCGAACGGCGTTGCAGTCGCTGGGTCCTCGCCCAGGACGCTCGCCGGTTCGGCTCGGGTCATGTCTCACCGTACGACGCCTATCCACTTAATAGCCCGATAATAGATTCAGAACGAGATAACGCGACGGCAGGGTCCCGGAACGGTGTTCATCTCGTGACTCGAGTCGTCGCGGCGCGCGACGTCGGGGCGTGTGTGACCTGCCGGGCTCGCGTCGGCGGGTCGTTTCCCGGCGGTCGCATCGAGGTCGTCGCGCCGATTGCGAGCCGACGAGTGGGCAGGGGCGAGCGGTCCGACCCCGGAGTCGACGGCCCCCACGATGCTTTCCGGACCCCGGAGTCGACGGCCCCCACGATGCTTTCCGGACCTCGGGGTCGACGGCCCCCACGATGCTTTCCGGTCCCCGAGGCGACGACCCCTACGACGCTTCCCGGACCTCGGCGGCGACCGCCCGTATCGTCTCGTAGGCGTCCTCGGAGTAGGCGATGAACCGGACGTCCGTGATCGTCCCGGGGTCGTACGCGGCCAGAACCTCACAGATGATCCGGGCCCCCTCCGCGAGGTCGAACCCGGCCACGCCAGTCCCCAGTGCCGGGATGACGAGCGACTCACAACCGAGTTCGTCGGCTCGCTCGAGCGTGTTCCGGGTGGCGTCGCGGATCGACTCGCGGGTCGCCTGCCCGTCACCGTAGTGGGGCATTGCTGCCGCGTGGATGACGTACTCGGCGTCGAGGTCGTACGCGTCGGTCACGGCGGCCGCGCCGAGGTCGACGGGCCCCTTCGAGACGGCCTCCTCGTTGATCTCCTCGCCGGCGCCCCGCCGGAGCGCGCCGGCCACGCCGCTCCCCATCTGGAGGCTGGTTCCCGCCGCATTCACGAGCGCATCCGCTGACTGTGCCGCGATGTCTCCCTGGACGACTCGGAACTCCATGTCCGACCCTGGCGCTCGCCGAGTGAAAGTTTCAGCGCCGCTCGTCCCGCACGGCCTCGGAGCTCGGGGCGAGCGGGAGCCGCTGCCTCTCGCGCCGGATATATCAGTTATTGTTAAAATTATTCAACTATTGCTGAAAAATATTATTTATATCGTATATAAATTAGATATTTTCCTCATAGGATATCCTGACGACGGGCTACGTAGCCGATGCCGGCAAGCGGAGCGCCGAAGACCAGCGCGTACGGGAGGAGGTAGGCGAGCGTGACGAGCAGGGCCCGGACCGTGACGACGACGCCGTTGACAGAGGCCGCGAGGGCCGCGCCGAGGTCCGTCTCGTGGTAGGCCGGCCGGGGCGTAGGCGTCGCCGTCGGGGTCGGAGTGAGACCGGGTTCCCGGAGCCGAACCGTGATGGTCGCGTAGCTGACCTTGCCCCGGAGCGCGCGGCGTTTCGCCCGGAGCCGCTCGATGCGCTCCTGGACGCTGGAGAGCTTCTCGCCGACCTCGAGGATGGCCTCGGTGTCGTTGGCCTCCGCGTACAGCTGGCGGAGGCGGTCGCGCTGGCGCCGGAGGTTGGTGAGACGGGCCTCGATATCGACCAGCTGGTCGGAGACGTCGCGGCTGTTCGATTCCGCCCGTCGGACCTCGCCGACGGCCTTCACAGCCCGGAACGCCTCGCCGAACTGGTCGCTCCGCACCCGGAGCACCAGCCGGCCGGTCGTCCGGGTCCGGTTCCCCACCCGTTCGACGTTCGTCTCAGACCCCGCGACGTAGCCTCCGTGCTCGCGGGCGATCGCCACGACTGCCGACCGGGCGCTGTCGAACGAGGCGATCCGGAGCGTCACGCGCCCGGTTCGAACGATCGCCTGCGATCGGTTCGGGTCGCGGAACGACTTCGCGGCGAAGGTCTCGCCCCCGTCGCCTCCGTCACTTCCTCCGCCGCCTCCGCCATCCCTGCCACTTCCCCCGTCGCCGCCGTCACCTCCTGCCTGTGCGTCCGCTTCCGGGCCGCCCTGCGGTTCCCCCTCGGGGGCAGCACCCGCGTCCCCGGCCCCGCCGCCGCCAAGCCCAGAACAGCCCGCCAGCAGCACCAGCGCGGTGACGAGCAGTACCGGTCCGAGCCGCCGTGTGCGATCACCAGCCATGAGTGGTGTGTGTGGAGTGGTATCAATAGCCCCGACGGAGCATCAAACAGCGATTTGTCCCTCCGGCGAACCCCGCCACTGCCGTCAGTTCGATACGTGGTCGGGCCCCAGTGTCTCGTATGTGCGCCGGCTTGCTCTCTCGTGACGGGGCGCTGCTCTCGATGGTCTGGGAGGACCTGCTGTTCGCTCACTGGCCGGTCGACCCGGCCGTCGTCGAGGCGCGGCTTCCCGACGGCCTCACCGTCGCGACGTACGACGGCGACGCCTACCTCGGCGTGGTACCGTTCGTGATGTCCGACATCGGGCCCCGGTTCCTCCCGGTCGGCCGCTCCTTCGGCGAGTTGAACCTCCGGACGTACGTCGGGGAGACGGACCAGGGGCCGAGTGACGACGCGGCCGGCGGCCGCGGGGTCTACTTCTTCAATCTGGACGCCGACGACCCGCTCGGCGTGACTGTCGCGCGCTCGCTATTTCGGCTCCCTTACTACCGGGCGAACATGGTCATCGACCGCGCGGGCGACCGGGTGGCCTTTCGCTCCCAGCGCCCGGACGGGAGCGCGACCTTCGCGGCCGCCTACGGCCCCGACGGCGACAGTTTCGTCCCGGATTCGGGCTCGCTCGAGGCCTTCCTCACGGAGAACTACCGCTTCTACACCGCGGCCGACGACGGCCGGATCTGGTACGGCGACATCGACCACCCGCCGTGGGAGCTGGCGCCCGCACACGCCGACCTCGTGACCAACGAACTGTTCGACGTCAACGGATTCGAGCACCCAGACGGTGAGCCCCTGTGTCACTTCTCGCGGCGCATCGAGGTGACCGCCGGTCGACTCCACCGGGCGTGAACGGAGTGGCCCTCCCCGGCGTTCCCGCGAGATTTTCCTCGAGTACTGCCCCCGCGTCAGGCGCGCTCGGTCGGGGGCTACTTTACGCCCGGCGCCCTCCCTCTAATCGATGAGCGACGGTGACGGGCGGGTCGACGACGCCGCGCCGGACCAGGACGACGATGCAACGGGGGACGCCGAGTCCGCACGGGCGGACAGCGTCCCGGA
>JBDGSA010000018.1:0-16374 GCA_042217755.1 Haloglomus sp. | reverse complement strand
GGGTGGTCAGCCCCTTGTCGTGCATCGTCTGGGTCGTCGGCGCCCCGACCCGGGACTTCGATTGTCGCTCGGAGTGGTTGAACGCGCGCCACTCCGGGCCGCGGTCGATCTGGTCCTCTTCGATCACCAGGCCACAGTCGTCACAGACAAGTTCCTCGCCGTCGTGTACCAGATCCGTCGACTCGCACTCAGGACAGCCCCGCTCTGTTTCGTCTTCCTCCTCGGATTCGACACTCCGCTCTCGCTGGCGAGTGGGCCCTGCCATTATACTTAAGCCGTGGGACCCAGCAACATATAAAAGCTTTGTCTGTGCTGGTCGTTGCCGGTGCTCACTCGGATTCGACGGCCAGCGGCCGACACGCGGGGGCCCTGACGAGCGATCGGTCTTCCGGGGCGCGCTCACGGGACGTGAGCGTCGCTGAATCTCCCCGCTGCGACCACTGCCTCGGTGATTCGTCCCGAGCGTCCCGCTTCGGTGAAGAGCGAGGCGCCATCCAGTGCCGGGGTGCGCGAGAGCCTCTCGCGCCGTCGCGCTCACTCCACCGCAACGACGGCCGGTTCGGCGTCGGCCAGGTCGACCAGCCGCTGTGGGTCGATCGGGAAGACGGCCTCGGGCGTGCCCGCCGCGGCCCACACCCTGTCGAACGACAGCAGCGTCTCGTCGACCAGTACCGGCAGGTCTCGCTCGTGGGCGAACGGCGGGACGCCGCCGATCGACCACCCGGTCGTCCCGCGGACGGTCTCGGGATCGGCGAGGTCGGCCTCGTTCCATTCGAGCGTCGCGGCGACGCGGTCGGTGTCGAGCCGATTCGCGCCGCTGGTGACGACCACCGCGACCCGCTCGCCGTCCGTGACGACGATACTGGAGGCGATCTGCTCGACTCGACAGCCGATCGACGCCGCGGCGGCCTCCGCGGTCCCGGTGCCGTCCTCGAACTCTTCGACCGCCGGGTCGAAGTCGTAGTGGTCGCGACAGGCCGCCGTGAACTCGCGTGCTCGCTCGTGCATATCCCCGCGAGCGGGCCGTCGCCACATCAATCCGACGCCCTTGGTCCGGCCGAGATCCGACTCCTCGCCCCAGCGAGGTCCGGCCCCTCGTGAGATGGGGAGTTCGTTCAAACTCTTCCTTGAGTCTCCCCGAGGAATTTATCCGTTCCAGTCCTCGGTCGGCGTACATGCGACGACGAGCCCTCCTCCGCGCCGCGGCGCTCGCCGGGGTCGCGGGTATCGCGGGCTGTACGGGCGGCAGACCGAGCGACGGGGAGAGCGGCGGCGGTGGCGGCCCGTCCCCAACCTCCACTCCGACCTCTACCCCGACCGACTCGCCGACCAGACCGCTCGCGGACGGCATCGAGCGCCAGTCCTTCGAGGTGACTGACAGGGGGTGCGGTCAGGGAAGAAACGACGTGGCCATCGATTTCGACGAGTCGACGGTCACGCTCGACGGCGTCATCGACGGGTCGAACGGGTGCTATACGGCAGAGCAGGCTTCCCTCGACTACGACCCCGAGGCCGACCGGTTGCACGTCAACGTCCGCGCCTACGAGCCGGCCGACGCCGATGTCTGCGCCCAGTGCATCGTCGACATCGAGTACGCGGCGCGCTACGTCTTCGAGGGGGAGGCGCCTGGTGAGGTCACCGTCGCGCACGACGGCCGCGACATCGCGACGGCCGCTCACGGGAGCGCCGGGGCGAGTGCCCGACAGACCAGTACCGGGTCGCGCTAATCGACGGCCCCTGGCGCCCCCCGGTTTCCCCGCTTCGGTCGATACCCTGTGCCGAATCGGCAGGTCGAAGTGCCGACCAGCACCGGGTCAGGTTGTGAGCGACCAGTGGCTCTACGGCTGGGCAGTCGGCCACGCGGCCGTGGGCTACCGGGTCACCTTCGTCCTCGCGGGCGGCGTGGTCCTCGCCAGCTTCCTGCTGGCTCAGGCGTCGGGGCGCGGCGCGCCGAGCGCGAGCGCGGCCGGCGTCGTGGCCGGCGACTGCGCCAGCGACCGAGCCGGAGACGCTCGACCCCGTTCGCACACTCCGTTGTCGGCTCGAGCGACGTACCTATGCCGTGTCGCCGACTACTCCGTGTCGTGACCGACGCCACCGAGCCGGAGACTCACGACCGCGACCCGCTCGCCCCCTTCGACGCCGACGTCGTAGCGGAGGTCGCCGAACGGACGGGGACCGACCCCGAGCGGCTCCGTGAGTTGCTCCGGCGGCACCAGCAGTCCGCTCGCGACTTCCCGGGCGTCGACAACCTCGTCTACGAGTGGCGCAAGTACCTCCCCTACGACCCCGTGGTCGCCCGGACCGACGAGGCGTTCCACTGCGTCGTCCTCCCGGAGGTGTGGGCGGACTTCGCCGACGCGCTCGACATCGACGACTCGGACTTCGAGCGACTGCTCGCGGTCCACGACCGGCAGGCTCGCCAGGCGGCCGAGGCTCGCGGTGACTCGACGGAGCCGTTCGACGGGGCGACGCCGATGCTTCTCACGCGGACCTGACAGCTCCGCACGCCGAATTCGCTCGACGCCCGTGCCCCACCCGAAGCGTGATGTGGGCGGCCCCTGCACCGCCCTCCATGTCGAACGCTCCCCCGGCCGACGGCCAGCCGAGGATCGCGGCCTGCCAGACCACGGTCGCGGACCTCGACCCCGAGGCGAACGTCGCGACCCTGCGCGAGCGGGTGGCCACACTCCCGGACGCCGTCGAGGTCGCGCTCTTCCCTGAACAGTTCCTGACCGGGTTCGTCCCCGACGAGCGCATCGCCGACGCCGCCGTCCGGACCGACGGGCCCGAACTCGACGCGGTCCGTGAATCTGCCGCCGAACACGACCTGGCGCTGCTCGTCGGGTACGTCGAGCGGGCGGACGCCCCCGAGGCCGACGAAGGGACGAACGCCCCCGAGGCCGACCGAGCGGTCGGCGACGGGGGCGGAGATGGTGCCGAAGCCGACCGAGCAGCCGACGACGGTGGCGGAAAGACCGCTGGCGCCGACAGCGATGCCGACGACGAGGTGTGCTACAACGCCGTCGCGTACGTCCGGCCGGACGGGGAGACGACGGTCTACCGCAAGCGCCACCTCTGGGCCGGCGAACTGAAAGTGCTCACGCCAGGCGATCGGCGTGTCACGGTCGAGACACCGCTCGGGGAAACGGGGCTCGTGACCTGCTACGACCTGAACTTCGTCGGCGACAGCGCCGCGTTCACAGAGGAGCGAGTTGACGCGCTGTTCGTCGTCGGAGCGTGGCCCGCGGCCCACTCCGAGAACTGGCGCCTCCTCGTCCGAGCCCGCGCGCTCGATGGAGTCCGCTGGGCGGTGGCCTGCGGCCGGACGGGCCGTCGCGAGCTGCCCGACGCACCGAATGTGACCTACGGCGGCCGTTCGATGGTCGCCCGACCCAACGGCTCTGTCCACACGGCACTCGCCGACGACGAGCGCGATCTCGTCACCTCGCTCGATCCTGCCGAGCAGGCCTACCATCGAAAACGCGTCGGCATCTACCGGGAGTGACCAGTTCTAGCAGTCACTCGTCCGCTATCAGCAGTCACTCGTCCGCTATCAACAGCCGGTCGTCCGTTTCCGGCGGCTGATCGTCTCTTTCCGGCAGTTAGTCGTCCGCTATCGGCCGAAATCCGAACTCCGTCGCGAGTAGACACGTCCGAAATCGGATTAGGCCCGCCTAGCGAAACGAAACAAATTTTTCCAAAATGAAAACTGATATTCCTGTGTCGGAAACAATTAAGTGTCCGGCGCCCGCAGCTAGAAGTGCAATGAGCACCCAGAAGAACGTCCGCCGGCAGACAGGGTCCGTCGAGGAGAGCGAGGCGCTCCGCATCGACCGGGAGAAAGCAGAGCAGATCGTCGACGCGCTGAACACCGACCTCGCGGCGACGTACGTGGCGTACCACCAGATCAAGAAGCACCATTGGAACGTGGAGGGCGCCGAGTTCCGCGAACTCCACGAGTACCTCGGCGAGGTCGCCGCCGACCTCGAGGAGGCCGCAGACGAGTTCGCCGAGCGCGCACAGGCGCTGGGCGGCGTCCCGCTCTCGGGCGGCGCCACCTACGAGGAGCACGCCCCCGTCGAGCCCGAGGGCGCAGACGTCTACGACGTCCGGACCTCCGTCGCCAACGACATGGAGCTGTTCGGCGACATGGTCGAGACGATGCGCGACCACATCGGGATGATGGAGGACTTCGGCGACTACACCTCGAGCGAGATCCTCAGAGAGCACCTCGAGACGGTCGAGGAACACGCCCACCACTTCGAGCACTACCTCGAGGACGACACGCTGGTCGTCGCCGACGCGACGAAGTAACGCCGGTCGGTACCGCTGTAATCTCCTCTATTATACCCGAAACCGGTGCTTTACTAAAATTCTGAATGTGTCACTAGATAACGAGGTATACCACGGAGAATAAATTTATACCGTTTTCAGGACCTGAAACCGAGAAATTATCGACTTATCTAGTTCCCGAGCAAAACCGTCGGCTTCGCGTCCCGTCACTCCTCGGCGTCGACCAGCGTGTCGGTCGAGATCCACGCGTCCTGGTTGCCGTCCTCGGTGAACACGGTTCGCTCGGGGGAGGTCGCGTGCGCGCGGACTTTCGGTCGGTCGGCCGTCTCGGAATCCCGACTCCGGGTGACTTCCATCATCCGATTAGGTGGGCCTAGAGGTAAAGAACATTTCGGTCCTCCTAAACCAGCGAGAGCGTTTTCCCGTTCGGCGGCCCAACCCCGGACATGAGCGACTGGGACGCCGGCGGCGAGTCGATTCCCGTCCAGGTAGCGGCGCCGAGGGACCGTTCCGACGACGACCGACCGGCCCGGCGGCCCGGTCACACCGGTGACGACGAGGAACTGGCCGATCTGGCGACCGAACTGGCGGGAACGCTCCGCGAGTTGCGGACGGTGGTTGACGAGGATAGCCGGTCTCGCGGCCGACCGCGCCCCCGCACTGATGGGCCGGCTCTCCCCCGGCCACCGTCGCCCCGCGACCTCCTGCGCTTCACCGAGACGTACACTATCCCGACAGTCGTGGCGTTCCTCGAGGCCGCGATCCAGGCACTGCAACTCCTTGCCGGCGCCATCCGGCTGCTGGACGGCCGCGACCCGCGGGTGCCAGAGCGCCGCGACGACGGCAACAGCGTCCTGGCGGACGTCTCGACGGCGGCCGGCGAGCAAGCCGCGGCGGGTGGCCGCGAGGCGCTCGCCCGCGTCGACGACGCCCTCGCCGAACTCCAGCGCGCATACGAGGGTGAACCGGAGGACCCGACGGCCCGACGACTGCTGGCCGACGCCCGGGAGTTACGCGGGGAGATCGAGGACCGTCTGTCGGCCACCGAGCGGAGCGGCGAGGAGAGACCGGACGGGCGACAGCCCGACCCGGACCGCGGGCCGTCCGTCGACGTCGACGCGGAGCTCGCGTCCCTGAAACAACAGGCCGAACGCGGCGAGACCGTCGACGGCCCCGAAAACGGGAGCGAGGACGAGAGCGACGGCGACAACCGCTGAGGCCGCTCACTCGACCGGTTCGAACCGGTAGCCGTCCCAGTCCTGGCTCTCTGCCTCGCGGATGCCCGCGTCGGGGTCGCGCAGTTCCCCGGCGTACACCGGCTCGACGGTGTCGCCGACCTCGACGTCCTCGGTCGTGCACTGTCCCAGCGCGCGGACAGGGGTTCCGTCGACGTCGAACTCGACGACAGCGAGCGTGTTGGGCTCGCGGACTCCCGGCGGCGTGGCGTAGCTCGTGGTCCAGGTGACGACTTCGGCGCGGTAGTCCGCGAGGTCGACCGTCTCGACGGGCTCGCTGCCGTCCGGTCCGATCGGGTGTGCCGGGTAGGTGATGCTGCCGTCCTCGTAGCGCGCGGCTTCCATGAGGGGCTGTCCTCCGTCGGTTCGCTCGGCGTGCGTCGATTTGTTCTCGCTCATGCTGCCGCCTCCATGATGGTGGTGATGACACAGTTTCCGAACCCGCCGACGTTGCAGGCCAGGCCGGCGTCGGCCTCGACCTGGCGCTCGCCGGCCTCGCCGAGGAGTTGCTCGTACACCTCGACGGCCTGGGCGACGCCGCTCGCGCCGAGCGGGTGCCCCTTCGATTTCAGGCCGCCGGAGGTGTTCACGGGCAGTTCGCCGTCGGGGGCCGTCCGGCCCTCCATGGCGGCCTGCCAGCCCTCGCCGGCGTCCTCGAAGCCCAGCGCCTCCAGTTGCATCACCTCGAGGATGGTGAACATGTCGTGGAGTTCGGCCACGTCGATGTCGGCGTGGTCGTAGCTGGTCTGTTCGAACGCGTCGGCGCCGGACTCTGCGACCGCGCCCATGTGGGTCGGGTCCGCGCGCTCGTGGACGACGTGGGTGTCGGTCGCGCCGGCGATGCCCGCGATGCGGGCGAACGCGTCGGCGTACGAGGTGGCGTGCTCCGCGGGGACGAGCGCGAGCGCCGCCGAGCCGTCCGTGACGGGGCAGAAGTCGTACAGCCGGAGCGGGTCGGCCACCAGCGGCGACTCGAGTGCCGTCTCCAGCGTGATCTCCTTCTGGAACTGCGCGTGTGGATTGTACACACCGTTGGCGTGGTTCTTGACGGCGACGTGTGCCAGTGCCTCCCGGGGCGCGTCGTACTTGTCGAGGTAGTGCCGGGCCGTGAGCCCCGCGAACGAGGGGAGCGTCACGCCGTGTTTGTACTCGACCGGGTGCGTTATCGAAGCGATGACGTCCGTCGACTCGGCTGTCGTCCGGTGGGTCATCTTCTCGCCGCCGACCAGCAGCGTCAGGTCGCTCGCCCCGCTGGCGACAGACTGCCAGGCGGCGTATATCCCGGCCGCGCCCGACGAGGAGGTCTGGTCGACCCGCTGGGTGTAGGCCGGAATCGCGCCGAGGTCGTGTGCCAGTGCGTTCGGAACGCCGGTCTGGCCCTCGAACTCGCCGCTGGCCATGTTCGATACGTACAGGTGCTCGACGTCCTCGGGCGCGACGCCGGCGTCCGCAAGGCAGGCCGCCCCCGCCTCGTTGAGCAGGTCCATCACCCACTCGCCCTCGCGGACACCGAACTGTGTCATCGAGGCTCCGACGATGGCTACATCTCGCATGCGCGGGTAGACCGAGCGCGATAGTGTAACTGTTTGGGCGGTGCGGCACGCGGCCCTCTGACCCGGCCCCGCGAGTCGCTGTGGTGTAGGCCCGGCCGCTATGGTTTGCGTCCCCGCGGGCCGCTGTGTGGCGGTGCCGACCGCTGTGGCGTACGCCCCCGCGAGTCGCTGTGCCGTACCCCCGACTGCTGTGGCGTGGCCCCTTGAGCCGCTGGGCCGGAATCTCCCCGCCTCCCCCCGAGAAGGCCGGGAACATTTGCCCGTGGCCCCGCAGGCGCCCACATGGTCGACGTTCCCCGCGCGGTCGAGACGGCAGAGCAGTTCCTCCGGGAATCACTCGCCGACACCGGCGCCGGCGGGTACGTCGTCGGCGTCAGTGGCGGACTGGACTCGGCGCTCGCCACGCGCGTGGCCGTCGACGCGGTCGGCGCGGACGCCGTCACCGGACTCGTCCTGCCGGCCGGCCCGACGGCCGACGAGAACACCCGCGACGCGGTCGACCTCTGTGAGCGACTGGGCGTCGACAACCGCGTCGTCGACATCAAGCCTCTCGTCGACGCGGTCGCGGAGACGGCGCCAGTGGACCTCGACCGCCTCACGCGCGGGAACATCCAGGCCCGGATGCGGATGGTCCTCCTCTACGAGGCCGCGAACCGTCGGGACGCCCTCGTCCTCGGGCCGGAGAACCGCAGCGAGTACCTGCTGGGCTACTTCACCAAACACGGAGACGGAGCGGTCGACGTGGCCCCCCTGCGACGCCTCTACAAGACGGAGTTCTACGAACTTGCCCGCGGCGTCGGACTCGACGAGCGGTTCATCGAGAAGCAGCCGAGCGCGGAACTCTGGGAGGGACAGACCGACGAGGCGGAACTCGGCGCGGACTACGCAACCATCGACCCCGTGCTCGTCGGCCTGGTCGAGCGCGGACAGTCGGTCGAGACCGTCGCCGCCGAGACGGACACCGACCGCGACCTCGTCGAGCGGCTGGCCGAGCGGTGGACCTCGTCGGCGCACAAGCGAGCGCAACCACCGGCCGCGGACCTCGGCGCTGGCGTCGGCGCTCTCTGTGCGACCGGCGCGGACGGAAGTTCGAGGTGAAATTGCCGTCCAGATTTTTATTTGTCCTATTTTATGAATATATCGGAAATATATCTAATATTCTGCCGTAGTACAACTCAGGACCCGAGTCGTTCGCGGAGGCTGTCGATCTCCCGTTCGAGTTTCCCGACCGCGTCGTGGGCGGCTTCGGCGCCGTCGTCGATCTCGCGATCGATCCAGTCGCGGACCTCGTCTATCTCCTGGTCGATGGCGTCCAGGAGTTTCACCCGGTCCGAGTGGTCCTCGAGTTCCTCGTACTCCTCGATACTCGCTCTGAGACTCTCGAGTTCCTCGGACTTGTCCGGGAGAGTCCCATGGACCTCCGTCTCGACGTTGTCGAGGTGTTCGTAGGCCCGGTCGACCTCGGGGGGACGGCCACTCACTGACATCGTCGGACACGAGCGCCGCGAGACCCCTGTATGTCGTGCCGAACTACTAGAAGGGATACGTCAGCAGCGGCCGCCGACTGCCTCACTGCTCGCCCGGCGGCTGATGATAGCTCCTCGTGCCGCCGGGGTAGCCTTGCGGGTTCTCGATGCCGACGAGCTTTCCCCCGGTCGGAGTGGAGTAGAGCGCGAACAGCAGTTCGTTGACGAGATAGAAGCGGATGCGCTCCGGGTCGAGCCCGTCGGGCTCGGGGGAGGCGACTGTGATACCCATACTGTTCAGCAGGACGCCCCGTCGGTCGGACGCCAGGTCCGCGAAGTGCTCGTCGGTCCAGCGGACGGCGTAGTCATCGAGCGTCCGGAGGGCCTCGCGCATCCCGGCCAGGTACTCCGGCCGGTCGCGCACGCGGCCGACCGTGTAGCGCTCGACGAACGTCGGGATGCCCGTGACCGCGGAGGGGTAGAGCCGCTCGGCCAGCGCGAGTAGCGTCTCGCGCTCGCGGGGAGAGAGCCCCTCCCCGGCCGCTCCGCCCTCCTCTCCTCTTCCATCCTCGCCGCCGGTGTCGCCCTCGCGCAGGACCGCCCAGGAGAGCGTCCCCCCGAGTGCCGTGCTCACGCCGGCGGCCGTCAGCGCCGCCATCGCGTCGCGCCGGGTGAGTTCTGCCGTCGTCGATTCGTTCTCGTCGGTCGCTTCTGTCGGGTCGCCGTCCGTCTCTGTCGGGTTGCCGTCTGTCTCTGTCGGGTTGCCATCTGTCTCTGTCGGGTCGCCGTCCGTCTCTGTCGGGTCGTCTGCTCCAGTCATGGTGTCCTCGGCCGCGTCGTTCGCCCCGGCAGCGCCGTGGGCACGCCCGGGGTTGGATTCGGTAGTGCGGTTCGGTTCGTCGACGCTTCGCTGGCTTCGAGCCGCGTCTCGACGGTGACACCGGGGCGGGCCGTCTCTGGAATCCACGCGGCTTCCCCGTCACAGAGGTACGCCGCGCGACAGACCTCGGGGTGGGGCGTCAGGACGCGCCACTCGCCCTCGTCGAGCGCGACCGGCGTCTCCAGCCGGTAGGTGAAGGCGTTGCCGGGCGCGTACTCGACGTTCGCCTCCAGCAGCACCTCGTCGCGGGCGTGGACCGGAACCGAGGTGTCGTTCGGGTTCACCGGGACCACGTCGTCGCCGCGGAGCCGGGCGTGGCCGTCGGCGACGACGATGCGCGTGGTGAACTCGTCGGGCGGTCCCCGGACGGTGTAGTAGGTGCTCTCGCCGCCGCCGGCCAGCCGGAGCGTCATCCGCCTGGCGCTCTCGGGGACGCCGAGCGTCGCGTGGACAGTCACGCGCTCGCCGCGGACGTGGTGGATGCGGTAGAGCCGCGGTTCGACGGGGGTGCCGAGGAACGGCGCCCAGTCACCGCGGAAACCATAGCGGTACAGCGGCCGGTCGGGGTAGGCGTCGACGACGGCGAACTGGCGCTCGCGCATGGCGTACACCGTCCGGCCGTCGAAGTCGGGGTCGTTCCGGAGGACCTGGAATGGGTGATTGAGCCAGTCGCCGTACGGCGTCGGGAGGAAGACGAGTCCGGCGGGCGGCCGCGGCTCGAACGGTTCGTAGGCGGCCGCCAGCTGCTCGGACGTGGCGTCGTTCTCGGCGATGGGTTCGGCGGCGATGACCGCCGTCGTTCCACCCACGACGAGCGCACCGACCAGGAGGCCGACGACCACGACCCGGCGTGTGGCGTCCCCGTCGAGCCGCTCGCGGGCGACGGCGCGCCACCGCCCCGCGAGCAGTCGGAGTGCGAACGCGGCGAACAGCGCCGTCGGCACCACGAGGTCGAAGTGATAGTACGGCCCGTACAGCGAGATGAGGCCGTCGCCCGCGACGTCCATGTCGCCGAGGATGTTCAGGTTCCCCCAGAAGTAGACGTTGCCGGCGATGATCGTGACGAAGAGCCCAGCGAGGGCGAGCCGCGGAGCGAGTCCGGCGCCGGCCTCCCGGGACGCAGCGCCCTCGCCGCCGGTCCCGCCGTCCGGCCACGCGACGGCTCCCACCAGTCCGGCCTCCCGTCGGCCGAGGTATCGGCGGACGCGCACGGCGGTGGCGTAGAGGCCGACGGCCGCCAGCGCTGTCCCGAGCGGTCCGGCGACGACCCAGCGCGTCAGCAGCGACCAGACCGCCTGCCCGTTCGCCCGCAGCGCCAGGGCTGGCGTGTAGTCGCGCTCGTAGCCGAGGATGCGGCGGGTGCCGAACCCGAGTCCGTCGCGGGGCGCGAACACCTGGTACGGGAAGGTGAACGGATCGCCCGTCATGACGGCGTTGTACCAGAGTGTGGCGGCGACGCCGAGCAGTCCACAGACCGCGACGAGCCCCTGCCGGAGCGTCACGTCCACGAGGCGGCCGCTGTCCCCCGCACTCGCGGCCCTGCCCGCCCGTCCCAGCGTCCACAGCGCGTGGACGACGAACGGCGTCGCGAACAGGACCGCGGTGTACGGCCGTGCGAAGAAGGCGATACCGATGGCGAGGCCGGCGATGGGGGCGAACCACCGCGAGCCCGTCCGGACCGACCGCAGGTAGGCCCACGCGAACAGCAGTTCGAACGCCAGCGTCGGTGCGTACGGGAGAAAGAGCGCGGTCTGGACGAGGTAGAAGGGGGAGATGACGACGAGAAGTCCACCCAGCAGGCCCGTCCGGCGGCCGAACGCCTCGGCGCCGACGGCGTACGTGAGCCCGACGATCGCCGCGCCGACGACCGCCAGCGAGAGCCGCGGGTCGCCCAGCGCCATCCCGACCGCGAAGACGGCGGCGACGACCGGCGCGTATTTGGGGTAGAGTTCGGGGCCGGACTTCACGAAGAACCACGGACGGAACGTCTCCGCGACCGGCGGCCGGAGGACGAGTTGCCCCTCGAGCAGCATCGCGGCCTGCTGGAGGTAGACGGCCTCGTCGTGGTTCGTCGAGAGATAGGGAAAGACTCGGGCAGAGAGCAGGAAGACGGCAACGCCAGCGACGAGCGCGAGCGCCGCTGCCGCGAGGCGGTAGCGGGAGCGGGCGTCGTCGGGCAGCAGGTCGTCGGGGAGGGACGGCAGACTCGGTCGGCTCACGGCGGATCAGGGGGGGTACCAGGCGAGTTGATGGTCCGCGGTCAGGTCGACCCGGACCGACTGGCCGACCGAGAACTCCTCGACGTGGTTGTGCGTGCAGTGGACGACGTCACCGCTGTCGAGTTCGACGCGGTAGACGAATGTCGGGCCGTTGTACTGACGCCGGACGATCCGTCCGTCTGCCTCGGCTTCGGGTGCCGGCGTCGCCCGGAGGTCGTCCGGCCGGACGAGCACCTGGATGTGCGTGCCGTCGTAGGCATCGATGGGGCCCGCGAGGTCCGAGGGATCGATGCAGCCGAGTCCGGTCTCGATGCAGTCCGGGCGGACCTCGGCGTCGACGAACGACGCCTGGCCCAGGAAGGACGCGACAAAGCGGGACTCGGGGTGCTGGAACAGCCCCTCGGGGCTGCCGACCTGCGCGAGGCGACCGTCGTTCATGACGGCCACGCGGTCGGAGATAGAGAGCGCCTCCTCCTGGTCGTGCGTGACGGAGACGGCGGTGACGCCCGCGCGCTTGAGGATGTCGCGGACCTCCTCGCGCATCGCGACCCGGAGCCGAACGTCGAGGTTGGAGAAGGGCTCGTCGAGCAACAGGACGGACGGTTCGGGCGCGAGCGACCGTGCGAGCGCGACCCGCTGGCTCTCACCGCCCGAGAGTGCGTCCGGCCGACGGTCTTCGTACCCCGGCAGATCGACGAGGTCGAGCAGGTCGGCCACCCGGTCGGCGTTCTCCTCTGCGTCACCCTCCAGCCCGAAAGCGACGTTCTCCGCGACCGAGAGATGGGGAAACAGCGCGAAATCCTGGAAGACGAGGCCGACGTCGCGCTCTTCGGGTGGGAGGAATCGCCCGCCGCCGTCACTGACGTCGCCCGTCTCGGCGGCCGCCGCACCACCGCTGGCGCCGGCCGCGACGGGCTCGCCGTTCAGCCGGATGACGCCCTCGTCCGGTCGTTCGAGGCCCGCAAGCAGACGCAGCGTCGTCGTCTTCCCGCAGCCCGACGGCCCCAGCAGCGTCAGGAGCTCCCCCTCGGCGACAGTCATCGAGACGTCATCGACGGCCACGGTCGGGCCGAACTGCTTCGTGACGCCGTCGAGTTCGAGGACGGCCTTACCCTGGCCCGCGTGGTCGACCG
Source organism: Haloglomus sp. (assembly GCA_042217755.1). Lineage (GTDB taxonomy): Archaea > Halobacteriota > Halobacteria > Halobacteriales > Haloarculaceae > Haloglomus. The sequence continues at coordinate 3,592 of JBDGSA010000018.1, read as the reverse complement.
ACCAGCCGACGTCGCCCTGGTCGGCGCCGTCGAGCGACGGGTCCGCGCGGGTCCGGTCCAGCCGCTCTGTGACCCCGTCACGTTCGTCCTCGGTGCCCGAATCTGTCGTCGAGTTGACTCGTTCCATGTCAGCGTCGCTCCTGTGCCAGGATGACAGCCATCGAGCAGGCCGAGACGGCGATGAGCACGAGCGCCGGGACCGCCGCCAGCCCGTAGTAGGCCGCACCCTGTACCAGCCAGATGTAGCTCACCAACGTTTCAAAACCTGTCGGACGCAGCAGGAGCGTCGCCGGGAGTTCCTTCATCGTCGTGAGGAAGACGAGCGCGGCCCCCGCCAGCACGCCCGGCCAGATGAGCGGGAGCGTCACCCGCCGGAACGCACCGCCGGGTGACTCACCTAATGCGCGCGCGGCCTCCAGCAGATGGGTGTCGACCTGTAGCACCGACGAGGCAGTCGTCCCAACGGCCTGCGGGAGAAATCGGACGACGTAGGCGAAAATCAGTAGCGGCAGCGTCTGGTACAGCGTCGGCACGAACCGCACGCCGAAGTAGACCAGCGCCAGGCCCAGTACGACGCCGGGCATCGCGTAGCCGACGTAGGTCGCGCGCTCGGCGAGGCGGGCCGGGAGCGAGGCGCGCCGGGCCGCCACGTACCCGACGGGAATGGCGAGCACGACCGAGACGAGTGCGGCCGCCGCCGAGACGCCCACGGAGTTGAGAGCGTACGCGAGTTCGAACGGGAACCCACCGGCGGCGTAACCGGGACCGCCCCGAACCAGCCACAGCAGGAGGATGCCGACCGGGAGCACGAGCGCGAGCGTGGCGACGGCGAGACAGCAGAGTGCCGCGGGCCAGCGCCACACCCCCAGTTCGATACGGGTCACCGTGCCGCCGCCGCCCGAGGCATAGGCCCTTGCGTCGTCCCGACCGACCCGGGATTCGAGCGCCAGGATGACCGTCGTGACGCCGAGCAGCTGGAGCGACAGCAGCGCCGCCTGGTCGGCCGCGAACCCGTTGTACGCGACGTAGATGTAGGAGGTGAACACGTCGACCTGCATGATGGTTGGCGTCCCGAAGTCCGAGAGGGTGTACAGCGCCACCAGCAGCGCACCCGCGGCGATGCCCGGGACGATCCGCGGGAAGGTCACCTCCCGGAACGCGGCGAGTCGGCCCTTGCCGAGGGTACGGGCGGCCTCGACGAGCGAGGCATCGAGCGACAGCAGCGCCGCACGCGTCGTCAGGAACACGTACGGGTAGACGTACAGCGCCAGGACGAACGTCGCGCCTCCCATCCCGTAGATCTCCGGCAGCTGCTCGACACCGAGCGGAGCGAGCGCGTCGGCCAACGCGCCACGAGGGCCGAACGCCGAGACGAAGGCGAAGGCGCCGATGTAAGAGGGAACGACGAGCGGCAGTGCAAGGACGACCGTGAAGAACCGCCGGAACGGGAGGTTCGTCCGGGCCGTGAGGAGCGCCAGCGGGACCCCGAGCAGTACGGTGGCGGCAGTGACGGTCGTCACGAGCACGACGCTGTTCGTGAGGACCCGCATCGTCGAGGCGGCGGTCAGAAGCGAGAGGGCCTCGTCGGTCGGGATGTCTGCGACGCGGAGAAACAGCCACGCGACCGGAGAGAGGAGGACGGCGGCGATGGCGCCACTCAGGAGTGTGAGCCCGAGGCCATCGCCGTCGGCCTCGCGTTCGAGCCGTCGACGGACCGCCGCGAGCCCACCTCGCGTCGACATCCCCTACAGAGCCCCCGTCTCGCGGAGCAGCTCGATCGTCCCCTCGAGGTCGTCGAGCTTCTGGAGACTGATGTTCGGCGGGTCGAGTTCGCTGATGCGCGGCAGGCCACCGACCGGCGGCACGCCCGGGATCATCGGGTAGGCGAACGTCCGGGTGGCAAAGAACTCCTGCGCCTCGACCGTCAGGAGGTGAGCGATGAAGTTCTTCGCGAGGTCGACCCTGCCGGTCCCCTTCAGGATCTCGGCGCCGGAGACGTTGATGAGCGCGCCAGCGTCACCGCTCGTGAAGGCGAGGTCGATAGGCGCGTTCGGCCGGGCGGCCTTGACCCGGAGCGCATAGTAGTGGTTGGCAAAGCCCGCGGCGATCTCGCCGTCCGCAGCCGCGTTCGAGACGACGAACTCGTTGGGGTACTGCTGGACGCCAGCCTCCTGCATCCGGTTGACCCACTGCTTCGTCGCCTGGTCGCCCCGGAGCAGCCGCATTGCGGTGATGAACGCCTGGAAGGAGCCGTACGTCGGGGCCCAGCCCATCGCTCCCTGGAGAACTGCCGTGTCGGGGAAGTCACGGACCTTGTCGGGAATGTCGCTCGCCGAGAGCCGGTTCGTGTTGTACGGGACGGCACGGGCACGGCCGGCGACGCCGACCCAGTTGTTGTCGGGGTGGAACTCGTCCGGCACGGGCTCGACGAGGTCCTGGGGTAGTGCCCGCGTGTACCCCTTCGAGGCGACGAACGCCAGCGAGCCGGCGTCGACCGCCCAGAACACGTCTGCGAAGCTCCCGCCGGCGGCCTGCTCCTCCGCGATCTTGCTCGCGAGCTGTGCGCTCGGCGAGAGCCGGAAGTTCGGCTCGAAGTCGGGATACCGCTGGGACAGGAGACTCAGGAGGTCCTGGTACAGGCCGCCCTCTCCGCCGCCGAGGTAGATGTTGAGCTGGCCGGAGAGGTCCGGCAGGTCCTCGATGCGAGTGCCGGTTATCTCCCCGCGGCTGCCGACGTTGGCGCCCGATCCCCGGAACGTCTCCAGCGAGAGTTCGCCGGCGCCACCGTCGCCGCCGGTGCCACCCGTCCCGCCGTCGCCGCCCGTCCCACCGTCGCCACCGCCACCGAGAAGCCCGTTACAGCCCGCCAGCGCGGTCGCGCTCGCCGCGCCGGCTGCGGCGATGAACCGGCGCCGGGTCCGCGACCCGACGCGACTGTCGTCCTCAGTCATCGGCCTCACCTCCGGCCTCCGCGACCGACCGTCCGGCGGTCGGGGCGGACCGACCGGCGTCGAGCGCGTCCAGGCAGTCCAGCCAGTCGCGCATGTGCTCGCCGACGAACGTCAGGAACTCGCCGTTGTTCCAGTCGTCGAACTCGCCCTCGGCGAGTGCGTCGGCCATCGCCGCGAACGCGCCGCGGAACGTGTTCGCGTCGGCGGCGACATCTCGCGGCCCTGGCGGTGCCGCTCGGTCGACCACGCGCCAGACGTGCTCGTTCAACTCGAGCGCGGGGACCTCGTTGTTGAGGTCGTCGAACGTCGAGCGCGGGGCCTTGTTGTGTTCACACAGGGGAGTGCCCGTCAGGACGCGCTTGCCCAGCACGTCGGCGGCGCGCTTTACGAAGACGCCCGACCAGATGTCGTCGAAGCGCCCGACGTCCCACTCGTTGTCGTCCATCGGGAGCTGGTAGAACGCGGGGACGACCTCGCGCCGGAAGGCGAGGTTCATCGAGCAGACGGTCGTGTAGTGGCCCGGCGCGACCACGAAGTCCTCGCCGTAGTCGTCGCGCGTCGTGCGCGTCTCGGCCTGGCCGCGCAGGTCGCCGTCCATCAGGATGCGGACCGCGTCGAGGTCGGGGACGTTCGTCCAGAGG
>JBDGSA010000064.1:0-16496 GCA_042217755.1 Haloglomus sp. | reverse complement strand
CCGGAACATGCGCAACATCCTCCGCGTGAGCGAGCGCGGGACGCTCGAGCGGGACCGGGACGCGGAGTGAGTTCGGCAGGGCGTAGATTCATATCCGGTCGCACGGCACTCGCCCGTGTGTCAGAGGCCGACACCCCCTGGCGTGATGCCGCGACGCTCCAGTGGCTCTACTGGGGCGAGGGACTGTCGCTCGACGATATCGCCGACCGCCTCGGCTGTTCGGACGTGACCGTTCTCAACTGGATGGAGAAACACGACATCGAGCGCCGTTCCGAGAAGCGAAACCGGCACCCACGGCCCCGTACCGTTACCTCCCCCGACTCTTCTAATCAGGGGTACGAACTCATCTGGCACGACGACCACTGCGTCCGTCACCATCGGCTGCTCGCGGTCGCGGAACACGGAATCGATGCGGTTGCCGACAGCGAGGTCCACCACCGGAGCGGTGTTCACTGGGACAACCGGCCCGATAATCTGGAGCTGGTCGCCCCCGACGAACACGGTCGGATTCACTCGCCCACGCCGGACGATGGACCCCCCGAACCGACGACCGACCGGGCACGGACGACCTGCCCCGACTGCGAAGAATCGTTCCTCTCTGTCGGTTCACACTGACAACAGTCAGACTGCGAGCCGCCCCAGCCGACTGCTCAGATCGAGCAAATCGTGAATGGCCTCGTTCTGGGTGATGGCCACATCCACTTCCCGACCCCTGACCGCCCGGGATATCTCCAGGTCAGGATGACGAACCGTCGGTTCGTCGAGTGGCTCGACGACCAGTTCGGCTGGCTCTCGACGGGCGCTCGACTATACCGGGAGGAAACGGCACGGCGCCGGACTGCGTACTCCGTCCGAACCAGGTCGCACGGCTGGTTCGAACGGTATCGGGAGTGGTACGAGGACGGCCAAACTGTCGTTCCCACGGGGTACTCCCTCTCACCACTCGCGGCCAGAATCTGGTACGTATCCGACGGCAGCATCTCTTGGGGAGCCAAGCCGTCACTCCGGCTCTATTGTAGCGACTACGTCGATTCAACGCCGGACCGCATTCCTGAACTGTTCGACGAACACGGCTTCGCACCATCCGTTGAACCGTACGGGCTTCGTTTCCCGGTCGCCGACCACGAGGTGTTTCTGAACTGGATTGGGCCGGCACCTCCCGGGTTCTCTTACAAGTGGGAGACTGACTCGAAAGAGCGCTACCGCCGGCTCCGCTCGTGACACATCTGAGATACCGTCTCACACACCCGGTCGCCATCACTACGTTTTTATGCACCTGTCCGGTACGGTAGGGCGCACACACTGTAGCGGGTGCTCGGCACCCGCGAGTTCCGGGTCGTCCGGGGCGAAAATAGCACGCAGAAGCGCTGAGCGACGGTGACCGAGCGGCCTAAGGTGCTGGGTTGCTAACTCAGTGGCGCAAGCCTCCGGGGTTCGAATCCCCGCCGTCGCGCTAGCCACACCACAACAAGACATGAGTACAGAAGACCCAGACGCGGACGAGTCGGAGGCCTCCGAAGAGGAAGAGGAAGAGGAGGACATCCGCTACTTCGTCCGCATCGGACAGACCGACCTCGACGGCACCAAGTCTGTCGAGCGGTCGCTAACCGAGATGAACGGCATCGGGCACCGGGCTGCTCGCCTCATCGCGGAGAAGGCGGGCGTCGACCGGCGCGCCGTCTTCGGCAAGCTCGACGACGAGGCCATCGACCAGGTCGTCGAGCTCGTCGAGGGGTACGCCGACGAGGTGCCCGACTGGATGAACAACCACCGAAACGAGTACTTCACCGGTGAGACGACCCACGAGATCGGCAACGACCTCGAGATGACACGTCGTCAGGACATCAACCGAATGAAGATGATCGACTCGTACAAGGGCGTCCGCCACGAGCGGGGCCAGAAGGTCCGCGGACAGCGGACCAAGTCGACGGGCCGCACCGAGGGCACCATCGGCGTCAACGTCGAGGCGATCAAGGAAGAACAGGCCGAGGAAGAGGGTGGTGAGGAGTAATGGCGCTCGGTAGCAACACGAAGTTCTACGAGACGCCGAACCACCCGTACCAGGGCGAGCGGATCGACGAGGAGGCCAGCATGCTCGACCGGTACGGCCTGAAGAACAAGGAGGAGCTCTGGCGGACGCAGTCGACGCTCCGGTCGTTCCGCCGCGAGGCCCGCTCGCTGCTGGGCCAGACCGGCGACGAGGCGTCGACGCAGCGCGCCACCGAGCAGTTCCTCTCGCGCCTGCGGCGTATCGGCGTGCTCGGCGACGACGACGGCCTCGGCGACGTGCTGGCGCTCGACGTGACGGACGTTCTCGAACGGCGACTCCAGACGGTCGTCTACCGCCAGGGGCTGGGCAACACGCCCGACCAGGCGCGGCAGTTCATCGTCCACGGCCACGTCACCGTCGACGGCGCTCGCGTCACGCGACCGGGCTACACTGTCGAGACGGCAGAGGAGGACGCCATCGACTTCGACGAGAACAGTCCCCTGGCCGACGACCTCCACCCCGAGCGCGCGGGTGATCAGGAATGAGTGCAGAGGAAGACGTACCACAGGACCGGTGGGGTGTCGCTCACGTCTACGCGTCGTTCAACAATACCGTCATCACTGTGACGGACCTGACCGGCGCCGAGACCATCGCGAAGTCCTCTGGCGGGACCGTGGTGAAACAGAACCGCGACGAGGCCTCGCCGTACGCCGCGATGCAGATGGCCGAGGTCGTCGCCGAGGAGGTCCAGGCCGCGGGCATCGAGGGCCTGCACGTCAAGGTGCGCGGCCCCGGCGGCAACCTCCAGAAGAGCCCCGGCCCGGGTGCACAGGCGACCATTCGGGCACTCGCTCGCGCCGGCCTCGAGATCGGCCGCATCGAGGACGTCACGCCCATCCCGCACGACGGGACGCGGGCACCGAAAAACAGCGGGTTCTGACATGAGTGAGGACTACGAGGTGGAGTTCATCGACCGGGGCGAGCGCGAGGCCCGGTTCGTTGTCCGCAACATCACGCCCGCCTTCGCCAACGGCATCCGGCGGGCCATCATCGCCGACGTTCCGACGCTGTCCATCGATACCGTCCGCGTCATCGAGAACTCGTCGGTGATGTTCGACGAACAGATCTCGCTCCGCCTCGGGCTCGTCCCGCTGACGACGCCCGACGACTACGAGGCAGGCGATACCGCGACGCTGGCGCTGGACGTCGAGGGGCCCGACACCGCGTACTCGGGTGACCTCGTTTCGGCCGACGACCGTGTCCAGCCCGCCGACGAGAACATCCCGATCATCGACCTCAAGTACCCGGAAGGGGCGGACTCGCCCCAGCGGCTCGAGGTCGAGGCCGAGGCGGTGATGGACCGCGGCAAGAGCCACGCCAAACATCAGGGCGGCGTGGCCGTCGGCTACCGACACCTCCAGCGCGTGGAGGTCGTCGGAGACGTCGAGGAGTTCGAGGCGGAGGAACCGAACGTCCTGCGTGGCGTCATCGAGGACAGAGGGGCGTCGGAGACGTCCCCGGCAGCCGGCGAAGCCGGCGACGACGGGGAACTCGTCCCGACGGAGGCGTTCGACCACGACCTCGCGAAGCGGTATCCGGGCAAGGAGGTCGAGGTCCACGACGTGCCGAACGCGTTCGTGTTCAGCATCGAGAGCGACGGCTCGCTCTCCATCGAGGACCTCGTCCTGAACGCCGTCGACTCCATCAGCGCACGCGCGGACGAACTCGAACAGGCCGTCCAGCTGTAGGACGAACCGACCCACCAGATCAGACACACATGAACCCGAGAACCGCGACACCACGACGCCGCCGCGCCGCGAGGCGTGGCCGGCGCTCGCGTTCGCTCGCATGGGGCCCGATGTCGGCAGCCGCGCCGACGACGGTGAGGGCCGACGAGCGGCCGCTGGCGCCGCTGCGGGTCGTCATCCGTGTGGACCCCGACCACGGGACCGAAAGCGGTTTGAAGGGATACGACGAACGGGTGGACGCGCGCAGGGATAGCCAAGTTTGGCCAACGGCGCAGCGTTCAGGGCGCTGTCCCGTAGGGGTCCGCAGGTTCAAATCCTGCTCCCTGCACTCCACCCTTCTGCGGAACTCTCACAACAATGAGCAGTAACAAGACGAACCCGAGGCTCGCCAGCCTCATCGCCGACCTCAAGGCCGCCGCCCGCGACGGCGGCGGCGACGTGTGGGCCGACATCGCCGCGCGGCTGGAAAAGCCACGCCGCACCCACGCGGAGGTCAACCTGGGCCGCATCGACCGCTACGCCCAGCCCGAGGAGACGGTCGTCGTGCCGGGCAAGGTGCTCGGCTCCGGCGCTCTTCGGACGGACGTCACGGTGGCGGCCGTGGACTTCTCCGGCACCGCCGAGACGAAGATCGAGGCGGCTGGCGAGGCCATCACGCTAGAAGAGGCACTGGACCGCAATCACGAGGGCTCGAACGTCCGGGTGATCCGATGAGTTACGCGGAGTACGACGCCGACATCGTCGTGGACGCGCGGGACTGCATCCTGGGCCGCGTCGCGAGCGAAGTCGCGACGCGCGCGCTCGACGGCGAGCGCGTCGCCGTCGTCAACGCCGAGGACGCGGTGATCACGGGTCGCGAGGAGGACACGATGGAGACCTACCGCGAGCGCGCCCGGGTCGGCTCCGACCGCGGGCCGTACTACCCGAAGCGACCCGACGGCATCTTCAAGCGGGCCATCCGCGGGATGGTCCCGCACAAGGAGACCGACGGTCGCGAGGCGTTCGAGCGGATCCGCGTCTACGTCGGCAACCCCTACGACGACGAAGAGGGCGAGGTCATCGAGGGCACCTCGCTGGACCGGCTGTCGAACATCCGCTTTACCTCGCTGGGCGACATCAGCGAGGAACTCGGCGCCAACGTCACCTGGTAACATGGTCACGAACACCTCAGGCAAGAAGAAGACTGCCGTCGCCCGTGCTACCGTCACGGACGGGAGCGGCAAGGTACGCATCAACTCCCAGCCGGTCGAGCTGGTCGAACCGGAACTCGCCCGTCTGAAGATGACGGAACCGTTCCGCATCGCGGAGGACGAACTCCGCGAGAGCGTCGACATCGACGTCACCGTCGAGGGCGGGGGCTTCGCCGGGCAGGCCGACGCTGCCCGGACTGCCATCGCCCGCGGGCTCGTCCAGCACACCAGCGACGCCGAGCTGCGCGAGGCGTACATGAACTTCGACCGCTCGCTGCTGGTCAACGACGTCCGGCAGTCCGAACCGAAGAAGTGGGGTGGCCCCGGTGCTCGGGCCCGCTACCAGAAATCGTACCGCTAACCGCACACCCAGAGAGTCTACACACAAGGTGATACACCCATGATGGTACCCGTCCGATGCTTCACGTGTGGCAAGGTGGTCGGCGAGCACTGGGAGGAGTTCAAATCCCGGACCCGCGAGGGCGACGAGGACCCCGAACAGGTGCTCGACGAACTCGGCGTGGAGCGCCACTGCTGTCGCCGGATGCTCGTCTCGCACAAGGACCTGGTCGACGTGGTGGCGCCGTATCAATGATGGCGGGACCTGACAACCGCTACGAGAAAGCACGCATCATCGGCGCGCGAGCGCTGCAGGTATCCTACGGAGCGCCAGTGCTCATCGACACCGACCAGACCGAGCCCATCCTCATCGCGGCCGAGGAGTACGACGCCGGTGTCCTCCCCTTCACCGTCCGCCGGGAGAGCCCGGAGGCGGAGACGGAGGAGGCCGGATGACGCTCGTCACCGAGGTCCGGTTGCGGCGCATCCTCGACTCGCGTGGGTCGCCCACGGTCGAGGCCGAGATCCGCACCGAGTCCGGCGGTCAGGGGCGCGCAGCCGCGCCGTCGGGTGCCTCGACGGGCGAGTACGAGGCCGTAGAGCGACCCGCCGGCGAGGCGATCGCCGCCGCCCGCGAGCGCGCCGTTCCGCGCATCGAGGGGCAGGTGTACGCCGGCGACCAGCGCTCCGTGGACGCGGCGCTCCGGGCCGCGGACGGGACAGAGGACTTCAGCGAGATCGGCGCCAACTCCGCCGTCGCCATCTCGATGGCCGCGGCCAAAGCGGCGGCCGACGTGCTCGGCGCGCCGCTGTACCAGCACCTCGGCGGCGCCTTCCGGGGCAACGAGTTCCCGACGCCGCTGGGCAACGTCGTGGGGGGCGGCGAGCACGCCGGCGACGCGACCCACATCCAGGAGTTCCTCGCCGCGCCGGTCGGCGCGCCCTCGGTCGCGGACGCCGTGTTCGCGAACGCCGAGGTCCACGCCGCTGTCGCCGACGTTCTCGACGACCGGAGCGTCACGGCCGCGAAGGGCGACGAGGGCGCCTGGGCGCCGAGCATCGACGACGCAACCGCGTTCGAGGTCGTCGACGAGGCCATCGCGCAGGTCGAGGACGCCGTCGGCTTCGAGATCCGGATGGGGCTGGACGTCGCGGGCGCCGAACTGTACGACGCCGACGCCGGCGTCTACCGCTACGGTGACCACGAGCGCACGCCCGCAGAACAGCGCGACTACGTCGCCGACCTCGTCGACCAGTACGACCTCGCCTACGTGGAGGACCCGCTGGACGAGGACGACTACGCGGGCTTTGCCGAGCTGACCGAGCGGGTCGGAGCCGAGGACTGCCTCGTCTGTGGCGACGACCTGTTCGTCACGAACGTCTCGCGCCTCGAGGAGGGTATCGCGCGGGGTGCTGCCAACAGCATTCTCGTCAAGCCCAACCAGGTCGGGACGCTCTCCGACGCGTTCGACGCCGTCGAGACCGCCCACCGTGCGGGCTACGACGCCGTCGTCTCGCACCGCTCGGGCGAGACCGAGGACACCACGATTGCACACCTCGCCGTCGCGACCGCCGCACCGTTCATCAAGACGGGCGCGGTCGGGGGCGAGCGAACCGCCAAGCTGAACGAACTCATCAGAATCGAGGAATCCGCATGAGCGACAACGAGGAAGGCCTCGAGGCCGAGGCCGACGCGTCCGAGGACGTGCCGGCCGAGGCCGCTGGGGCCGACGACGAGGAACCGAGCGCCGCCGAAGCGACCGAGGCGGCAGAGACAGCGGCCACAGAGGAGACGGCCGAGGAGGGTGCGGCCGCCGGGGCCGACGAGGCCGAGGAGACGCCCGTCCTCGACGAGAACGTGATGCCGGACGAGGAGGCCGACCTCCTCATCCCGGTCGAGGAGTACCTCCAGAGCGGGGTCCACATCGGGACCCAGCAGAAGACCAAATCGATGGAGCGGTTCATCCACCGCGTCCGCACCGACGGGCTGTACGTGCTGGACGTCTCCCAGACCGATCAGCGCATCCGGACGGCGGCGTCGTTCCTCGCGAACTACGCGCCCGAGCAGATACTCGTGGCGTCCTCGCGCCAGTACGGCCGCTTCCCGGCGGAGAAGTTCGCCGAGGCCGTCGGCGCCCGCGCCAGGACCGGCCGGTTCATCCCGGGAACGCTGACGAACCCGCAGTACGACGGGTACATCGAGCCCGACGTCGTGATCGTCACCGACCCCATCGGCGACTCCCAGGCGGTCAAGGAGGCCATCACCGTCGGCATCCCCGTCGTGGCGATGTGTGACTCCAACAACACGACCTCGAACGTCGACCTGGTCATCCCGACCAACAACAAGGGGCGCAAGGCCCTGTCGGTCGTCTACTGGCTGCTGGCCAACGAGACGCTCGACCGCCGCGGCGCCGAGCCGTCCTACTCGCTCGACGACTTCGAGACCGAACTATAACCGCGCGACGTCGTTCTTCGCCAGCCATCGGCCGGGTAGCGCCCGCCGTGTGGGCGAGACGTTCATTGGTTATTCACGACGTTGAATAGGTATTTTGACGTTTTAAGTCTAATCGAGTAGATTTCTGGAGAACGTACCCTTCGTGCGTTACTGCGCGTCCGGTGCCGTCGGCTGGAGGTCCTCGTACAGCAGGTCGTCGGGCAGGTCGTCGGGCGCGAACCAGGCCGCCTCGGAGACGCCGTCGCCGGGCGTCGGCGAGGGGGCGTCGCCGCGGCGGGGGGTCGCCTCGAAGACGAGCGCCGGGTCCGGGAGCGGCGGCCGGTCGAACGAGTCCTCTGCCACGTGGAGGTGGACGGCCGCGAGCCCGTCGAGGCGGGCCTCGATGCCCGTGGTCTCCGCGACGGCGCGGCGGGCGCACTCGCGGTAATCCTCGCCGGGGCGCCGGGCGTCGCCGGGATCCGCCCACGGCTCGTCGTCACGGCGGACGAGCAGCAGGTGCCCCTCGGAGTCGCGGACGCGGGCGGTCGCGCCGCCGACGACGTCGAACGCCTCGAACGTCTCGACCAGTGCATCGTAGGACTCGGGGTCGGCGTCCCAGCGCTGGTGGACGACGTCCACCTCCCCGTGTTCGGCAGCGAGGTCGCTGACGAGGGCCGCGACGTGGCGCCGGAGCCGGGCGGCGACGTCCGAGCGAGACACGTCTCCCGTGACGTGGGCCGTCGGCAAGGGCGTGTCGGCTCGTGGGCGGTCCGGCACCGGCGTGGGCCCGCGACCGCCGGCGCTCCGTTGGGGCAGAGTCAAGTGTCCACCCCGCCGACCCGGGGGTATGACCGTCTCCTCGGCCCCCGGGAAGGTGTACCTGTTCGGGGAGCACGCCGTCGTCTACGGCGAGCCCGCGGTGCCCTGTGCCATCGAGCGGCGCGCGCGCGTGACCGTCGAGCGCCGCGACGACGACCGTGTCCGCGTCAGTGCGGACGACCTCACGCTGAACGGGTTCACCGTCGCGTGGGGCGGCGAGCACGACGAGGCGCCCGAACTCGACGTGCCGACGAGCCTCGTCGAAGCCGCGATGGGCTACCTGGACGGCGCCGTCGAGCAGGCCCGGGACGCGGCTCGGGCGGCGGGCGTCGACGACCCCGACGCGGGCATCGACATCGGCGTCGAGTCGGAGATCCCGCTCGGGGCAGGGCTGGGCTCGTCTGCGGCCGTGGTGGTGGCGGCCATCGACGCCGGCGCGCGAGAACTCGGCGCCGACCTCTCTCGCGAGGAACTCGCCGACCGCGCCTACCGGGTCGAACACGACGTGCAGGACGGGCAGGCCTCGCGTGCGGACACGTTCTGCTCGGCGATGGGCGGCGCGGTCCGCGTACAGGGCGACGACTGCCGGCAGCTCGACGGCGTCGGGAACCTCCCGTTCGTCGTTGGATACGACGGCGGCACCGGTGACACCGGTGAACTCGTCGCAGGCGTGCGCACGCTCCGCGAGGAGCACGGCTTCGCGGCCGATACGGTCGAGGCGATCGGCGACCTGGTCCGGGAGGGCGAGTCGCTCCTGCGCGGCGGGGAGACGCCCCTCGACGAGTTGGGCGAGCTGATGAACTTCAACCACGGACTGCTGTCGGCGCTCGGGGTCTCCGCGCGGTCGCTGGACGCGATGGTGTGGGCCGCCCGGAACTCGGGCGCCTACGGCGCGAAACTGACGGGCGCGGGCGGCGGGGGCTGTATCGTCGCGCTCGACGACACCGAGGGCGCGAGGACCGCACTCGACTACACGCCGGGCTGCGAGGAGGCGTTCCGGGCCGAACTCGACACGGACGGCGTGCGGAGGGAACGATGACGACCGTCCTGAAACTCGGCGGGAGTGTCGTCACCGAGAAGGACGCTGTCGAGACGGTGGCCGTTGAGGACCTCGAGCGGGCCGCCGGGGCCATCGGCGCCGTCCACGGTCGTGAGGGGGGAGACGAGGACGGGTCCGCCCCCGACCGGGCGGAACTGGTCGTCGTCCACGGGGGCGGCTCGTTCGGTCACCCGAAGGCAGCGGAATACGACGTCACCACGAGCGAGGGGACCTACAACGACCGCGCAGTCAGGGACATCCACGGTGCGATGCGCGACCTCAACCGGGCGGTCGTCGGGGCGCTCGCCGACGCGGACGTCCCGGCGGTGCAGGTCGCGCCCCTGTCAGCGGGTCACCGGGCCGGCGACGAGTTCCACCAGTCCGCCGACGCGGTCCCCGCGCTCCTCGCCGAGGGATTCGTCCCCGTGCTCCACGGCGACGTCGTCGCGACGACGGGGGGAGGCGCGACGATCGTCTCGGGTGACGAGCTCGTCGCGACGCTCGCCGAGGACCTCGCCGCGGACCGGGTCGGCCTCTGCTCCGACGTCCCCGGCGTGCTCGACGGCGACGGCGAGGTCATCGAGCGCATCAGAGAGTTCGACGCCGTGGCCGACAGCCTCGGCGGGAGCGACACGACCGACGTGACAGGCGGGATGGCCGCGAAGGTGCGAACGCTGCTCGAACTGGACGCGCCGGCCTCGGTGTTCGACCTCGACGGACTGGGTGCGTTCCTCGCCGGCGAGTTGCCGGGAACGCTCGTGGCCGGCGGGTATTTCGAATACAAATGATATATTCTAAGAATCCGACCATTATTTGATTTTTCACGCAATCGTGAAATTTTCGCAATAACTGTAAAGTTATGTGGCGACACCGCCGAATCGATAGAGACGGGAGGGAGCGAGCGAGAAAATCCGACCGGCAACTGGGCCGTGCTGGTCACCGAACGCGAGTCAGAATTTTCCAGAGAATGCCAGCAAGCCCGCTGTGTGGTCGCCACAGACGGAAACGACACGACGGACGACACGCGCGCTTCGGAAGGGAGCCCGTACGTCTACTGCGCTGAATGCGGGCCGAAACATCCGACAACTGGTCGTTCTGCAGGAGCTGCAACACGTCGCTCGGTGATGCGGAGTCGGCCGACCAGAAACTGATCGTGAGAAACGACGGCGAGGACGTCGACCGCTCGGAGTTCGTCGACGAGGCGACCGGCCGCGCGAAGTGTGGACACACGGACGCCGCGGTCGACGACATCGCGACAACGGGCAACGACATGTCTCGGGCCCTCGAAATCGAGAGCCGGCGGTTCAAGGCCGTTTCCTGCACCAGATGCGGATTCACAGAACTGTACAGGGGACAGCGTCCGAACGAAGCGCGCGCTGTTTCTGCGGTGAAATACCTCGGCCGACGAGAATTTCAAACAGTAACTCGAGGGGGCCGTATGAACTGGGGACGGATCTCTTCGTCTGGGGTCATCAGTCTGACCGGCCTCGGACTGCTCCTCATCGCTGTCGAGCGAATTCTGGGTGGGCTGGCCGGCATCGCGGGGATGATCATGACGGGCGCGACGCTCGTCCTGGGGGGTGCATTCGGTATTGGTGGCGTGTTCATCTACCGAAGCGACGTCGACTCTGACCACCTCCTTCGCGTGGCGAGCTGGAATCTGCTGGGAGTCGTGGCCACCACTGCAGTCTTGGGACTGGTCGTAACGTTCCAGACGGCGAGCGGTGGACGAGTCGTCGCGCCGCTTCTCAGCGGGGCGGTCATCGTCGGCGTGAGTGCCTTTGCACACGTGCTCATCGGCTTCAACGACGTTCGTCGAATCCGTGCGCAGACGGTCGCGAAGCAACGGCAGAAAGCCGCAGTGGTGAATCGGTTCGTCCGACACGACCTGAGCCACGTAGCGCAGTTGTTGCTGGGATACGCGGGTCAGTTGCGAACCGACGGCGGCACGGAAGCGACGGCGGTGAACGACCTCGGACAGAAAATCGAAACGGTCGGACAAGAGCTGGCAGAGACACAGAGCCGGATCGATCTGGTCGACGAGCTCCTCGAACGGGACCCCGCCCGTGAGCCGGTCGACGTGACACAGCTCCTGGAGAACGAGCGTGCCGAGTGGCAGGAGGCGTATCCCGACGCGACGGTAACACTGGATCTCGACCCCGGCCTCACGATCCGCGCGGGCGAGCACATCGAGACAGCGGTGACAGAACTGGTCGAGAACGCGATCGAACACGGGGGAGACCCACCAGAGGTCACGATCCGAGGCTCACGAACAGATGGGACGGTTCAGATCGAGATTCTGGACGACGGCGAGGGAATCCCGGAAATCGAGCGAATCCTGATCAACGAGGACCAGGTAGAGACCCAACTGCACCACAGTAGTGGGCTGGGCCTCTGGCTGGCAAAGTGGATCGTCGAATACTACGACGCCCGTATCGCCGTCGCAACCCGGGCGTCTGGCGGCGCGAAGGTAACGCTGGCGTTCCCCGGGGGGTGAGCTACGAGCTATGAACTGCGAGCTATCGGCCGGCGACCGACGACGGGCGTGAGTCGTGAGAGCCCTCCCGAGAGTCCAACGGACCCCGAGGGGCTGCCGCGGGAACTCGGCGAATAGTTATCGGGCGTTCGCCACGGCCTCTCGGAGTGCGCCCATGTCGGGGAGTTCTCGCAGGCCATCGCCCTCCCAGCGATAGGTCACCGCGCCGTCGCCGTCGATGACGAACACGCCGCGCCGGGCGATGCCCGTCAGCGGCCCGCCCGCCTCCAGCCGCATTCCGTACTCCTCGATAACGGCGTTGTTGAATCCCGAGAGGAGCGGATGGTTGAGGCCGTACTCCTGGATGAACGCGAGCAGCGACCACGGCGTGTCGGCGCTCACGCCGTAGACCCGCGCGTCGAGGTCGCCGAGGTCCGCGCGCCAGTCACGGAACTCGCACAGCTCCTCCGTGCAGGTGCGGCTGAACGCGCCGGGGAAGAAGGCGAGCACGACGGGTCCCCGTTCGAGTGCCCTCGATAGCGTGAATGATTCGACGTCTTCGCTGGTGTACTCGCCGGGACCCTCGGCGTTCGCCGGCGTCGCCATCGGCGCGGTGAAATCCGGTGCCAGGTCGCCTGGTTCGACCATGGCGGCAGTACGAATCCGCACATCATATAGTGTCCACCCCGAACGCCCGGACGGCCACCGCACGAGAAGGGGGCGCTCCGGTCGATTCCGGCGCCCGGACGGCGTCAGATATCGCGGTTCTCGTGCGTTCGGATCGAGAATCAATCTTAAGAGTGCGGCCGGTCAACCATCTCGGGAGAAGACGATGGACATCGCAGACATTGCGACCCGCGACTACGTGGAGGTAGACAGCGACGAACGGTTGGCAAAGATACGGTCGCTGTTCGACCGGGAGAATCCAAAGAGCGTCATCGTCACGGAGAACGGCGAGTACGCGGGCGTCATCACGGAGCGACAGCTGCTCCAGTCACACGTCGACGACGACGCGAAGGCGGGGAAGATGACGAAGACGGCACCAAAGGTGGACCGGACCGAGAACGTCCGGGAGGTGGCGCGGATGCTGGTGGAGGGCGGCGTGAAGCTGGCGCCGGTGTTCGAGGCAGACCGGCTCTGGGGAGTCGTCACGGAGGACGCCATCCTCGAGGCAGTGCTCGACAACCTCGACGTCCTGACGGTCCAGCAGATCGCCACGAAGGAAATCGTCACGCTGCAGGAAAAAGACGGCGTCGGCCGCGCGATCAATCTGCTCCGCGAAAACGGCATCTCCCGCCTCCCCGTCGTCAACGAGAACGGCCGGCTGTCGGGGATGCTCACCACCCACGACATCGCGGAGTTCGTCGTCCAGCGCAAGGATCGCACCACCCGGGGCGACCGCGCTGGCGACATCGACCGCGTGCTCGACCTCCCGGTCGAGGACCTGATGAACAGCCCCGTGGCGACGACCACGCTGGATGCCTCCGTCCGCTCGGCCGTCGAGACGATGCTCGAAAACAACTACGCGGGCCTCGTGGTCACGCCGGAGGACGACGCCGATCTCATCGCTGGCATCCTCACGAAGACCGACGTCCTGCGCGCGCTCTCGTACACCGAAGAGGAGTACATGGACGTCCAGATCACGAACGTCGCGCTGCTGGAGACCATCTCGCGCGAGGAGATTATCCGCTCGGTCGAGGGAACCGCGGACAAGTTCTCGGAGATGCAGGTCCAGCACGCCCACGTCCGATTCCACGAGCACGACGAGAAACTCCGGGGCACGCCGCTGGTCCAGTGCCAGATCCGCCTCCGCACGAACGTTGGACAGATCGGCGGCTCCGGCGAGGGCTACGGCGCCGAGTCCGCGTTCCACGTCGCGCTCGATACCCTCGAGCGGAACGTCCTCGAGCAGAAGGGTATCCGGGCCGACGAGGAGTACGAGGGCCAGCTCCTGCGGAAGCTCGGCGAACTCTAGAATTCCGCGGGCGACTCCTCCTCGACGCCCTCCAGTCCGTCCTCGGTGATGCGGAAGCGGGCGGTGTCACCGGCAGCCTTCGAGCGGTGTTTCTCGAGCGTGACCCGCCGCATCCCCGCGCGGAACCGTTCGACCCGGAGGACCGCGCCGGACCAGTGAGTGAGCGTGTGGCCGCCGAGCGGGCGCGGGCGCTCGGACTCGCTCTCCGGGTCGGCGTACACCTGGTTCGTGATGACCACCGCGAGGTCGTGCTTGCGGGCGAGCGAGAGCAGATGCGTGACCTGCCGGGCCACGTCCCGGAGCGCGGCGCCGCCGTCCTCGTCGTCGCGGGCCAGTCGGTAGAAGCCCGTCGCCGAATCGAGGACGACGAGGTCGACGCGGTCGGCGAACTCGGCGGCGTCTCGAACCGCCTCTGCCTGCTCGTCGAAGTCGTACGCCTCCGTGATGATGATGCGCGAGGCGAGGTCCTCGACCGTCGTCTCCGCCGCCGCTTCTGCGCGGGCACGCGCCATCTGCTCCAGTCGGTCGACCGACAGCCCCTCCGTGTCGATGTAGAGGGCGCTTGCACCGCGGGCCGCGACGCCGACGGCGGCTGACAGCGCGAGGTTCGTCTTCCCGGCGGCCGGGGGCCCATAGATCTGCGTCACTGCACCGCGCTCTAGCCCGCCCCCCAGCAGCTCGTCGACCGTCGAACACCCCGTCGGGATGGGCTCGCTCACACCCGCAGTTGGTCGCTATCCGACAAAAACGTCCGGAGTCAGGGCGCCGAGCCACGCCGGGCGCGAGATTCCCTCGTCACCGAAAAAACCGGGCTCGGAGATCCAGGCGATGGCCGGGAGCGCGAACGGGGTCGACCGAGAACCGACCGCGGCCCGAGCGGCCCGAGCGGCCCGCATAAATCGGGAGAATTTAGATCGAGAGAACAAAAAACAGATTGAGAGCACAGAATATAGGCTGATAAAACAAAAATAAGATAAAGAAAACAGAAATCAGACCGAGAGGACGGGCTGGTCCGCGTGCGCGATTACGTACTGGGCCGCCTTCTCGATGGTCGCCCGGGGGTCGCCGGTGACCGGTTCGCGCGGGAGCACGACGAAGTCCGCCCCGAGCTGGTCGGCCACCTCCACGACGACACTGCCGGGGTGCTGTGTGAGCCGTTCGGTCGAGTACCCGTACGCCGAGGAGTGCGTCGACTCCAGGTCGGTTTCGGCGACCCGGTCGAGAATCGGTTCGACGGCGGCGTCCGTCGTCTCGGCGACCGTCTCGTCGTCGATGACTCCCTCCTGTACGCGGCGCGAGATCTCCTCGCCGAGGACGAACAGGATGTGGACGGCTGCGTCGTAGCGGTCGGCGACCGCGACGGCGTACTCGAACGCCTCGGCGGCGTTGTCGCTTCCGTCGACCGGCGCCAGCACCAGATCCGCCTCCATATCCGCCGTGAGGCTGCCCGGGTACAAGAAGGCACCCAACCGCGATTCGCCGTTCGCGCCACGAGCAGGGGTCGCCGCCGGACGACCGGACCCGCCGGCCGCATCGCTGGCCCACAGAGCGACCCCGGGGACGTCGGCGACGACTACCTCGCGCGGCTTCGAAGCGTTCTTAACTGTGCTGGGCCTCCATTCCAGTAATATGAGCGACAAACCGGCCTCGATGTACCGGGACATCGACAAGCCGTCGTACACGCGACGGGAGTATATCACCGGCATCCCCGGTTCGAAGATCGCACAGCACAAGATGGGTCGGGTCAAGAAGGACGAATCGGAGTACGAGGTCCAGATCTCGCTCGTCGTCGAGGAGTCCTGCCAGCTTCGCCACGGCTCGCTCGAGGCGTCGCGTCTGTCGGCCAACCGCCGGATGCTGAAGATGCTCGGCGAGGACGGCGACTACAAGATGATCCTCCGGAAGTTCCCCCACCAGGTCCTCCGCGAGAACAAGCAGGCGACGGGCGCCGGCGCCGACCGCGTCTCCGACGGGATGCGCCAGGCGTTCGGGAAAATCGTCGGCACCGCCGCCCGCGTCCAGTCCGGCGACCGACTGTTCACCGCGTGGTGCCACCCCGAGGACGCCGACCTCGTCAAGGACGCCTTCCGCCGCGCCTACAACAAAATCTCGCCGCCGTGCCGCGTCGTCGTCGAGCGCGGCGAGGAGACGCTCATCTCCTGAGGCCGGCTGCCTGACGCAGTATCCTTCGTTCTCCCCGATTCTCTGTCACTAACCCCTGTTTTTCGTGGTTGTAATGGTAATTTACGAATAATCGAACACGTATTGCAAATATCTCGAGAGAACGCCCTACCCGCTTTCTCTGTGGCGGTGACAGCGATGACGGAACTCTGGTGAAAGCCCCCGCCCGCTCTCCGCACGACAATAGCGACGAATAGGTGTAGAAAGCCCCCGCTCGCTTTCTCTGTGGCGGTGACGGCGACGATGGAACTCTGGTGAAAGCCCCCGCTTGCTCGACGTGATCCGAGAGAGCTTCGCTCTCTCGT
>JBDGSA010000189.1:4739-16550 GCA_042217755.1 Haloglomus sp. | reverse complement strand
CCGTGATGACACGCTATGCGGCCTCGCCGCGATGTCATGCTGTGGTCTCGCCGCGGTGACGCCCGGTGTGCCACCGGCTCGCACCCGGTGGGAAGGCACTTGCCCCGGGGACTCCCTTCCCGCGCATGGGCGATTCCCACGACAGCTTCGAGGCAGCGGTGTACGACGCCTGGGTCGACGCGACCGACCGCCCTGGACTGACGACGTGCCGTTCTACCGCGACCTCGCTCGGGAATCGGATGGTCCTGCCCTGGAGGTCGGCGTCGGGACCGGTCGGGTCTACCTCGCGCTCCGGCGCGCGGGGCTCGACGTAGACGGCATCGACCTCGCCCCGGGGCGACTG
This sequence comes from Haloglomus sp., assembly GCA_042217755.1. Classification (GTDB taxonomy): domain Archaea; phylum Halobacteriota; class Halobacteria; order Halobacteriales; family Haloarculaceae; genus Haloglomus. The sequence continues at coordinate 16,207 of JBDGSA010000189.1, read as the reverse complement.
GCCAGGCTCCGCGAGACGGCCGCCGCCGAGGGCCTCGACATCTCGGTCCGGGAGGCGGACGTGACCGCGTTCGACCCCGACCGCGAGTACGGCCTCGTCTACTGCCCGGCGCGCGTGTTCAACCTCCTCACCTCGCTGGCGGACCAGCGCGCCGCGCTCCGGACCATCCGCGATGCGCTCGCGCCTGGCGGCCGGTTCGCGCTGAACACCTTCGCGCCGGACCCGGAGTTCGTCGCCGAGAACTACGGCGACCCCGACGAGGTCGACGTCGAGGTCGAGGGCGATACCTACACCGTCCGGGACGTGACCGAGCTGACCGACCCCATCGAGCGCGTCGCGACGATGCGCCGCGAGGTCTCCGACCCCGACGCCGACGGCGACCTCGTGCTCGAGACGGAGACGCCGATCGCACTCGTCGCGAAGCGCGAGTTCGCGCTGCTGTTCGCCGACGCCGGCTTCTCCGACTGGACCTTCTACGGCGGCTTCGATGGCGACCCGCTGGAGTCGACGGCGCAGGAACTCGTCGCCGTCGCCGAGCGATAGCCTGCCCCCCGCGTCAGGCCGGCCCCGTCCCCGCCCCCGCTCCCGAGAACCGTTCTGCGACCCGGTGGGCGATAAAGCCCACGAGCGTGGCGCCGGTTCCCCAGACCACCACCAGCACGAGTGTCTCGACGCTGTTTGGCATCTCTCGCCCGGCGACGTGGCCCACCGCCAGGAGCCACGGCGCGACCAGCACCGTCAGCACCAGCAGCCGGCGCCGGCGCGGGGCGGGCGACTCGGCGCCTGCCAGCCGCCCGAGCCCGATGGTCCCGACGAGCGGGAGGACGCCCCCGACGAGGAACAGCAGCGGAGGAACGGGGCTGTCGCCAGCCAGCGCCGCCGCCACCGTGAGGACGGTCGCGACGACGACCACGGCCGCGACCGGCGCCAGCCACGGCTCGATTCCCGCCCGGAGGCTCGCGAGGCTGCGCCGGCCGTCGTCGCCTTCCTCGTTGCTCTCACCGGCCACCGCAGCACCGTCGCCCTCGTCGTCACCCTCCTCGTCACCCCGTCCGGCCCGCCAGAGCAGGTAGCCCGCAACCGCGATCACCAGTCCGATTCCGACGAGTCCGATCGGGCCGAGGAGGACGGCGAGCGGTCCCAGCGTCAGCAGCAGCGCCAGCAGCAGGGCGCCGACGGCGTACCGGGTCCCGCTCCGGCCCCCCGCCCGGAGCCCGCCCAGCAGCAGGCCCAGCTGGAGCGTCGGGAGGAGCGCGACCCAGAAGGAGTCGGGGACGACCCACCCCAGCGTATCCGCCGTCAGGGTGGCGTGGGCAGCGAGGGTCCCGCCGCTCCCGGGCGGGGCGAAGACGAGGTTCGTGTCGGTCGGGAGCGAGCGCAGCACGACCCGGTTCTCGTAGACGGTAGCACTCTCTGGCGTGACGACCGGGCGTGTGCCGGGCGGCGCGTGGACGACGAGCCGGTCGGTGGCGAGCTGGTAGGGGTGGCCGGCGTTCTCCGGGTGCGGGTTGCGGCCGTCGTGGACGTCGAACCGGTCGACCTGCACCGCGCCGCCGAAGCCGCGCCGGACCAGTGGCGGCGTCTCCTCGGGTCTCAGCCCGGGGATGCCCGCGACGCGGAACGCCACGACGAGCGTGTCGGTCTCCGTCCCCACCGAGAGGTCACGCGCCTCGAACGCCGGCACGGGGTAGATGGGACGGCCGTCGGCCCCCCCGTAACGCGGCGTCGGCGTGGGCGAGCCGCCGCCGGGACCTGACGTGTCGCCAGCCCGGACGGCCAGGATCGTCTCGCGGACGGCCTCGCGCCGTGAGGCGTTGCGCCGGAGTTCCTCGGCGGCCTCCAGTCCGACCCGCGTCCGCGCGACGACGCGCGGGTCGTCGCCGGACTCCGGCACGAGGTAGAGGTGCGTGACGCTCTCGCCGGTCGTCGCGTTCGGAGGCAGAGCACGGCCGGCCCCGCCGTCGCTGCAGCCGTAGCAGACCGACGGCGCGGGCTCGGGTGCCCCGCAGCCGGCCAGCACCGCCAGGAGGGCGACGGCACCGAGGGCGAGGAGCCGCCGTCGGGGAACGCCAGCCCCGCTGCCGTCGCCGTTCGAGGACATACCCCGGAGCTACGCGGCATCCGGCAAGTGTCTTGTCCGTGTCGGATCTTCCACGGTGAAGCCGTGGGATTTCTCCCAGCGGCTCTGTGAGCCGCTGCCGTTTTGCCGGCGACGGCCGTAGCGGTCGGCGTGTCGACCGACGATGACGACCCGGAGACCGGGACGGAGTCCGGTGACCGCACCGCGGTGGTCCTGGCCGGCGGGCGTTCAACGCGGTTCGAGGGCGGCGACAAGCTGCTCGCGGACCTCGCGGGCGAGCCGCTGCTCCGCCGGACGGTCGAGCAGCTCGCGCCCGCCGTCGGGACTGTCGTCGTGAACTGCCGGGGCGACCAGCGCGATGCCTTCGGGAACACACTCGAAGGGGTCGACCCGGACGTGGCGTTCGCGGTCGATCCCGACCCGGACGCGGGCCCCATGGCCGGCATCCGGACTGGCCTCCGGGCGGTCGAGGACACGTTCGCCCTCGTCGTCGCGGGCGACATGCCGTTCGTCGCGCCAGGCCTCGTGGACCACCTGTTCGCCCGCGTCGCCGGACACGACGCCGCCGTCCCGCGCATCGAGGAGTGGTTCCAGACGACGCAGGCCGTCTACCGGGCCGACGCGATGGCCGACGCCTGCGACCGCGCGCTCGACCGGGGCGACTCGAAGATCCTCGCGCCGCTGGAGGACCTGGACTGGATCGTCGTCTCCGAGGCGACGCTCCAGACGAACGACTGGCTCGACTCCTTCGAGAACGTCAACACGCGCGAGGAACTGACCGCGGCCGAGGAACGATTCGAGCGGGAACAGACAAATAAATGATATACTCTGTCCCCATATTATTTATTTCGAAGACAGTTGAATAAATGAGACTTCAGGTCACTTATCGTATCGACCGACGACGCGCGCCTCGTCCATCTTCGCCGTCACCACCCGGTCGACGCGGTCGGTCCGGGCGAGGACGCCGGTCGCGATCTCCTCGGCAGTCGCGCGGAGTTCGTCGTCGTCGACCATGTTCACGAGCGCGACCACGGTCGCGTCGGGCGGGACGTTCCGGAGGCCGCCGTCGGGGCTCGCGAGGACGGTCGCCACGTCGTCGGCCGTGAGTTCCGTCCCGGGGTCGCGACCGGTGACCGCGGCCACGCGCTCGGGGCGGTGGACGTGGTCCTCCTCCAGGCGTTCCCCCACGACGCGCGCGCTCGCGACCGGAATCACGGTGTCGGTCGTCGCCGGGACGACGGGTTCGTGGTCGCCGGGGGCCTTGAGCCACCGCGAGCGCGCGCCGTCGGCTTTCGTCAGGACGGCGTCGACGTCGCGTTCCGCGGCGGCGCCGGCGAGGTCGGCGACCGTCTCTGGGTCGTATCCCTCGTAGCGGACATCGTCGGCCCACCCCGGGACCAGGCCGAGCGGCCACGCGTCCGGGTCGTCGGGCGCCGCGCGGACGGCCGCGACGGGGTCCTCGGTCTCGACCAGGTCGGTGACCTGCTCTGGGAATGCGGGGATTCGGGTGGTTGCGGTGACGACGGCACGGTCCAGCCGGTCGGCGAGCGCGTAGAGAGTGGTCTTCTTCCCGCCAGCGCCGACGACGGCGACGAGACCGTCGGCAGCGAAGTCCTCGACGAGGGGCATGTCCAGGGGTGGGCCCGCCCCGACCAAAGACGTGCCGCCGGGCAGGGGCGACGGGGGCGACAGGGGCGTCGCTGTCGTCCGTCTACCGGGCGGGCACCTCAGTCGCCCGGTTCGATACGAACCTCGCTGGACTCGTCGAGGCGGTGGCCGCCCTCTACCGACGCGGCGCGGAGCGTCACGTCGCGGGGCGTCCCACACCCGCGGGAGACGAACTCCTCGAACCGGTCGCCCTCGCGGACGACGTCGTGGCGCCGGCGGAACGACGTGAGGAAGGTCTCGTCCATCAGTGCGTCGTGGACACGGTCGCGGCGCTTCCTGGGCACCGCACTCTCGTCGTACGTGAGGACGACGCGACTGGCCGGCTCGTCCGGCGGGTCTGTGGCGGTCCCCGAATCGCTCATGCCCGCCGATACGACCCTCGGCCCCCTGTGTCTGTCGCAGCCGTGTACCACTCTCGAACATCGTTAACCTTCAGGCACCGATTCCCGAACACCTTTGTCGATGGCGGGCGCGCGGCCGGACATGGTATCCGAACCGGTCAGTACGCCCGACGAGGCGTTCGACGACGTCCCCGATTACGACTACGACCCCCACTACGTCACCATCGAGGGGGCCCCGGGCGAGCCGGAGATGGCCTACGTCGACACCGACCCCGACGGAGAGGCCGAGGAGACGTTCCTCTGCCTGCACGGCGAGCCGACGTGGGGCTTTCTCTACCGGAACATGGTGCCCGGGCTCGCAGAGCGCGGGCGCGTCGTCGTCCCGGACGCCCTCGGCTTCGGACGCTCCGATAAGTACACCGAGCGCGAGGACTACACCTACCGTCTTCACTACGACGCGCTCGAGGAGTTCGTCGAGGCGCTCGACCTGACCGACGTCACGCTCGTCTGCCAGGACTGGGGCGGCCTCGTCGGCCTGCCGGTCGCCGTGAACAACGCAGAGCGGTTCGCCCGGCTGGTTCCGATGAACACGGACTGCCCGACGGGAGACGCGGAGATGGCAGAGGAGTGGTACGACTTTCGCGACTTCGTCGAGCGCGCGGACCCGCTCCCCATCGGGATGCTCATCCAGAACGCGACGGCCACCGAACTCTCCGACGAGGTACTCGCCGCGTACGAGGCGCCGTTCCCGGAGGAGGAACTGAAGGCCGGCGCGCGCGAGTGGCCGGACATGGTACCCCGCGCGGACGGCGGCGACGGCGGTGACATCACCAGCGCCGCCCGCGAGAAGCTGGGCGAGTGGCAGAAACCCGCGTTTGTTCTGTTTGCGGACAGCGACCCCATCACGCGCGGCGCGCGCAACCCGCTCCGCGAGTTGATCCCGACGGCCGACGAGCAGCCCGACATCTGGGTCGAGGGCGCGATGCACTTCCTGCAGGAGGACGCCGGTGAAACGATCGCCGCCGAGATTGTCGACTTCGTCGACCGGACGCCGCTGGCGTAGCGCTCCCGACGCGCTCCCGATGCGCTCCCGACACGCTCGTCCGGCGGGTTGCTTCTCAGGCCACGTTCCGCTCGTCGCGGGCCGCCCCGCGCTCGAACCGGTCGGCGGCCAGTGCCGACGCCTCGACCAGCGACGGGTCCCCGTCACAGACGAGGTCCGCGACTAGCTGCCCGGTCGCGGGCGCGTGCTGGAAACCGTGACCGGAGAAGCCTACGGCGGTCACGAAGCCCGGGCGGATCTCGTCGACGATGGCGTGGTGGTCCGGCGTCACCGCGTACAGGCCGGCCCAGCCGCGCCGGATGCGCGTCTCCGGACCGAAGTAGTCTGCGCACGCTCCGGCGCGCTCGACGGCTGTGGCGGCCCAGGACAGGTCCATCCCCTCGTCGTACGTGTCCGGGTCGGCGTCGGGGTCGTCGTCGGCGAAGTGGCCGCCGACCAGCGCCGTCCCCTCGCGCTCTGGCCGGAAGTACGACCCAGTGTCGAGGTCGATGGTCAGCGGCACGTCCTCCGGCAGGGCCGTCGAGGGCTCGACGACAGCGATCTGCCGGCGCCGCGGCGCGACGGGCAGGTCGACGCCCGCCATCTCGTTCACCCGGCGTGCCCAGGGTCCCGCGGCGTTGACGACGCCGTCGGCCTCGATCCGGCTTCCGCCGGCCGTCACCCCCGCGACGGGCGCGCCCTCCCGGGGGTCGTCGCCGTCACTCTCGCGGCCGCCGCGCTGGTGGTGGATCTCGGTGACCGGCGTGTGTGTTCGGATGTCGACGCCCGCCTCGCGCGCCGCCCGGGCGAACCCCTGGAGCGCGAGGTGCGGATCGGCGAAGCCGTCGAGCGGACAGTAGGTAGCCGCCTCGAATCGGTCGGCGTGGAGTCCGGGACAGTGTTCGGCCGCCTCGGCTGGCGACAGCAGCTCGCTCGGAACGCTGAGGTCGTTCTGCATCGCGACGTCCTCCGCGAACGCGTCGGCCGTATCAGTCTCCCGGGCGAGAAAGAGGTAGCCCGTGCGGCGGTAGTCGATGCCGACGCCGAACTGCGCCTCGAAGTCCTCCCAGACCTCGATACTCGCCAGCGAGAGCCGGACGTTGACGGCTGTCGAGAACTGCGTCCGGATACCGCCGGCCGAGCGCTCGGTCGCGCCGCTGCCGATGGCTCCCTGCTCGCAGACCGTCACGTCGACGCCCCGCTCGGCGAGCGCGTGGGCGGACGCGAGTCCGACGATTCCCCCACCGACCACGACGACGTGCATAGGCGGCGTATCCGCCGCCGGGGATTAAGGGTTCCGCGCTGGCTGGTCCGACATGAGCGTTCGCGTCTGCTCGGCCGAGGACGTCACGGCCCTGCTCGACCTCTCGGCGCTGCTCGACGTCGTGGAATCGGCGTTCGTCAGACAGGGCCGCGGCGAGGTCGAACGCCCCGACCGACCCCACTACCCCATCGGCGAGGGACTCGACGAATCGCGTCCGAGGACGCCACTCGGGACGGGCCTCACGATGCCGGCGTACATCCACGGCAACCGCTTTACCGTCACGAAGCTCGCGACCGTCCACGAGGACAACCCCGAGCGCGGACTCCCGACCGTGCAGGCCCAGCTCGTCCTGCAGGAAGCCGACACCGGGGCCCCGGCTGGATTCATGGCCGGGGAGGACGTGACGAACGCGAGGACCGGCTGCATCGGTGGGCTCGCGGCCCGGCACCTCGCGGGGGAGTCGGTCGCGCTCGGCCTCGTCGGGGCGGGCACGCAGGCACGCTGGCAGGCCCGGGCCGTCGCCGCCGCGACCGACGTCGAGCGCGTCAGGGTCTTTTCGCCCAGCGACTCTCGAGAGCAGTGTGCCACCGATCTCCGGGAGACCGGCCTCGACGCCGAGGCGGTCGACACGCCTCGCGCTGCCGTGACGAACGCTGACATCGTCGTCACCGCCACCACCGCGACCGAACCCGTCTTCCCCGCGGACGCGCTGGCCGACGGTACGGTCGTCGTCGCGGTCGGTGCCTACACGGCCGCAATGCAGGAACTCGCTCCCGCCGTCTTCCAGCGCGCGGCGCGAGTGTTCGCGGACGTGCCCGCGGAGGTCGCCGAGACCGGCGACGCTGTCGCGGCCGGGCTGTCGGCCGACGACTTCCACCCCCTCTCGGCGGTCTTCGGGGGCGAAGCGGACCGGGAGGCGGCCGACGACGTGCTCGTCGTCTGCTCGGTCGGGACGGCCGTCCTCGACGCCGCGGCCGCCGAACACCTGTTCGAGCGGGCCGAGGAACGAGACATCGGCACGACGGTCGACCTGTGAGACGGCGTTGCGCGGTCGAGTGGGCCGCGAGGGGCACACGCTTTTAGTCGTCTGTCGTGAAGTGTGAACACATGTCGAGCGACGAGCGCCGATTCGAGACCCGCGTCGAGACGAACCGGTGGGAGTCGTTCACCCGCCTGACCTTCTCTTATTTCGTCGACCAGGAGTACCAGGTAGAGCGGAACTTCGACCGGAAACTGGGTGAACTCGAACTCGTCTTCACCGACGACGACAGAGACGAGCGAGCGGTATTCGTCTACGAGGGAAGTCCTCCGGACATGGCTCAGGAGAGCCTCCAGACGATGCAGAACGTGTTCGAGGGGTCGATGGACGCGACGAAGTTCTGGCAGCAGATGCTGGGGCAGTAAGACCGGCCTCGCGAAGTGAAAAAGGAGGACGAGGGAGAGAGAAGACGAGGAGAGAGGACAGGGGGAGGCGGACGCGGTGGCCCGAACGGCGGCCCCGTGCGGCCCCGGGTCTCCGTGCAGCCTCGTGCGGCCCCGCGTGGTCGCGCCCGCGTCACCGCCGCACGAGATTCGAGAGGCGCTCGGTCAGTCCTCCGTCTCCGAGCCGGAGGTAGTAGGCGTCGCCCCGATCCTCGTAGTAGTTGCTGACGCGACGTTCGACCTCGAAGCCGACGTGCTTGTAGAAGTCGATTGCGTCCTGGTTGGTGGTGCGGGCGTGGCAGGTCACCGAGGAGTGGTCGTCGGCGACGGCGGCGACGAGTCGCTCACCGAAGCCCTCTCCCTGCCAGTCCGGGTCAACCGCGAGAAAGAGGATGTAGCCGTCGCGGCGCGTGGCGGCGAAGCCGACGAGTTCCTCGTCGGGGCCGGACGCGACGAGCGCGTACACCGTCGAGCGACGGTAGGCGTCGGTGAAGAAGCCGCGGCGCTGCTTGAGCACGCCGTGGCGAGCGCGGATGCGCTCTTTCAAGTCCCACGCGTCGCCCACGAGGTCGTCGCTGCCGGGCCCCACGACGCGTAACTCGATGTTGACACTCACTACCACCGACGTACGTGCCCGACTGGATATAATTCCACCGCCAACTGGTCCCCTCGGCTCCAGGGGCTCCGTGGCCGGCGACAGCGGGGCCATAACCCCTTAGGCGGACGCCCTCCGACTCCGGGACAATGAGTGTGCTCGACCCCGACGACGCAGAGATCGTCGGGCGGCGGAAATCACCGAGGGAGCTGCTCCGGCAGTCGCTGGTCACCGGCGCGGCCATCATCCTCCCGCTGGCTGTGACACTGCTGGTGCTCAGCTTCGTCGTGAACTTCTTCTCGAACGCCCTGAGCCCGATTTCGACGACCGCGGTAACGAACCTCCCGTTCCAGAGCGAACTCATCGTCCAGGCCATCACGGTCGCCCTGCTGATGGTCGTGATGCTGGTCGTGGGATTCCTGGCCGAGTTCACCGAGCGCGGCGCCGCGGTCGGTCAGCAGTTCGACGGCTTCATGGAGTCCATCCCCGGCATCGGCTCCGTCTACACCAGCTTCAACGAGATGTCCGAGCTCCTGCTCGACTCGGACACGGAGTCGTTCCAGGACGTGAAGCTGGTGCAGTACCCCGTCGAGGGGTCGTACACGGTCGCGTTCAAGACGGCCGAGACCCCCTCGACGCTCGAATCCGACACCGGTCACGAGGACATGGTCACTCTGTTCATGCCGATGGCGCCAAATCCCGTGATGGGCGGGTTCGTCATCCACGTCTCGACGGACCGCGTCGTCGACACCGATATGACCGTCGAGGAGGGCATCCGGAGCATCGTAACCAGCGGAGTCGCTATCGGCGACGCCGGCCCGGCGATGCGGGGTCTGAGTGAGGAGCAACTGGAGGAGCTTGCGCGCCTCCGCCGCGTCGAGGACGGCAGCCAGCCGGAGTCGACGGGCACTGTAGAGGCCAGCGACACCAGGCGTGCCACCTACGAGCGGAACGTCGCGCCGGAGTTCTCGGACACGCCCGACCAGATTGAGCGCCGCACGGAGGGCGCGGACGGCGACGCGACGACGCCGACCGACCTCGAGCGCGGCGACGGCACCATCGGGGCGACGACGGGAACGCCCGCCGAATCCAGCCGTGCCGACGAGCGGACGCGCGGAACGACGCCGGAACCGCCCGTCGACCGCGCCGGCGGCCGCCGTGACGACGGCGACAGCGAGGGCGACGCGACGGATGGAGACGGGGGCAGCGAGGGTGACGCCACGGATGGAGACGGGAGTAGCGAAGGTGACGCCACGGATGGAGACGGGAGTAGCGAAGGTGACGCCACGGACGGTGACGGGAGTAGCGAAGGTGACGTCATGGCGAGTGAGGGGAGCAGCGAAGGTGACGCCCCAGACTCGGACGGCGAGGGCGGGGGTCAGGGTGCGGGTGAGGGCGACGGTGACGACCTGTTCCCGACCGACCGCGAAGGGTGGACCGAGGGAGAGGACCAGTGAGCTTCGAACTTCGCGAACACACCGCTGACGTGGCGGTCGCGGCCGAGGGAGAGACACTGGGCGAGACGTTCGCGGCCGCGGCCGACGGGCTGGCGGCCGCGATGTGTGACGAGATTCCCGACGGCGGCGAGTGCTACCAGATCGGCGTCCACAGCGAGAGCGAGGAGGCGCTGCTCTTCGATTACCTCGACGACCTCATCTACCAGCGCGACGTCGAACACGTCCTGCCGGTCGACAACGAGGCCGAGGTCTTCTTCCGCGACGGCCAGTGGATACTCCGGGGGCGATTCCGAGGCGTGCCCCTCGACCGCGTTCGCGCCCGCGAGGTGAAGGCCGTCACCTACTCCGAGATGCGCGTCGAGCAGACCGACGACGGGTACGAAGCGTACGTCGTCCTCGACGTCTGAGCGCCGAGCGGCCCCGGGGTCGCGTCGAGGCGACGCCGGATGACGGCCATCGAGGCCATACCGGCTGCCAGGTCGCGTCGAGGCCACGCCGGCTGCCGGGGTCGCGACAGTGCCACACCGGACGACGGCCGCGTCGCTTATCTCGCCGGGCGCCGTAGTCCGGCCGATGTTTGTCGGCCACGGACTGCTGGCGTTCGCACTCGCAGCGGCGGCCGCCTACCTGTGGGGTTGGTCGGGCGAGCGGGCGCTCGCGCTGGGCGTACTCGCGGGCGCCTTCGGTCTCGCACCCGACGTCGACATCCTCTACGCGCCGGTCGGCGTTCTCGGCGCGAGTGGCCCGCTCGACGCCGCGGCGGAGTTCTGGCAGGCCGGCAACCGGATCCACCGTTCAGTGACACACTCGCTGCTCGTCGGCGCGGCCGCGAGCCTCGCGGCCGGCTGGTGGGCGACGGGGCGCCGCGAGGTACGCCTCGGTGCCGTCACCCTGCTCGCGGCACTGGTCGCCGTCGCGCTCGTCGTCACCGGCCCGCTGGGCGCGGTCGCGCTGGCGGCGTTCGCGACGACCTGTCTCGGCCTCGCACGCGTCGGTCGAGTCCGTCTCGGCATCGGGCCATTGGCTGTCGCCGCCGCGGCCGCCGTCGGGACGCTGACGCACCCGTTCGGCGACCTCTTCACGGGCGAGCCCCCGGCGCTCCTGTATCCGCTCGATGTGACGGTGCTCGCGGAGCGCGTCGCGCTCGCTCCGGACCCGACGCTGCACCTGCTCGGTGCGCTGTTCGCCGAGCTGGCGACGGCCTGGCTGGCGGCGTTCGTGCTGGTGTGGCTCCGCGACGACGCGCTTTCGAGTCCGCTCGCGGCGCCGCCCGCCGTCGGCCGGCTCACTCGTCGCATCGACCGTCGCGCCGGGGTCGGCGTGGGCTACGCCGGCGCCGCGGCGCTCCTCCCGGCACCGACGCTGGAGGTGTCGTATCACTTCGTCTTCCCGCTGCTCGGCGTGGGGCTGGTCGTGGCGGGCGTCGCCGCCGTTCGGGAAGTTCGGGCGACGCCGAACGACTGGCCGGGTCTCGAGCGGGCGGCGCTGTCCGGACTCGCCGCCGTCACGCTCGCCGCGGGCGCGTATACCGGCGCGTATCTCCTGCTCGGCTGAAGTGGCTCGGCTGAACTGGCCGGGGCGCCGAGTCGAACGCGGTCC
>JBDGSA010000189.1:3108-4639 GCA_042217755.1 Haloglomus sp. | reverse complement strand
GCTCGGCTGAAGTGGCTCGGCTGAACTGGCCGGGGCGCCGAGTCGAACGCGGTCCTGTCCCCGAACGATATGAGCGTCGCGCTCGAACTACCACCCGATGGCCACCGAACTGGACCGTCTCGTCGAAGACGAACGGGTGAACGCGTTGCTCTCGTGGGTGCTCGTGGGGTTCGTTCTGCTGGTCGCGGTCGGGAACGCGGCCATCGGCGAACTGTCGTGGGCCCTGTTCGCCGCGGCAGTGGTCGTGCTGGCTCTCCAGCCTCCGGTCAGATTCCGGAGCCCGCTCGCGATGCTCCCGTGGGAGGTGCTGGCGTTGGCGGCGTTCCCGCTGTTCGCCCGGACGTTCACCATCGTCGCCCAGGTCGGGACGGGGGCGCTGGCGACCTATCTCGCGGTCGCGGCGGTCGCGCTCATCGTCGCGGTCAACCTCCACGTCTTCACGCCGGTCGAGATGAACGCCCCCTTCGCGGTCGTCTTCGTCGTCGTCGCCACGATGGCCGCGGCCGGCGTCTGGGCCGTCGCCCGGTTCGCCGCCGACACGCTGCTCGGGACGAACTTCCTGCTGAAACCCGGCGTCGACGAGCACGTCGTCGAGCGGAACGTGATGCTCGAGTTCGTCTACTCGACGGTCGCGGGCGTGGGCGCCGGTATCGTCTTCGACCGCTACTTCCGGCGCCGTCGTGCGCGCCACGAGCGGCTGCCTCCCGACGTGGAGGCGGAACTCCAGGCCGACCAGGAGTCGTTCGAGGAGTACGTCGCCGAGCGGCCGGCGGAGGCGCCACTCGCCGAGGCACGGCGCGAGGACCGACGCGAGGAGGACCGGTGAGATGCGACTCCGCGAGTACCTCGGTATCAGCCCGCACACCCAGGCGCGCCTCGCGTGGGTGATGCAACTCGTCCTCGTCGGTATCCTCCTCGTCGGTATCTGGGACCGTGACACCGGCATCGTCGTCAATACGGCCGTCGCGCTGGGCGTCACGCAACTCGTCCCTATCCTCGAGCGAGACTACGGCATCCCGATGGATCCCGCGCTGACGCTGTGGATCACGGGCGCGGTTTTCCTCCACGCTGTCGGCGTCGTTGGCTACCCCGGTTCGCCCCAGAACCTCTACTCCGGCGTCTGGTGGTACGACCACGTCACGCACACACTGTCGGCGTCAGTGGTCGCGGCGGCCGGCTACGCGACGGCCCGCGCGGTCGATCTCCACTCGCCGAAGGTCCGCCTCCCGCCGCGATTCATGTTCGCGTTCATCCTGCTGTTGACGCTCGCGTTCGGCGTCTTCTGGGAGGTTATCGAGTTCACCATCAGCGAAGTGGCCGCCCTGACGGGGAGTGGCGCTGTCCTCACCCAGTACGGGCTCGACGACTCGATGCTTGACCTCGTCTTCGACACTATCGGCGCGATCGCCGTCGCGGTCTGGGGGACCGCCCCCCTCTCGGACGTCGCGGGCGCCATCGCTCAGCGGCTGGACGGAGCGACGGGACGCCGATCTGGTGACTGAGGGCGACGAGCGAGCCCAACGAGGGATTC
>JBDGSA010000189.1:0-3008 GCA_042217755.1 Haloglomus sp. | reverse complement strand
GTTCGCGACCTCTACCCAGCGGAGGATCCCGGTGCCCGCGATTCGACCCGGCAGTCGGGCACACATCTTTAATTGGGAGCCGGGGGAATCTGCGCCTGCACATGCCTGTCTACAAGAAGATCACCCTCATCGGCACCAGCGAGGAGAGCTTCGAAGCCGCCGTCGACAACGCGCTCGACCGCGCGGACTACACACTCGAGAACATCCACTGGGCCGAGGTTCAGAGCCAGGGCGTCGAGATGGCCAGCGTCAGCGACCGCGAGTATCAGGCCGAACTCGAGGTCGCCTTCGAACTGGAGTGACGAGTCACCGGGCACCAGCCCCCCCGACGCGGCTGCTCTGCGGCCGAATTTTGCCGCTATTTCAGAAATTATACACTAATTGGATGCATTCAGGATTTATTTCCGCAACTGTGTATATATTCGCTCCACTATCGTAATACCCTTCCTTAGTTCGTCTGGTCCGTTCATCCGGGCTGTCCGTCCGGGCTGTTAGTCGCGGCCGGCGTGCTGGGGCACCGAACGTCGTGACGCCGACAGCATTATATCCGGCAGTCGGAAAGGGACGATTCCGCCGGCAGGATGGACCACGCCGACATCTCCGACGGGACGCTCGTCGACATGGTCCGGGACCTGCGACCAGCCTGGGAGCCACGGGCAATCACGCCCATCGAGAACGGGGTGAACGCGACGAGCATCGTCGACGTGGAGACGCCCGACGGCTCCCGGACGGTCGTCCTCAAGGCGTCGACGAGTTCCCACCCGCTGGCCGACGATCGCGCCCGGGCCGAACCGCGAGTCCTTTCATTGCTCGACCGCGAAACCGCGATTCCGGTGCCGACGGTACTGGGGGCCCGTCCTCGGCACGAGCGACTCCCCGCGCCGTTCTTTCTGATGTCGTACGTCGACGGTACGACGTTCGACCAGAAGGCAGCGCCGGGCCTGCCACCGGACGTCCGCGAGACGGTGTTCCGCGAGGCGGGCCAGCACCTGGCGGAACTCCACGCGCTCGGCCCGCTGTCCGCGGTTGGCGACCTCGTGGGCTGAGGCAGCGAGGTGACGGTCCTCGACACCGCCGACGAACCGAGCTACGAGTCGTTCCACGACTGGTTTCTCGACTCCTACGGAGAGACTCTCGACCGGCTCCGCGACGAGGGCGGATACTTTCCGGACCTCGCGGTGGACTCCGAGCGGTTCGCGGACCTCGTCCCCGACCTTCGGGCGTACCTCCAGGAGACGGTTCCGGAACTCTCGCCCCCGGCGCCGCCGACGTACTGTCACAGGGACTACCGCTATGGGAACCTCGTCGTCGACCCCGATACCGGAGAGACGCGCGCGGTTCTCGACTGGGCGAACCTCATGGCCGCCCCGCCCGAGTTCAGCCTCGTCGACGCGGAGTCGAAGCCGCTGAAGTCCGACCTGAACACGGACGCCGACGCGGCGGCTGGCCGAGCGGGCGAGTTACGCCGGGCACTCTGGGACGGATACGCCGAGCGTCGCGATGGGTGGGTCTTCGACGCGGCGACCCGCGAGCGGATGCGGGCGTACCGACTCGCCTTCCGGCTGGACCAGATGGCCTGTCTTCCGCCGTTCGCCGACATCGACCCCACGCTGGACGACCGCGAGGCACGGGCGGCTGAACACCGGGCATTCGTGGCGCAGTATCGTAAGAGTGGGCGCCTCAGGTGCGGAACGACTCTCCGCAGCCACACTCGGAGACGACGTTCGGGTTCTCGACGGTGAAGCCCGCGCCCTGCAGGCCGCCCTCGAAGTCGAGCACGGAGCCCTCGATGTAGTTCATGCTCGCCGGATCGACGAAGACCCGGAGGTCGTGGTGCTCGTAGACGGTGTCGTCATCCTCGGGCTCGTTGTCGAAACGCATCCCATAGGAGAGGCCGGCACAGCCGCCCTGCTGGACGAACAGGCGGAGCCCTGCGATGTCGGTGTCCATGTCCTCGCCGGTCAGGAGGTCGAGCGCCTGCTCTGCGGCCTCCTCGGTGACGCGGATCTCGGGGCGCTCCTCGCCCGTCTCGCCGGAGTTCGGTTGCTCGTCGGCGGTACTGCTCATACGCCCCCTTTCGTGGCCGGCGGTGTAACCCTTACGGGCCGATGCCCCCCTCAAATCGCCCTGCCGTCGGGTCGCCACGGTCGCGCCCTCAGACGGTGGCGCTCTCGGTATGCCGCCCGGTCATGCCCGGTTTCGATACTACTAACTCGCCGTCATGGGAAGGTCCGTCCGTCAGATGAAACTCCACGAGTACCAGGCGAAGGGCGTCTTCGCCGACGCCGGCATTCCGACACCGGCCTCGCAGCTCGCCGAGACCGTCGATGAGACGGTCGCGGCGGCCGACGAGATCGGCTACCCCGTCGCCGTCAAGGCACAGGTACAGGTCGGCGGCCGGGGCAAGGCCGGCGGCATCGAACTGGTCGAGGATGCCGACGAGGCGCGCGAGGCCGCAGACCGGATCCTCGGGATGGACCTGAAGGGACTCTCTGTCGACAGCGTCCTCGTCGAGGAGGCCGTCGACTTCGTCAACGAACTGTACATCGGCGTCACGATGGACCGCAACGAGGGCAAGCCTGTCGCGATGGTCTCGACGCGCGGCGGCGTCAACATCGAGGAGGTCGCCGCCGAGGACCCCGACGCCATCGCCCGCGAGCACGTCGACCCCGCGTTCGGCCTGCACCCCTACCAGGCCCGCCGGGCCGTCTACGACGCCGGCGTCGACCGCGACGTGGCCGGCGACGTCGCCTCCGTCCTGACGACGCTGTACGACCTCTGGGACGAACGCGACGCCACCGAGACCGAGATCAATCCGCTGATGGTGACGAGCGACGACGAGGTCATCGCGGCCGACGCGGTCATGAACATCGACGAGGACGCCCTCTTCCGACACCCGGACCTCGCCGAGATGGAAGAGGAGACCGCAGAAGACGAACTCGAGGCGAAGGCAAACGAGTACGGCTTCGACTACGTCCGGCTCTCGGGCAACGTCGGCATCATCGGCA
>JBDGSA010000132.1:0-16614 GCA_042217755.1 Haloglomus sp. | reverse complement strand
CCGACGCCCTTGACGCGGGCCTGGTTGAGCGGGTAGTGGCGCTCGCCCGTCGAACTGTAGGCGTCGCGCGCGCCGCCCATCTCCCACACGTCGCCCGCGTCCCAGGCCGGCCGGATGGACTGCTCCATCCGCTCGATCCGTTCCTCCCGGTCGAACCGCGGCCCGGCCTCGAGGACGACGACCTCGTACCCGGCCCTGGCCAGTTCGCGGGCGACGAGTGCGCCGGCTGGTCCGCTCCCGACGACGCAGGCGTCTGCCCGCTCGCTCGGCGTCCGGTCCCGGCCGTCGCTCGCAGTCACGCGACCCGATTAGGCAAACCTAAACTTAGGTCTTGGCTTCCGGAGTGGATGCGACCGAGGACGCGGAACGCTGGTTCTGGGCGCCCAGGCTGAGGAGGACCGTCCAGGCGGAGGGGGCCACTCAGGCCGGAGAGGGGTCACTCAGGCCGACGAGGAGTCGTGCCCCCGCTCGCGCTGGAGGCGACGATAGACGACGAACGAGTACGCCGACGGCACGAGCGCCGCGATCGCGGCCGCGACGGCGACCACGAACTCCGTCCCGACCGGGAGGAACGCGCCGACGGCGACGATCGCGCCCGCGACGACGAACAGCGGCGCGGCCACGCGGTGTGTCCGGCGCCACACCTCGTCGTCCGAGAGCGTCCACGGCGTCCGGATGCCGACGAACCAGTTCGGCTCGGCACGGCGGAACAGGACGCCGATACCGGCGAAGAGCAGCCCTACGCCGCCGAGAAGGGCCGCGTCCCGCGGGTACTCGATGCCGAGGTTGTACGCCAGGAGGAGCCCCTGCAGGTAGGCAAGGAAGGCGAGCGTCAGCAGCATCATAGTGTCGTACGCCGGCTGGAACGCACGGATATTCTCCCCTCGCGGGTCGATGTGTGGCAGGACCCGGAACAGCACGTAGATGCCGATACTCACCGCGGGGAGGACGGCGGCGCCGATCGCCTTGCCGTAGAACGAGTCGGGCGACCCCGAGGCGTCGAAGTGAATCGCGAACTGCTCGGGGAGCGAGGGGTATACCAGGAGGGCGGCACCGGCACTCGCGAGTACCAGCAAAGCAGCGACGCCGTCGCTCCAGCGGAGGGTAGACGGGGACTGGGCCATAGGTCTGCGTCCCGTCCGAACAAGGATAAGTCATGCTCCCGCTCCGGGGGCAGTAGGTCCCGGGAGTGGATCACCGCCCGGTGTGCGGGCGTCCATCCCGGCCCGTTGGAGGCGTGAAACTCGTTCGGAGCGTAGAACTCGTTCAGGGCGAGAGGTCGTTCAGGGCGCCCGGAACTCGTTGCGGAGCGTGCCGACACCCTCGACCTCGACCTCGACAGTGTCGCCGTGAGAGATAGGCCCGACGCCGGCGGGCGTCCCCGTGGAGATGACGTCGCCAGTTTCGAGTGTCATGTAGTTCGTGATCTCCGCGATGAGTTCCCGGACGGAGAAGATGAACTCCTCGCGCGACGAGGACTGCCGGACCTCGCCGTTGACCCGGCACTCGACGGCCGCGTCGCGCGGGACCTCCTCGGGCGTCGCCAGCACGGGGCCGAGCGGGCAGGCGTCGTCGAACGCCTTCCCCCGGACCCAGTTCTGTTCGAGGGCCTGGTCGTCGCGGTTGGAGACGTCGTTGACGCAGGTAAAGCCCGCGATGACGGACTCGGCCTCGCCCGGAGAGACGTTCCGACACGGGTCCGAGATGACCACGCCGAGTTCGGCCTCGTAGTCGATACGGTCCTTGTCGGCCAGGAGTTCGACGGTCTCGCCGTGCGAGGTGACGGTGTTGGGTGTCTTGAGGAACAACAGCGGCCGGTCCGGCACCTCCTCGCCTTGCTCGTCCGCGTGGTCGGCGTAGTTCAGCCCGATACAGACGACCTTCGAGGGCTCGCAGGGAGGTAGGACCTCGACGTCGTCGACGGCGAATGTCTCACTCTCGAGGGCGATACGGCTCCCGTGGCCGGGATGGGCGGTGATCTCGGCGCCCTCCTCGCCAGTCCACTCGCCTGTCCGGACGTTGCCCGCGTAGTCGCGAAAGCGAACGTGTCGCATGCCACAGTGCTGGCACGGCCACGGATTAGGTATTGCGTTGTCGGAACCCGCTCACATCGCGTTGCCCGAACGCGCCAACCGGTCTGCCGCCACCCCGACCGCGAGTCGCCGTCGCTGTCGCCGTCGCCGTCGGCAGGACGCGCCGCTTATACGATGGCACCGACTACCGCCGGTTATGGGCAAGGTGAGCATCGGTCTGCGCGGCTGGCGGTTCGACGAGGAGGAGGTCTTCACCGACGACGGGGAACTGCAGTCCATCGACCAGTTGCCCCCGGACACGCGCGACCGGCTGGTCCGCCTCTCCGTGGTCGCCGGGCAGCCCTGCGACGCCTGCTGGCTCATCCACGGCGACGAGAACCTCCGCGAGTGCAACGTCGCCCGCGTCGTCTACGGCGAGCCGCTACACGAGGTCATCCTCTGTAACGAACACGAGCCGGATTTCCTCTACTGGTACCGCGAGGCCGGCGGCTCGCAGTACCGCGGTGACGGCGAGGCGTTCGAGGAGGCCTTCCAGGAGTGGTTCGCGGCGGGGAACCGGGCACCCGAAGGCTACGAGGGAATGGACCACGTCGAGACCGACCCCGACAGCGTCCCGGAACCGGAGCCGGACGTCGAACAGGACACGCTGGAGGAGGCGATCGCCGAACTGGACGAGGACGACCGCGAGAAACTGGAGGCGGACTTCAGCGACCTCGATATCTGATGAAATTATCCATGGTATATTAATTTTTCAATTGAAAATATTAATCGCGGCAATTATGATATAACTTAGCAATTTCAGCTGTTACTGTCCTGACGCTGTCACACACCGCCCCCACGTTTCAAGACGGCCAGTCGCGACGTGCCGTGCATGAGGGAGGCTCTCTACGCGGCGCATCCCGAGGCCTACGATGCTCTGTACGCCGAGAAGTCCTACGCCGCGGAGGCGGCGTGGGTACTCGACAGGTTCGAGGCGGTCGGGAGCGATGGCGACCGGGCGCTCGTCGTCGGCTGTGGCACCGGCGAACACGACCGGCATCTGCTCGAGGCGGGGTTCGACGTGACGGGCGTGGACCGCTACGAGGCGATGGTCGAACGCGCCCGGGAGAAGAACCCGGACGCGACCTACGCGACCGACGCGCTGCCAGACCTCTCGGTCGAGGGGCGGTACGACCTCGTCTGGGCGCCGTTCACCGTCGTCAACCACCTGCCCAGATCGGACCTCGGCGCGGCCGTCCGTGCGATGGCCGACCGCCTCGCGCCGGGCGGCCTGCTCTTGTTCGACACACTTGACGTCGACTTCGAAGACGGGGACGGGGATGGGGACAGGGACGGAGAGTCACCGGCCCGCTTCCGCGCGCATCCCGACCCCGGCGGTGACGGCTTCTACGCCCGGCTCGTCCAGAACTACGAGACCGACGAGGGTCGCTACCGGTGGGACTCACTGGTCCTGACGCCCGACGGCGAGTGGTTCGTCGACCGGCACACGCTCACGAGCTTCGACCCCGCGTTCGTCGCGGGCGTCGTCGCCGGCGCCGGGCTCTCGCCGACGGTCCACGACGAGTGGTACGGCACTGGAGACATCCCCGGGCATGCGGTGTTCGAGGGCCGGGCGGACGAGACCGAGTGATTCGCCGGGCCGCCCGCCGACCACACGCTTTTGCCACGGCCACTCGACACCCGGACCATGCATCCGACCGAGGGCGATGAGGCCCCCGCGTTCGAGGCGCTGCTGTGTGACGGGGAGACGTTCCGCGCGCGGACGCTCGCGTCGGCGACGGGTGACCGCGGCGCCGTACTGATCTTCTTCGGATTCGTCTTCTCGGCTGTCTCGGACAACTGGTGGCGGCGCTACGAGCGCGCCGACTGGCATCGGTTCGACGGCGTCCCGGTCTACGGCGTCGGCCGGGACGGCCCGTACGCGATGAATGCCTTCCTCAGGGGGATCGACTCGCCGTTCTCGCTGTTCGCGGACGTCGACGGCGACGTCGCCGACGCCTATGACCTGCTGGTCAAGCGCGAGGGGATGGCCGGGACGAAGACGCCCCGGCGCGCCGTATTTGTCCTCGACGCGGAGGGCATCGTCCGACACGCCTGGAGCACCGACGAGTGGATCCACCCGGTGCCGGTCGAAGAACTGGAGGCGGAAATCGAGGCGCTGTGACGGTCGGTGACACGGGCCGGAACGGTTCAACCAGAGCAGACGACGTTCACGGCGGCTGACACCGGGGTGAAAAACTCCGACGGAAACGCTCGCCCATTCGATCTCTTCGGCGGTCTCGTCCGCGTCGATGTCGGCTTACTCGATCTCTTCGGCAATCTCGTCCGCGTCGATGTCGGCTTCCTCGAGCGCCTCCTCGATGTCGGCCTCGTCGATGTCCTCGCCGCCGGGGCCACCACCCATTCCACCCATCATGCCACCCATGCCGCCCATCATGCCGCCGGAGCCGTCGAGGATGTCCTGGACGATGATGCGGTCGATGCCCGTCTTCTCGATGATCTCCTGAGCGATCTGCTGTTTCTGCATCATCCACTGCTGGTTCATCGAGAGCTGCGGGTTCGACTCGACGTACAGGGTCTGTTTCTCGACTGTCTCCGTGGCCGTCTCGGGTTCAGCCTCCTCGTCTTCCGCTTCGGGCTGCTCGACGCGGGTCTCCTCGACCTCGTCGGTCTCGAGGTGCATCTCGAGGTCCATGTCGAGGAACATCCCGAACAGGCCCTCCGCCTGCTCGAGCTGGTCGGTGACCTCCTCGATGATCTCGTAATCGTACTCGATGTCCTCGCCCGCGAGCGGGTGGTTGAAGTCGACGCGGGCACGGCCGCCGACGATGGTCTCGAGGACACCCTGCTCACCGTCGATCTGCACGCGAGCGCCGGGATAGCGGTCGTCCTCGTCGATCTTGTCGGCCGAGACCGTGCGGACGCGCTCCTCGTCGTACTCGCCGAAGGCCTCCTCGGCGGAGATGACGACGGAGCCGGTGTCGCCGGGTTCGCTCCCGACGATGTCCTCCTCGACTGGCTCGAACAGGTGACCGGCGCCGAGGACGATGACGCGGGGCTCGAAGGTGCCCTGGTCGGCGACGCCTTCCTCCTCGGCGACTTCGGGATCGGTCGTGTCGACCAGCTGGTCGCCTTCGACCGTCCTGGCGGTGTAGTCGATGCGGACGAAGTCGCCGTCCTGTAGCCCCTCTGGCGCTTCGTCGGTCTCCGCCTCGGCTTCTTGTTCGGTCTCCGATGCAGCTGCTTCCTCCTCGGGTTCCTCCTCGACTTCCGACTCGGCGTCCGACCCAGCTTCCTCCTCGGTCTCCGACTCGGCGTCCGGCGCCTCCGGCTCCCCGTCGGTTCCTGCTGCTGTCTCTTCGATCTCCTCGTCGGATTCCTCGCTCATGCCGGGACCGACTCCCGACGCGCCCTTAACGCTCACGTTTCGGGCCTGCACGCCGCATTTCGGGACCGGGCAGCCGCATCCGGGTGTTTTTCCAGCCAGGGACGCTCGGAGCCAGGCATGTACGAGGTCGAACTCAAGATCCGCGCCGACCACGGCCGGGTCCGCGAGCGGCTGGCGGAACTCGGTGCCGACGACCAGGGCGGCGTTCGACAGGTGGACACCTACTACGACGCCCCCCACCGCGACTTCGGCGAGACGGACGAAGCGCTCCGGCTCCGCCGGGAGACCGCCGTCGACACCGCGGTCGCCGACACAGAGACGGACGGGACGGACGACGAGCGCGCCACGACGCTCACCTACAAGGGCCCACTGGTGGAAGCCGAATCGAAGACCCGCCGGGAACACGAGACCGTGGTGCTCGACGACGACGAGGCCGAGGCTATCCTCTCGGAGCTGGGGTTCACACCGGCGGCGACCGTCGAGAAACACCGCCGCTTCTTCGCGTACGACGGCTACACGGTGACGCTCGACCGGGTCGACGGCCTCGGGGAGTTCGTCGAGGTCGAAACCGAAGCGGAGGCCGTCGAGGCGGCGCGTGACGGCGCCGTCGAGGTGATGGCGACGCTCGGACTGGACCCCGACGAGCAGCTCCGGACCTCGTATCTCGGCATGTTGCTCGACGACGCCGACCCATCTGATGCTTCCGAGTAATCAAACGAGGCGTCGGTGTTTCCGTAAGTTATACGCCCGCGCCTGCGGAACCACAGACCAATGACCGACCGGAACATCCGCGTCGAGCCTGTCGTCGGGCGCGCGGTCGAGGACCAGGAGGTGGAAATCGTCGAGCGGAAGGGGCTGGGACACCCGGACTCCATCTGTGACGGCATCGCCGAATCCGTCTCGAGAGGCCTCGCGCAGGCCTACCTCGAACGGGTCGGCGAGGTCCTCCACTACAACACCGACGAGACGCAACTCGTCGCCGGGAGCGCCGCGCCGGCGTTCGGCGGCGGCGAGATACTGGAGCCCATCTACCTCCTCATCACCGGCCGCGCGACCAAGGAGTACCGGGGAACGAAGATCCCGGCCGAGACCATCGCCCTCCGGGCGGCCCGGGACTACCTCACCGAACAGTTCCCCGAACTCGAGTTCGGCACGGACGTGGTGGTAGACGTCAAACTGGGCGAGGGCAGCGGCGACCTGCAGGGAGTCTTCGACGACGAGGGGCGTCAGATTCCGATGGCCAACGACACCTCGTTCGGCGTCGGCCACGCGCCCCTCACCGAGACCGAGCAGGTGGTGCTGGAGACCGAACGCCAACTCAACGGCTCCTACGCGGACGAGAACCCGGTCGTCGGCCCGGACATCAAGGTGATGGGCAAGCGCGAGGGCGACCGCATCGACGTGACGGTCGCGGCCGCCATCGTCGACCGCTACGTCTCTGACCTCGGCGCGTACGACGACGCGGTCGCGGGCGTCCGCGAGTTCGTCCGCGAGGTGGCGACCGACATCACGGACCGCGAGGTCCACGTCGACGTCAACACCGCCGACGACTACGAGGAGGGCTCGATCTACCTCACGACGACCGGAACGAGCGCCGAACAGGGCGACGACGGGTCCGTCGGTCGCGGGAACCGCTCCAACGGCCTCATCACGCCCAACCGCTCGATGAGCATGGAGGCGACCTCGGGGAAGAACCCGGTCAACCACATCGGGAAGATCTACAACCTGCTCTCGACCGAAATCGCCCAGAGCGTCGTCGACGAGGTGAGCGGGATCCGCGAGATCCGCATCCGCCTGCTCAGTCAGATCGGCGAACCCATCGACGACCCGCACGTCGCCGACGCGTCGCTCGTCACGGCGGACGGCGTCTCTGTCGCCGACATCGAAGCGGACGTGGCGAGCATCATCGACCGCGAGCTCGCGGACGTGACGGCCATCACCGAGCGGGTCATCGACGGCGAACTCCGTACCTTCTGACGCGTCCGGCGCCTGTCCGCCCGAGCAGCTACTCCTCGCGCGCAACGTCGGCGCCGAGATCGTACAGCACGTCGAAGAAGCCGGGGAAGGAGACGTCGACGTGTTCTGCGCCGCGGATGCGGGTCTCGCCCGCAGCGACCAGGCCGGCGACAGCCAGAGCCATGACGATCCGGTGGTCCGCGCGGCCGTCGACGGTCGCACCCTGGAGCCGGCTCTCGCCGCCGTGGACGACGAGTTCGTCGGGCCGCTCCTCGACGCTCGCACCCAGTTTCTCGAGTTCCGTGGCCATCGCGCTCACGCGGTCGGTCTCCTTGTAGCGGACGTGCTCACAATCCGTGATGCGGGTCGTCCCGTCCGCGGCCGCGCCGACCGCCGCGATGGTCGGCAGGAGGTCGGGCGTGTTCGCCACGCCCACCTCGACGCCAGTGAGCGACGAGCGCCGCACCGTGATGCGCTGGTCGTCGCGGTCCCAGTCGATGTCCGCGCCCATCTGCTCGAGCACGTCCACGATGGCGGTGTCTCCCTGTGCGCTCTCCTTTGCGCCCTGCACCACGAGTTCGTCGTCCGGGTCCGCGGCCAGCGCTCCCGCCGCCACCAGGTACGAGATGGAGGAGAAGTCGCCGGGGACGCGGTACTCGCCGTCGGTCGGCTCGTAGGACTGGCCGCCGTCGACGGCGAGCGCGGCGGTGCCCGCCGCGGCACTATCGAGCGGGTCGCCGGTATCGTCGAGGGCCCGCGCCTCGACGCCGAACTCCGCGAGCACCTCGAGCGTGATGTCGACGTACGGCGCCGACTTGAGGGCCGTCGTCAGGTCGACGTGAACGCCCTCGTCGGTGACGGCCCCTGCCATCAGCAGGGCCGTCACGTACTGCGAGGAGACGTCGCCCGGAATCTCGACGAATCCCCCATCGACGCCGCCACCGACGACGAGCGGGGCCTGCCCGTTGCCGCGGGTCGATTCGGCCCGACCGTCGAGTTGCTCGACGGCGTCCAGCAGCGGTCCCTGTGGACGCGACCGGAGCGAGGTGTCGCCCGTCAGCACCGCGAGGCCGTCGGCGAGCGCGCCCGTGGCGGTCGTGAGCCGCATCGTTGTCCCCGAGTTGGCACAGTCGATGACCTGTGCAGGCGTCCCTGGCCGGCCGCCGAATCCCGTGACCAGGAGGTCGCCGGCGTCGGCGTCGAGCGGCGTCTCCACGAAGCCGACGCCCTCGGGATCGTCGGGTTCGCCAGCCTCGCCGAGTCGCTCCGTGCTCCCGCCGTAGCGCTCGACGGCGCGAGCGGTCGCGCGAGTGTCGGCCGAATCGAGCGGACTCCGCACCAGCGCACCCTCGGCGTAGCCCGCGGCGAGGATCGCACGGTGGGTGTAGCTCTTCGAGGGCGGGGCGCGGGCGACGCCCCGGACCGCCGACTCACGGATAATCGCGTCCATACGCGTGGCGACTCGTGGGGACGTCAAACGGCTTTCGGAGACGGCGACGGGCCGGCCGCCGGCCCGTTCCGCTCGATTCCCCGGTAGGCATATACTCGGCCCGCGCCCATATCTGGATATGGACCTCGACCTCTCGACGCTCGACGCGTATCTCGACGACGCCGGCGTCGACGGCTACCTCGTCGACGCCGACGGAGAGGACGCGACCCAGCGCTACCTCTCGGGTTTCGACGCGCCCGACCCGTACGTCACGCTGTACGTTCCCGGCGCGGGCGACGAAGGTGACGACGACACTGGGGACGGCACTGCGGACGGCGAGGCCGACAGCGGCGGGGGCAGTGCGACCGACAGCGCCGAGGACAGTGCGACCGACAGCGCCAGGGACGACGACGGCGACAGCGACGGCGCGAGCGGGGACGGGGACGGAGGGACCCACCTGCTCGTCTCCGCGCTGGAGTACGGCCGCGCCGTGAAGGAGTCCCGCGCCGACACGGTCGAGCGGCGCTCGGCCTACGACGCGCAGGACCTCGTCGAGGAGTACGGCCAGCACGAGGGGAGCGACCGGGCGGTCGCGGCCTTCTGTCGGGCGCACGGCGTCGAGTCGGTAGCGATGCCCGAGCGCGCGCCGCTGGGCCCTGCCGACGGCCTTCGCGAGCAGGGCATCGACGTGACGGTCGACCGCGACGAGACGGTCAAGCGCGTGCGCGCGGTGAAGACCGAGGCGGAGATCGACAACATCCGCGCCGCCCAGAAGGCAAACGAGAAGGCGATGGCCCGCGCCGAGGAACTCCTCCGCGAGGCCACCGTCGACGACGGCGTCCTCCACCACGACGGGGCGGCGCTGACGAGTGAGCGCGTGCGCACGGCCATCGAGATCGAACTCCTCCGCAACGAGTGTGCACTCGACGAGACCATCGTCGCCTGTGGCGCGGACGCCGCCGACCCGCACGACCGCGGTAGCGGTCCCCTCCGCGCCGATGAGCCCATCATCGTCGACATCTTCCCGCGGTCGAAGGAGACGGGCTACTTCGCGGACATGACCCGGACCTTCTGTGTCGGCGACCCGAGCGACCGGGCTCAGGAGTGGTACGACCTCACACTCGAGGCACAGGCGGCCGCACTGGGGGCCATCGAGGCTGGCGTCCTCGGCAGCGAGGTCCACGATGCCGTCTGTGACGTGTACGAGGACGCCGGCGAGCCGACGCTCCGCGGCGACGATGCGACCGAGACGGGCTTCATCCACACCACCGGCCACGGCGTCGGGCTGGACATCCACGAGTACCCGCGCCTCTCCACGCAAGACAACGAACTCGAGGCCGGCATGGTCGTCACAGTCGAACCCGGACTGTACGATCCCGACGTCGGCGGCGTCCGCATCGAGGACCTCGTCGTCGTCCGCGAGGACGGCATCGAGAACCTGACCGATTACCCGAAGGAGTTCGTCATCGAAGAATAAGACACAAACACGTGTTCTAAACACCCAAAGTAATATATATTCATGTTATTTCGGTTTATTTTACTTATTTGGCCGAGAACTGGTGAGGTCGCTGGTGACCGGTGCCGCTCCCCCAACGATTTATCGCTCATCACCAATAGCAGACCGTATGAGCGACCCTGATGCGCCCGCCGGTGGCGCGGAGGTTCGACACGCCGACGTGTTCGGGGTGCTTGCCAACGAGACCAGGATGGCGATCGTTCGGGCACTCGCGAGAGGGCACGGCGGGGAGGACAGTACCGGCTTCGGCGTCACCCTCTCCTTTTCGGAGTTGCGCGATGCGGTCGGGCTCCGCGACTCCGGCCAGTTCAACTACCACCTCGACAAGCTCACCGGACGGTTCGTCATCAAGACGGACGAGGGGTACCGGTTGACCTACACCGGCGGCCTCCTGTACCGGTTGGCCGAGGCGGGACTGTTCGCCCCCCAGTCCGACCTGGAGCCGTTCGAGACGTCGGTCGACTGTCTGCACTGTGAGACGCCCCTGGAAGCCACGTACAGCGACGGCATCTTCCGGATCACGTGTCCCGGCTGTGAGCGGGAGTACATGAGCTGGCAGCTCCCCCCGACCGGGACGGCCGCGTGGGACGGCGAGGAACTGCTGGGAACCTTCGACCAGTACATCCGCCACCACATCCTGCTTTTGAACCACGACATCTGCGTGCGGTGTGCCGGCCACATGCCCCCCAGTGTACGCACGTGGACCGACGACCAGTTGACGGGCACAGCAGGTGACGTGATGGTCAGTTTCGAGCGGGAGTGTCGCCGCTGTGGCGAGCACCTGATCACCACGGCTGGCGAGGCGGTCCTCTATCATCCGGCGACGGTTGCATTCTTCTACGAGCGCGGCACCGACATCACCGAGCGATATCTCTGGAATCTGGGGTTCGTCGTCGATCAGCGCCAGACGATCGTCCGGGCCGAGGACCCGTGGGAACTCGCCGTCACGCTCGCGTGTGACGGTGACGAACGAATGCTCGTCCTCGACGACAACGCCGACGTCGTCGCCGTCGAGGGCTGAGCGCCTCTCGAGAGGAGAACTGCCGCGGGCTTCTGTCGACGGCGAGCGTGGAATCCGCGCGGGCCGTCTCCCAGGGTAGCGAGTGATTCCGACAGGCGTTTCAAGCGGGACCTGCTCTCTCGCAGTAATGGGTAACTGTATCATCTGTGGTACGACGACTGACGGGCCGATCTGTGACACCCACCAGGAGGACGTCGTCTTCGAGTTCCGGGGGGACAGCCCCAGCCAGTTGACCGAGGGCCGCTTCTACGAGGGGGTCGTCGACGGATACGCCGACTTCGGCGTCTTCGTCGACCTCTCCGACAGCGTGACGGGGCTGCTCCACCGCTCGAAGCTCGACCGACGGCTCGAATCGCTCGACTGGGACCCCGGCGACCACGTCTACGTTCAGGTGACGAACGTCCGCGACAACGGCGACGTCGACCTGGGCTGGTCCATCCGGCAGTCCGAGCGCGACTTCCGCGGCCGGCTCATCGACTCGCCCGAAGGCGACTTCCTCGCCGAGGAAGAGGAGAGCGAAGGAGGAGCGAGCGAGGAAGAGCCGGAAACTGGGGCGGAGGCGGACGCCGAGTCCGAAACAGAAACCGAGACAGGCGAGCCCGAAACTGGCGAGCCCGGAACTGGCGGCGAAACCGAGGGGAAAGCCGAGAGTGAGACCAGCGTCGAAGCCGAGACGAGTACCGAAACCGAGAGCGAGACCAGCGGCGACGGCGAGGCCGAGCGCGGGGACGAGACCGGCGCCACGCCGGCCCCGACCGCCGGACAGGGTCGCGCCGAGGCCCTGAGCGAGGGCGCCGAACCCGAGGCCGGAACCGGACACGAGTCGGCCTCCGGGAGCGAGAGCGAGAGCGACGCCCGCAGCGAGGGAGCCGCGCCTGAATCCGAATTCGAACCCGAGAAGACCGAAAACGGCGAGGGAGAAGCAGAGAGGACCGACGAAACCGCCGAATCCAACGGCGAGCCCGAGGAGTCTGTCGAGGTTGAGCGCGCCCCCGTCGAGACGCTCCGCGAGCGCGTCGGCGACACCATCGCCATCGAGGGCGAGATCGTCAGCGTCCGACAGACCTCGGGGCCGACCGTCTTCGAACTCCGCGACGAGACGGCCGTGGTCGACTGTGCCGCGTTCGAGGAGGCCGGCGTCCGCGCCTACCCCGAGGTCGAGACCGGTGACGTCGTCCGGCTGACCGGCGAGGTCCGCGTCCGCCGCGACGAGTTGCAGGTCGAGACCGAAGAGCTTGCTGTGCTCGAGGGCGACGAGCGCGAAGCCGTCGAGGAGCGGATGGCCGCGGCACTGGACGAGGAGGCCCAGCCCGAACGCGTCGAGCCGCTCGCCGTCGACGAGGTCATCGCCGACCTGAACGAGGACCTCCGCGAGGCCGCGACGGCCATCCGCCGGGCGGTCGCCGAGTCCCGGCCCGTCGTCGTGCGGCACGCCGCGACGACCGACGGCTACGTCGCGGGCGCGGCCATCGAGCGCGCGGTCCTGCCGCTCGTCGCCGAGGAACACGCCGCCAGCGACGCCAGCTACCACTACTTCGACCGGCGACCGCTCGAGGGCGACGTCTACGACATGGACGACGCCACGAAGGACGTGACGGGGATGCTGGGCGACCAGGAGCGCCACGACGAGAAGTTCCCGCTGTTCGTCTTCGCTGCTGCCGGCGGGACCCGCGAGTCGCTCGACGGGCTCGGGCTGCTGGAGGTCTACGACGCAGAGCGCGTCGTCATCGACGGGCAGCCCGTCGACGAGGAAGTTCGGGAGGCTGTCGAGACCACGGTCGCCCCCGACGCCGCGGAGCGAACCGCCACGACGGTGGGTGCGACGCTCGCCGCCGCCATCAACGACGCCATCCGCGACGACCTGGCGCACCTGCCCGCGGTCTCCTACTGGGACGACACGCCCGAGCAGTACGTCGAGCTGGCCGAGCAGGCCGGCGTCGACGCCGAGACCGCCAGCCAACTGCGCGAGGCGGTCGCGCTGGAGGCGTACTACCAGTCCTACGAGGACAAGCGCGAACTCATCATCGACCTGCTATTCGAGCGCGACGAGGGCGGCGACGGCGTCGGCCTCGCAGAGCAGGTCGCGACGCAGTTCGAGACCAAGATGGAGGCGGAGATGGACACGGCGCTCGCCAACCTCGAGCGGCGGGAGGCCGCCGGCGTTTCGTTCGCCGTGCTCGATACGGACTCGTACACGCACCGCTTTGACTTCCCGCCAAAGCGGTTGCTCCTCGACGAACTCCACCGCCGGGTGGCCGAGGGCGACCGCTTCGTCACGATCGGAATCGCGAAGGACGAACTGTTCCTCCGCGCGACCCAGCAACTCGACCTCCGTGCCATCGCCGACGAAGTCGCCGAGTCCGCCGAGAACGCCGGCGTGGCCGCTCGCGGCGCGCGTGAGGGCAAGATCGAGTTCCTGTCGGGCGAGCGAGACGAGGTTCTGAAGGCAGTCATCAGGGCGGTCGCCGACCGCGTCGCCGCGGCGGCCTGACGCGGCACACGATTCTTCGCGGGGACTACAGTTCTACATTCTTCGCGGGGACTACAGCTCGTCCGCGAGCTGCCGGATCGCCTCGCGCCCTCCCTCGACGAACGGCGTGCCGTGTGACATCGCGGCCACCTCGAAGTCGGGCGCCTCCCGGTCGAAGCGCTCGATGGACTCGCGAACGCGTCGCATCTCGTAGGAGTCGAGCCAGAACGGCGGCGTGAGCCGTCCGCCCTCCTCCCAGACGAGGTCGCCGAGACAGGCCACCGACAGCGCCTCGTGGACGTAGACGGTGTGGCCGTGGTTGTGCCCGGGAGTGTGGAAGGCAGTGAGGCCGCCGATTCGGTCGCCGTCGTCGACCGACCGAAGTTCGACGTCGGGGAAGGTGTACAGCCGCCGCGAGAGCCGGTGGAAGGCGCCCTTGTGGTGTGCCATCGGCGGGTCCCACTCACCACGCACGAGTTCGACGTCGGGGCGCCCCATGTAGACGGGGCCGTCGAATCCCGCGTCGAGCAGGCTGCCGAGGCCCGTCACGTGGTCGAGGTCGTAGTGAGTAAGACAGACCCGGTCGACCTCGGCCGCTTCGTAGCCGGCGTCGGCCAGTTCCGCCCCGAGCGAAGGTCGGTTCCACCAGAGGCCCGTGTCGACGAGGGTCACATCGTCGGCGGCGGGCGAATCAGCAGACGAATCGGCGGATGGATCGGTGGACGGCTCTCCGTCCGAGCCGGTGACAGCGCTCCCGTCGAGCAGGAAGGCGTTCGTCGCGAGCGGCGGGAACAGGCCGACGTCGAGCAACCAGACACCGTCGGCCAGCTCGCGAGCCATGGGCGAACAATCGGGAGCCGGACACAAGAAGGGGCCGTTCCACGACGCTGCCGTGTCGGGCCGCGCCACCGATTCGGTCGTCGTCTGGTAACACGCCCCGTAACCGATAAGTGACCGGGCACGGATTCCCGGACGAAGATGATACCACTGGTCGACGGGGCGCTGGTGGCGCTCCAGTCCGGCATCGTCCCACGGGGGACGCGCTCGGAGGTGTTCTCGCGCATCTACACCGTGTTCCTCGTCCTCGGGACGCTGGTCGGCATCGTGGTACTGGGCTACATGCTCTGGAACGCCTACAAGTACCGCGAGGGCGGCGAGCACGCGGCCGAGGGCGACGACGAACGCCCGTCGCTCGGGGAGGTGCCGACCGGCGGCGGCAAGGGCAAGAAGCTGTTCCTCTCCTTTGCGCTGAGTGCCATCATCGTCATCTCGCTCATCCTCTGGACCTACGGGACGCTGCTGTACGTCGAAGCCAGTCCCGGGCCCAACGACGAGGTGGCCCAGGGCGATCCAGTCGAGATCAAGGTCATCGGCCACCAGTTCTACTGGGAGTTCGTCTATCCGAACGGCTACTCCACGGCCGAGACCATGCGCGTCCCCGCGAACCGCGAGATAGAGTTGACAGTCACCTCGGCGGACGTCTTCCACAACTTCGGCATCCCCGAGTTGCGAGTGAAGGCGGACGCCATCCCGGGGCACACGACCGACTCGTGGTTCGTGGCCCCCGAGACCGGGAACTACACCGCGGCCTGCTACGAACTCTGTGGCCAGGGACACTCCTACATGACCGCGACCGTGGTGGCGATGGAGGGAAGCGAGTACGAGGCGTGGTACGCGAACACGACGGCCAGCACGACGCCGACGCCCACGCCGACCGCGACGGCGCACGGCGGAGGTGGTGAACATGCCTGATACGAACGACACCGACGACCGCGAGCGGGAGGCACAGGCGGACGGAGGAACGGTGACGGGCGAGGAATTGCCCGTCTCCGACGCCGGTCACGAGGAGGAACACGACGAAGACCACGGTCACGGGCTGCCTGCGACGAGTTCGCTGAAGCGGTGGCTGGTCACGACGAACCACAAGGACATCGGCATCCTGTATACGGTGACGGCGATGTTCTTCTTGCTGTTCGGCGGGGTGCTGGCGCTGCTGATGCGCCTGCAGCTCTGGGCGCCCCGTGCGGCGGGCGCCGGACCGCTGTCGGCCGCGGCGTACAACCAGGCCGTCTCGCTGCACGGTCTGCTGATGGTGTTCTGGTTCCTCTCGCCGTTTGCCTTTGGCTTCGCCAACTACATCGTCCCGCTGCAGATCGGCGCCAAGGACCTCGCGTTCCCGCGGCTCAACGCGCTCTCGTACTGGCTCTACCTCGCGTCGGGCGTCCTGGTCGGCATCTCGTTCTTCCAGTCCGGTGCCTTTCCCGGCGGCTGGACGATGTACGCGCCGCTCAACATCCCGACCTACACGCCCGGCATCGGCGCGACCACGTCCGTGCTGGGGTTGATGCTGTTCACGGCGTCGGTCACGGTCGGCGGCGTGAACTTCATCACCACGATGCATCGCATGCGGGCCGAAGGACTCACGATGCGGCGGTTGCCGCTGTTCTCGTGGTCCATCCTGCTGACGGTGTGGATGATGCTGTTCGCGTTCGCGGCGCTGCTGGCGGCGCTGTTGATCCTCTCGGCGGATCGCATCCTCGGGACGACCTACTTCGCCGCGACCTCGGCGGGGGGGTCGCTGCTGTGGGCGCACCTGTTCTGGTTCTTCGGCCATCCGGAGGTGTACATCGTCTTCTTCCCCGCGCTCGGGGCGATGGCCGAGATCTTCC
Source organism: Haloglomus sp. (assembly GCA_042217755.1). Taxonomy (GTDB): domain Archaea; phylum Halobacteriota; class Halobacteria; order Halobacteriales; family Haloarculaceae; genus Haloglomus. Next base: position 132 of record JBDGSA010000132.1, on the reverse strand, counting down.
AGACGTTCACCGGCCGCCGCATCGTCGGGCGCAAGTGGTTCATCGGTGCCATGCTCCTCGTGGCCATCCAGTCGTTCGTCGTCTGGATGCACCACATGTTCCTGACGAGCATCAACCTCCAGATCAAGACGC
>JBDGSA010000104.1:16658-16754 GCA_042217755.1 Haloglomus sp. | reverse complement strand
GAGGAGCGTCGTCCGAGAGAGCGAAGCTCTCTCGTGATCTCGAAAATCGGAGATTTTCGGCGACAGCGAGGCCCGGATGGTCGAGAGCGCGAGGGC
>JBDGSA010000104.1:0-16558 GCA_042217755.1 Haloglomus sp. | reverse complement strand
TTCGTAGCTGTCCCCGTCACCGCTGGCAGTTCCGTCAGAGAGCGCGAGGGCTTCGTAGCTGTCCCCGTCACCGCTGGCAGTTCCGTCAGAGAGCGCGAGGGCTTCGGAGGTGGCTCCATCGTCGGCCGCGGCGCCGTCAGAGAGCGCGAGTGGCCCGAACCCGACAGCCAGGACACAACATCCAGCCACGCATCTGTCGGAAGGCCTTTGCCGAGACGACGACTATCTGAGGTATGACAATTTTCGGCGCGATACGTGCGGTCGCCGACGCCCCCCGGACCGGCGACGGCCCGGTCGACTGGGACGGGGCCGCCGAGGCCGCGAAGGCGACGGTCAGCCGCGGGAACATCGAACTCACGGCGGCCGAGCGCCGGGGGTACGCGACCGACGTCCGCGACGCGCGGACGCGGGTCCGGGCGGTGACAGGGCTGGGCTTCGACCTGCCAGAGACCGTCGAGGTGCAACACCGCCACCACTGGATCGACGCCAACATCGCCACCTTCCGGCGGGTGATGGCGCCGCTGGCCGACCTCGAGACCGACGCGCTCGGCATCGCCCGGACCACGAACACCGGGTCGATGGCGGTGATGCTCTCCTTCCTCGGGAACAACGTCCTCGGGCAGTACGACCCGCTCCTGCTCGCCGACGGCGACGACCACGCGCTCTACTTCGTCCACCCCAACATCGACCGGGTGGCCGACTCGCTGGACGTGGAGACCGAGCGGTTCCGCCGCTGGATCGCCTTTCACGAGGTGACCCACGCCGCCGAGTTCGGCGCCGCACCCTGGCTCTCGGACCATCTCGAGTCCCGGATGGAGCAGGCGGTCGACGACCTCACCGAGGGGAGCCTCAACCGCGACGCCATCGGCGAACTCGATACGGTGATGACGGCCGTCGAAGGGTACGCCGAACTCGTGATGGACCGTGCGTTCGACGACGAGTACGAGGACCTCCGCGCGAAACTCGAGGCCCGGCGCTCCGGGCGTGGTCCGCTGTCGAAACTCGTCCGCCGGCTGCTCGGCCTGGGGATGAAGCGCCGGCAGTACGAGCGCGGCAAGGCCTTCTTCGACGCCGTCGCCGACGCCCGGAGTGTCGAGGCCGCCGGCGTCGTCTGGTCGGACCCGACCCTGCTGCCGACCGACGAGGAACTCGACAGCCCCGAACGGTGGCTGGCGCGGGTGCCGGAGTGACCTGACGACCCGGAACGAGACGCGAGCACCGACCAGACCGAGTGCGAGCAGTTCGGCGAGCGCAAGAGTCCTCGAACTCGCCCGGAACGGGCGAACGGTCAGGGACCCCGAACCCACCTCGATGAGCGACGTCGTGGCGGACGCCGCAGCGGGTCTCCCGGAGCTGACGACCGTGCACGACGGCCTCGAGGGTGCCACGGTGCTCGGCGACCGGATTCGGCTCGTCGAGGCGTTCGAGAACCTGTTCCAGAACGCGGTCGACCACGCCGGTGCCGACGTCACGATTCACACCGGGCCACTCGAATCCGGGCGGGGAGTCTTCGTCGCCGACGATGGCCCCGGCATCCCGCCGGATCGGCGAGCGGCGGTCTTCGAACACGGGCACACGACGAGCGCCGACGGGACCGGGTTCGGACTCACCATCGTCAGGCGCATCGTCGAGGCTCACGGGTGGGAGATTACCATCGCGGAGTCGAGAGCGGGCGGCGCGCGGTTCGAGCTCTCCGGCGTCGATTCGTTCGACCCCGGCGAGGCGTGAATCGCACCCGGTCGACGACACTGGTCGCTGTCGCCGCTATCGACGCACTCGGTCGCCGTGCTCAGGAGCCCTCCGCGGATTCATCCTCGGTCTGTCGGGCCTCGTCCACCCAGCCCGGCCGCTCGACGGTGACGTTCCCGACCTCCGTCAGCCGGAACGACCGCTCGTAGGTCACGCGCTCCTCACGGTCCGGGTGGACCCACTCGACCGTGACGTTCCGGCCGACGAGTCTGCCGTCGCTGGCGAGGAAGAGCCGCTGTTCGTACCGGACGAGCCGCGCCGCCTCGGGGACCAGTAGCGACCGGTCGGGGTCGAATCCGACCTCGCTGGCGTTGGCCTGGTACACCGCGACTACCTCGCCATCGACGCGGTCGTAGCCGACCTTCGCCAGCGGCAGTTCACCGGGGTCGTCCACCGAATCCAGGTGCATCCCGGCCATCGCCTGGTAGGTGAGGGCGTCGACAAGCAGTGTCTCGTTCGGTCGCGAGGCCCAGTCGTAGCCCACGTCGCCGTCCGCGGAGACCTCCCGGACGTAGCCGGGACCGCCGGCGAAGAAGGTCGTCTCGACCCGGCCGTCCGCCCGGCGTTCGATCAGGAGCCGGTTGCCGGTCGTGGCGTTCGCCCGGAGCGTGAGCTCGATGGGGTACTCCTCCAGGTCCGGCCGCGACCGGTTCGACCGGTAGCGCGTGGTGAGGACAGCGGCCCACGAGCCGGCCTCGCGGAGCCGAGCGGTCGAGCGGGCAGCGTCGACCGCATCGTACACTGCCGGACCGAACGAGGGGGCCGGCGAGGCGGTCGGCGTGTCGGTCGGCGAGACGGTTCCGGTCGCAGTCGGCGTCGGAGTGCCTGACTCCCCCAACAGGCTACAGCCCGAGATAACGAGCAGCGCACACAGCGCCAGGGGGAGCGCGACGTCGCGCACGGGAACTCGAACCCCTGCCAGTGGTAAAAGCGTCCCGGCTCGAATTATTCACCAATTCTCAAAATAATACAATAATAATTAGATTTTTCACAATATTCTGTCCATAATTATAGAATTTCTCCGCTCAGACATCCTGATGGAAAATCGATATCTCCCGATGGATCGACGCTGAAGAATCCGGGTCCGACAGCGTGTATCGTTCGGGGGCGAGTCCCCGGACATTCGTCCCGTGGCAATCATACGGTTTAGTGTAACAGTTTACCGGTGCGTCGGCCGACCGGGGCGCCGATGCGCCGGGAACGATTTACAGTAAACCGTATCAGTCGTCGGCAGTCGCCTCGGGTTCGGCGTCCGCGACGCCCAGCTCGCCCGTCCGCTCCAGGTCCGAGAGGTACTCGTCGGCGTCCATGGCGGCCTTACAGCCCATGCCCGCGGCCGTAACAGCCTGCTGGTAGTGGTAGTCGACGACGTCGCCGGCGCCGAAGAGCCCCTCGACGGCGGTAGCGGTCTGCTGCCCGCCGTCGCCGCCGCGCGTTTCGAGGTACCCCTCCTCGTCCATCTCGACGCCCGTCCCCTCGATGTACTCCGTGTTCGGCGTGTGGCCGATGGCGTAGAAGACGGCGCCGACGTCCATGTCGAACGTCTCGGTTGCCGGTTCGTCGAGGTTGTCCTTCGGGTAGCCGGCCTCGTTGCGGGCGAGCGTGACGTGGTCGACACCGTCCTCCTGCGTGCCGTGGATCTCGAGGAGCTCGGTGTTCCGCATGATCTCGATCTCGCCGGCGTCGACCTGCTCCATCACCTTCTCGATCCAGTAGTCCTCGGCGCGGAACTCCTCGCGGCGGTGGGCGATGTAGACCGTGTCGGCGAACTTCGTGAGGAAGTGGGCCTCCTCCATCGCGGCGTCGCCGCCCCCGACGACGAGCATGTCCTCGCCGCGGAAGAACGCGCCGTCACACGTCGCACACGTCGAGAGGCCGTAACCCATCATCGTCTCCTCGCCGGGGACGCCCAGCGTGCGGGCGGAGGCCCCGGAGGCGACGATGAACGCATCCGTCGTGTAGACGGTGCCGTTCTTGAGTTCGACGCGGAAGGTGCCGTCGTCGCGCTTCTCGACGTCCGTGACGATGCCGTGGTCGACGTCGGCGCCGAACTGCTCTGCCTGCTCTTTGGCTCGGTTGATGAGATCCGGGCCGGAGATGCCCTCGGGGAAGCCGGTGTAGTTGGCCACGTCCGTGGTGAGGGTGAGTTGCCCGCCGGGTTCGTCGCCTTCCAGCACCAGCGGGTCGTTGTTCGACCGGCCGGCGTAGATGGCCGCCGTCAGCCCGGCCATCCCCGTGCCGGCGATGATGAGCCGCCGGTGTTCGATGTCGTCCTCGCTCATACCAGTCGGTAGTCGATGGCGACGTATTAAATCACGCCCCTCAGGCAGCCCCGGGACACACCGGGCAGTGCAGAACCGCGTGACTGCAGCACGGAGGGGGACGCGGACGCTGATACGCGAGGGGCATACGATTAAATCCCCACCCGTGCTACCGTCTGCCACAGCCATGTACGCCGACATCCTGGTGCCGACCGACGGGTCCGCGGGGAGCGAGCGAATCGTGGAACACGCGGCGACGCTGGCTGACAAGCACGGCGCGATTATTCACCTCCTGTACGTGGTCAACACCGCGTCGTTCGCTAACCTCCCGATGGAGTCGTCCTTCGAGAGCGTCGAGACGATGCTCGAGGAGGAGGGCGAGACGGCACTCGAGGACGCGGAGGCGACCGTAGACCAGGTCGCGCCCGACGTCGAGGTCCAGCGCGTCATCCGCGAGGGGTCGCCCGCCGCCGAGATCGTCGAGTACGCCGCGTCGACTGGCTGTGACCTCATCACGATGGGGACCCACGGCCGAGGCGGAATCAACCGGCTTCTCCTCGGGAGCGTCGCCGAGCGCGTCGTCAGGAAGTCGGCGGTCCCGGTGCTGACGGTCCGGGTCGGCGAGGTTCCGGGGGAAACCGAGTAGGCGCCAGGGAACAGGGGGAGGTGGCAACGGCGCGAAAAGTGGCAGCGACAGGAGAAGTGGCAGCGACAGGAGAAGTGACAACGGCGGGAGAAGTGACAACGGCAGGGGCCGTCGTGTCGGACTCGAGGTCACGAGCACCGTGGCGGGGGCGAATGTCGGTACCAGGTCACTCCCCGGGGCGCAGGTATTAGATCACTCCACGGGCCGCAGGTGTTCACAGTCCCCGGCCGTCACGCGCCGAGTCCCGTCACCCGTTTCGACGACGAGTGTCCCCGGAAACTCGATGTCGACGGCCTCGCCGACGACCTCGCCGCTGGGGGTCTCGACGCGCACGCGTCGGCCCAGCGTGCCGGCGTACTCGCGCCACGCCGGGAGAACACGCTCGGGATCTCCGCGCAGGTCGTCGAACGCCTCCAGGAGCCGCTGGACGAACAGCCGGCGAGGAACGTCCGCCTCGCCGTCATCGTGGCCCGCCCGCTGCCGGCAGGCGCGGACGCTGGTCGCGTTCGCCCCGGGCGGCAGGTCGGCCTCGTCGACGTTCAGATTGACACCCACGCCGACGACGACCCACGAGACCCGGTCGGCCTCGCCCTCCATCTCCGTGAGGATGCCACAGAGCTTCCGCTCGGCGGCCTCCTCGCCTTCGCCATCGCCCTCGACCCCGCCCTCGCCCTCAGCTTCGTCGACCTCGACCAGCACGTCGTTCGGCCACTTGATGCGGGCTTCGACGCCAGCCTCCCGGACCGCACGCGTGACGGCCACGGCGGCCGCGAGCGTGTAGACCGGTACCTGCGCGGGGGGCAGGTCCGGCCGGCAGACCACGGACAGCCAGACGCCGCCCGGGGGCGAGGCCCACTCGCGGCCCAGTCGCCCTCGGCCGCCGGTCTGCTCGCCCGCGACGACCACCGTGTCGGCGGCGCCCTCGGCAGCCAGTTCGCGGGCCCGCGCGTTGGTCGAATCGAGCGAGTCGTGGAACTCGACGTCGAACGGCGCCTCGAGCCCGTACTCGATGGCCGGACCGCCGTACTCCGGGACGGCGCGAAGGACGTACCCCTCGTCGGTCCCCTCGACGTCGAAATCGGCCTCCCGGAGCGCCTCGACGTGCTTCCAGACGGCCGTCCGCGAGACGCCCAGCCGCTCGGCGAGTTCCGGCCCGGTGACGGGGCCGTCAGCCAGGGCGTCGAGCACGCGGCGTCGTGTCTCCTGCATGCCCCGCGCTACGACGGGGGCGGTTTTGTAAGTGCGTCCCGCGAGCGAGTCGAGTGAGCAGCCGGACACAATCCCGACCGGCGGCGCACGTTTTATGCGTGGGCGTGGTCAACTCGGGGACATGGTCCAGTGTGAGATGTGCGGGACCGAGACGGGGGATCCGAAGACGGTGAAGATCGAGGGTGCCGAACTCGAGGTCTGTCACGACTGTGCCGACTTCGGGACCGAGGTCCGCACCGAGAGCGATTCCAGTACTTCCACGAAGTACTCCACGTCCTCGTCTTCCTCGTCGAGTTCGAGCGGCGGATCGACGTCCAGTTCGTCCGCCTCGGGCGGCGGCTCCTCGCAGGGGCGCCGACACGACATGTTCGACGACATGGAGGAGGTCGCCCAGGACTACGACCAACGCATCCGCTCGGCTCGCGAATCCCGGGGGCTGAGTCAGGAGGACCTCGCGAAACAACTCAACGAGAAGGCCAGCCTCATCCGCAAGCTGGAGCACGGTGACACCCTCCCCAGCGACGACGTCCAGAAGAAGCTCGAACGCGCCCTCGACATCGACCTGACCGAGGGCGGCGGCGACGAAGAGACCGAGTGGGAGAGCGACTCCTCGACGGGAACGACCACGCTGGGCGACGTCGTGAAGCGCAAGGACTGACGCTGGTTCTCAACCTACCGGTATCGAGCCGTCAATACGGCTCCTAGCAGCTCTTATTACAATTCAGTCAGCAGTCGCTGTTGATGCCAGCGCCCCGTGACCCCGGTCGCGAGCAACGAGCGTTCGCGTCGCCGGAGCCCGCGCCGCCGCTCGCCGCCACGCTCGTCACCTACGCCGACCGTCCCGACCGCCGGACCGTCTACCCCCCGGACGCGACCAGCGTGTCCCGGATGTCGACGTGGCTCACTGCCGACGCGGGCGCCTTCGTCGGCCTCGAGTCGATGCGGTAGAAACGGCCCTCGACAGGGAACCAACCGTGTCGCTCGCCCGCGGCCGCCCCCGCAACGCGGACCTCGGTCAGACCGGTCACGTCCAGAGCCTGAATCGGACCCGTAAATATCAAGCGCCAGGCCCTTATCGGGTGACCCGTAGAGCAAACTAGCTCGCGGCCGCGCGGCATCAGGCCGGGCGGTCGCGGGGAAGGGAAATGGGACGTATGTCGACCAACCACCAGAACGAATCCGGCGAGCAGCGGACGAACGACGGCAGTGCCGCCGCCGACGCGGAGCGCCCGGACGGTCAACCCCGGCTGTCGAGTACCCTCGTCCGGTACGACGGCGAGCCGGACCGGGTGACGGTGTATCCGCCCGACACGAGCAGCATCGAGCGGATGTCGCGGTGGATCACCGTCGACCTCGACGACTGCCTCGACCTCGACGAGGTGCGGTAGGCGGGCGTCCGCGGGCCGCGGGGCGCCGACGTTCACACCGGTGATCAAGAAGCGGTACCTACTTGCGCCGAGCGGCCGGTGGACCGGTATGTTCGTCCTCGTCAACCTGAAGACGTATCCGTGCAATCCCATCGCGGTAGCCGAAGCGGCCGCCGACGTGGCCGCCGACACCGACGCCCGCATGGCGGTTGCGCCCGAGGCGACCGACCTCCGCCGGGTCGCCACGGTACTCGAGGGAAGCGACGCCGAAGCGTTCGCTCAGCACATCGACCCGGTCGAGCCGGGGAGCAACACCGGTCATACGCTGGTCGAGACCGTCGCAGACGCCGGGGCCGTCGGCACGCTCTGTAATCACTCCGAGCGGCGCCTCCGACTCGACCGCGTCGACGGCGCCGTCGCGGCCGCCGAGCGCGCTGGACTCGAGACGGTCGTCTGTGGCAACACGCCCGAGCAGGTCGCCGCCGCGGCCGCGCTCGGCCCCGACGCCGTCGCCGTCGAGCCGCCCGCCCTCATCGGTACCGGAACGCCCGTGTCGGCGGCCGACCCCGACATCGTCGAGGACGCCGTCGCTGCCGTCGAAGCCGTCGACGAGGACGTGGCCGTCTTCTGTGGCGCCGGCATCTCGACCGGCGAGGACGTGATCGCCGCGCGGGACCTCGGCGCTGAGGGCGTGCTGCTCGCCTCCGGCGTCGCGAAGGCTGACGACCCGCGTGCGGCGCTCGCCGACCTTGTCGCGCCGCTGTAGGTCTCGACTCCTCGCCGTTCCTGCTGTCCGTGTCGGCTTCAGGCCACGGCGAAAGCCGTGGGCTTTCGCCTCGCTGGGCTGTAACCCGTTGCCGTCTTCCGTCGGGGGGACGGCTTCGCCGGACGAACATCCGCTCCGGAGTCGGCCACCCTGGACTGACGACGCACCGTTGGGCGACCGTTTATATAGCACGAGCGTAAGGACTGGAGCATGCCTGAGGCGAGTGCCGGGGATGGGGTCCCGGGGGCGGCGGAGACAGTTCGCGTCCTGCACGTCGACGACGACGAGGACTTCTGTGCGCTGGCCGCAGAGCAACTCGAGCGCGCGGACGGCGGGCTGTCGGTCGCGACCGAGACCGACCCGGACCGGGTACTCGACCGACTCGCGTCGGAACGGTTCGACGCGGTCGTGAGCGACTACGAAATGCCGGAGTGTGACGGGCTGGAGCTGCTTCGGACGGTCCGTGAACGCCACGGCGAACTTCCGTTTTTCCTGTTCACCGGGAGCGGGAGCGAGGCGGTCGCCAGCGAGGCCATCGCGGCCGGCGTGGCCGACTACCTCCGGAGGGGCGAAGGGCCGGAGCAGTACGCCGTTCTCGCGAACCGCATCCGCAACGCCGTCCAGGCGACGCGAGAGCGCGCACGCGCAGAGGACCTCGAACGGATCAACCGACTCATCCGCGGACTGAACCGTCGCATCGCCCGCCTCGACAGCGTGCCCGCGATCGAACGGACCATCTGCGAGACGATCGCCGAGGCGGAGCCGTATCGCTTCGCGTGGCTCGGTCACCCCCACGAGACGAGCGGCGAACTCTGCATCCGGGCGACGGGGGGCGACGCGGACGCGTATCTCGAGGCGGTCGAGATTCGGACGGACGACACGCCCAAGGGGCGCGGCCCGGCAGGACGGGCCGCCCGGACGAGGGAGGCACAGGTCGAACAGAATATCTCGGGGGACCCGACCTTCGAACCCTGGCGGGAGATTGCCGCCGAGTACGAGTTCCGTTCCGTCGCCGTCCTTCCGGTTCAGGGATCGGAGTCTGAGCACGGCCTCCTCGCGGTGTATGCCGACCGGCGCGACGCGTTCGACGAACGGGAACTGGCGGTGCTGGAGGAGCTCGCCGAGACCATCGGCGGGGCCCTCGAGGGTGCCCGCGCGCGCCGTCGGCTGGAGCGCCGGGAGCGCGAACTCGAGCGCTACGAGAGCATCGTCGAGGCCTCGGGCGACCCCGTGTACGTCCTCGACTCGCGGGGACAGTTCCAGTTCGTCAACGACCGATTTGTCGAGATGGCCGGCCACGACGCGCAGACGCTGGTCGGCGAGCACGTGGACATCGTGCTCCCGCCCGACGACGTGGCTGCCGGGGAGGAGCTCATCCAGTCGCTGCTGAAGAGCGACCGCCAGCGCGGGACCTACGACATGACGCTCGTGACGGCCGATGGCGAGCAGATTCCCTGTGAGAGCCACGTGTCGCTGCTCCCATTCGAGGAGTCGTTCCGGGGGACCGTCGGCGTGGTGCGGGACATCACCCGGCGGAAGGAGCGCGAGCGCGAACTCGAGCGGCAGAACGAGCGCCTGGAGGAGTTCGCCTCCGTCGTGAGCCACGACCTGCGGAACCCGCTGAACGTGGTGGAGGGTTCCATCGAACTCGCGGCGGCCACGGAGGACTTCGACGAACTCGACCGGGCCCGGCGCGCGCTCGACCGGATGCGTACCCTCATCGACGACCTGCTGATGCTGGCCCGGGAGCGGGATGCGGTTTCTGACTTCGAGCCGGTCGCACTCGACGCGGTCGCGACCGAGGCCTGGAGCGTTGTCGATACCCGGGACGCCAGGCTCCAGGTCGAGACCGACCGGACCGTCTGTGCCGACGAGAGCCGGCTCCGGCAGTTGCTACAGAACCTGTTTGCGAACAGCGTAGAGCACGGCTCCGCGGACAGCCGGACACAATCCGGTGACGCCGACGCCGTCGAACACGAGGCGCCGACGCCGCGGTCGGAGTCACCGGACGGCGACGGCACGGAGGCGACCGACAGCACGGGGACGACCGACGGCGACGGTACGGAGGCGACCGACGGCAACCGCGGCGTGACCGTGACGGTCGGCGATTTCCGCACCGAGACGAGCGAGCAGTCGGGGTTCTACGTGGCCGACGACGGGGCCGGCATTCCGCCCGACAAGCGCGAAGCGGTCTTCGAGCGGGCCTACTCGACGAGCGAGGACGGGACCGGCTTCGGCCTCCGCATCGTCGAGCGCATCGCGGAGGCTCACGGCTGGAGCGTCGGAGTGACCGATTCGGCGACGGACGGCGCACGATTCGAGTTCAGGGGCGTCGAGTTCGCCGGCGAGTGACCCGGTAGGGCGTCGAGTTCGTCGACGAGTGACCCGGCAGGGCGTCGAGTTCGCCGGCGAGTGACCCGGCAGGGGCTCGTCCGCGTGTCGGCCCGCCGGAAACCGACAGGTTCCTGTCCGCGTCGGCCGGCACGCCGACAATGCCCAAGTTGGCACGGATCGAGACCGACGCGGGAGTCGAGCGCGGCGAGTACGAGGACGGCGTCGTCACTGTCGATTCGGGGACGTACGACACGACGACCGACGAGGCGACGCTGCTGGCCCCCTGCGAGCCCTCGGCCTTCTACTGCGTCGGCCGGAACTTCGGGGAGAAGGTCGACCAGATGGACTACGAGATCCCCGACGAGCCGGACTTCTTCATCAAGCCGCCCGTCTCGCTCCACCCGCCGGAGCAGCCCATCCCGTACCCCTCGTTCTCCTCGGAACTCACCTACGCGGGCGAACTCGCGGCGGTCGTCGGCAAGCGGTGCAAGCACGTGGGCGAGGACGAGGTCGACGACGTTGTCGAGGGATACACCGTCCTGAACGATCTCGACTGCCTGGACCAGGAGCGCCGCACCGCACGGAAGGCGTTCGACGCGAGCGGTCCCCTGGGCCCCGTCGTCGACACGGACGTCGACCCCGTGGGGCTCGAGATGGAGACCCACGTCAACGGCGAGCGTCGCCAGCACGACAACACCGAGAACATGTTCATCGGGCCGCGCGAGATCGTCTCGTTCATGTCCGAGCGGTTCACCCTGATGCCGGGCGATGTCGTCTCCTTCGGGTCCCCCGCCAACCCCGGCCTCGTCGAACCGGGCGACGAGATCGAGATTTACTACGAGGGTATCGGGACCCTGCGAAACGAGGTCGGCGAGCGCGAGCGACCGGACTGACCGCTACAGTTCGCTCGGAGCCGAGGCCGGGACGCCAACCCGCACGACGAGCACACGTACAACCCACGCTCGGCACGGTTCGACTTCGTGTCGTCACCACACCGTGAACACGTCTTCGAGGTGTCCCACTCGTTCTCTTTTAGCACCGCAACGCCACAAATCTCGCCTTTGTATTCGAGGTACTGGCAGATCCGGTCGAACGCCCACGTATGGGGTTTCTCGTTCCCCGTCTTCCCCCAGTCGGCCTCTCGGACGTTCTCCGGCCAACTCACCGCGAGCGTGCCAACGCCGCGTTCGACACACTCGGTGATGATGGTGTCCGTCAGCGTGTGGTAGAAGTGGGTTTCACGGTCTGTGAGTTTTCGACGTGCCCACATCGACCGCTCAGATGGCCCGTTCTCACCCTCAGTGTCGTACTCTGCCCGGGTGTATCCGACGTCGACGTCGAGCGTCGCGTCGACGGGACCCGGGTCCGGGTCCAGGTCGGGGCGCGTGAACACGATTCGACGGTCGGTGACCGGCGTATTCAACCCCGGGGGCGTGCCGGGCACGCCGCGACGCGACGCCTCACGGCGACGTCCGTCGGCCGGCTGTCATCGTCCCGTCGGACGCCGCCGACACCCCTTTGAGCGGCACGCTCCGAGGTCCCGGTATGAGTGACGAGGCCGACGGACAACCGGACGGGGAGCCGGACGCCGACGGGCCAGGAACGGCGGCGGGCACCGACGCGGAGAGCGCCACGCCGACGCCGCGCGAACCGGGCGACGGTGAGTCGGCCGTCCGGCGCGTCGATGGGGAGGCGAACCCGACGGCGCCGGTGGCACCGGACGTCCCCGAGGACGTCCGGACGTACGACCGGTTCAAGAAGATCGACGGCGCAACCTACGAGCGCGCCAACGACTTCCTGCGGGACCGGACCTACATCACCGCCCGTGAGTGGGCCATCGCCCGCCTCTGTGCCGACTTCCGCACGGAAACCGGCGTCGAGATGACGAAGATCGGCGAGAACCTGCCCCACCTGGTTCCGTTCATGACCGACACGTACTCGCCGCAAGCGGTCAACCAGGCCCGGGCCTCGTTCAAGGAGAAGGTCCGCAAGGCCGGTGCGACCTTCCTCTACGGCGCGATGTGTGACTTCTTCACCGCCGAGGAACTGGACGAGTTGATGTACGAGGTGACGGAGGTGGCGAAGTTCCTCCTGGAGGTGGAGGGCGTCGAACTCACCGTCGAGGAGGAACTCGCCGCCGAAGACCGCATCGGCGACGTGATGCGCGAGGTGCGCGAGTCCTCGGCCGCCCTCCGCCACGACCACGTCACCTGTCCGGAGTGTGGCCACGAGATCGACTCGACCGACGCCGGACAGGGCGAGCACGACCACGAACCGGCCAGCGCCGACGACTGACAGGAGCGTTTTCCTCTCGGGCGCGCGGGTCCCGACCGACTACCACTCGCTCGACGGCGGTGCGGTCGCACTTCACCCGATAACCGCAGATAGTAGAATATCCTCGGAATACAACAGATTTTGTTCTTATTTTGGGTTTATCTGAAGAACTTTACAAATAATAAAATTGTCTCAGATCTCATCAGTCACCTCTGCACGGGCTCCCGTCGAGCTCCTCGGCTACTCCGTTTTGCCGTCGTCGTCGGAGGTGCCGCCGCTGGCGGGCCCGTATCTCCGGGCGCGCCGTCGCGTGCCGTGGGGGAGTGCTCGGCCTCCGGAGAGAACGGGCCCGGGTCGTCGTGGGTGAACGAGATGGTCGGGTCGTCGTGGGTGAACGAGATGGTCGGGTCGTCCTCGGGCGGAGTGACGTAGGTGGAGAACGTGCCGTCGAGAGCATCGCGGAGCGCTTCGAGCCGGTCGGCGTCGAACGCGCCCTCAGGCCGCGTCTCCGCCGGTATCTCGGGTGTCAGTGCGAACGTTCCGGCCCTGCGCCTCGGCGAAGGCGTCCTCGCCCCCGTCGTAGACGACGCTGCCGCGGAGCACCGTCCACTCGGGGAAGACGCCCTCGAAGCCCTCGAAGGGCGTCCAGCCACACTTCGAGTGCAGGTCCAGGCCCCGGATGGACCGCGTCTCGGAGGGGTCGACGAGCACGAGGTCCGCGTCCCGGCCTTCCTCGATGCGACCCTTCCGAGGGAGGCCGAATATCTCGGCCGGGTTCGCGGCAGTCACGTCGCGAACACGCTCGTACGAGAGGAGCCCGTCGCGGGCCGCCGCGAGCAACAGGGGGAGCGCCGTCTCCACGCCCGGCACGCCCGACGGGGCATCCCAGATGCCGGCGTTCTTCTCCTCGCGCGTGTGGGGCGCGTGGTCAGTGGCAACCACGTCGACGGTCCCGTCGGCGAGGCGTTCGAAGAGGGCTTCGCGGCGATTCTCGTCGCGGAGCGGCGGGTTCATCCGGCCGAACGTCCCCAGGTCGTCGAGGTCGTCGCGGGAGAGAAAGAGGTGGTGTGGCGTCACCTCGCAGGTCAGGCCCGCCTCGACCGCGGCGTCGACGCCCTCCGGCGTGGAGGTGTGAGCGATGTGGACCGTGGCGTCGTGGTCGGCGGCGACCTCGCCCGCGCGCTCGACTGCGGCCACCTCGGCCTCGGGCGTGCGGTACGCGCTCCACGCGTCGGCGTCGTCGGGCCCGTCGAGAGCGTCGTCTCGGGGCTCGCTCTGCTCGCCGCTCGACTGCGCACCGCGTGGCAGCACGCTCTCCGCGAACAGGTCAGCGTCCTCGGCGTGGACCGTCACCGGGACGTCCTCGGCAGCCGCCCGCGCGACGGCCTCGTCGAACAGGTCGGCGTCGATGCCCATGTCGCCGGTCGAGTCCGCGAGGAAGACCTCACCGAGCGCGAACAGCGGCCGGTCGAACAGCGAGTCCGGGTCCCAGTCGGCAGTGACGCCGCCGTTGATGCCGTAGTCGACGGCCGAGGCCCGCGCGAACGCGGCCTTCTCGTCGAACGCCCGGCCCGTCGTGGTCGGGGGGTCCGTGTTGGGCTGGTCGACGACGGTCGTGACGCCGCCCGCCGCGGCCGAGCGCGAGCCGGTCGTCCAGTCCTCCTTGTGGCCGAATCCCGGCTGCCGGAAGTGGACGTGGACGTCGATCATCCCGGGGAGGAGGCGCTTCCCGGTCGCGACGAGCACCCCTTCGTCGTCGCCCGCCGTGAGGTCCTCGTCGACGGCCGCGATGCGTTCGCCCTCGACGCGGACGTCGCGGACCCGTCCGTCCGCGAGCGTGGCGTTGCGAATGAGCATACCCGACCGTCGGGGGGCGATGGCCTAAGTCCCTCGAAGCGGTGACGAAGGGGTAGCGATATGGACCGGGGGCGGGAATCCGCGAGTATGTCCGGCGACGACGCGGACGGCGTGGACGACGTCCCCCAGGGGGCCCGCGAGGAGGCGGTCCAGGCGGTCCGGCGGGCGCTCGCCGAACACGGCTACGCCGGCCTCACGACGAAGAAGATCGCCGCCGAGTCCGACAAGAGCGAGGCCTTCCTCTTCTATCACTACGACAGCAAGGAGGACCTCGTCCTCGCGTTCATGGACTGGGCCACCGACCGCGTGACCGCCCGTCTGGAGGACATCGAGGGCGACCCGGCCCAGCGGCTGTACGGCCTCTGTGACGCGCTCGTCGGTGACCCCGGCGACGACGTAGAGCGCGGGACCAACGTCGCGATGATGGAACTCCTGTCGCACGCGCCGCACAACGAACGGTTCCGCGAGCGCCTCGTCGCCTACGAGCGGGCCATCGTCGACGACACCGCCGCCCTCATCCGCGAGGGCATCGAGACCGGACAGTTCCGCGAGGTCGACCCGGAGTCGACGGCCGCGTTCATCCTGACGCTGGCCGACGGTACCGTCGGCGCGGTGCAGGCACTCGGGATGACCGACATCGGCGAGGGCGTCCGCGAGCGGCTGTTCGACTATCTCGCGCGAGAGGTGCTGGCCGAGGGCGTGACGCCCCCCGAGACGTACCCGGTCAGTCGTCGCTGACCTGGCCAGCGCCCTCGGCGGTCCCGTCCTGCCCCGATTGCGCGCGGCCAGCGGCCGCGTGCGTGCGAGCCGAGGCCGTATCCTCCGTCAGCAGCAACCGCTCCAGTCGGGCCTCGAACGCGGCTTCGTCGAGTTCGCCGCTCGCGTACCGTTCGCGGAGTCGCGCCAGCGCGGCGTCCGTGTCGTCGCTCGCGTCCACCGCCGCTTCGGCTTCACGACGCCAGCCGTCGCGTTCGCCGTCGCGTCGCTCGCCACGCCTACGGCGTCGCTTCGCGGCCCCGACCGCGACCGGCAGGACGCCGCCAAAGCCGACCGGGAAGGCGACCCAGAACCAGTCGACGCCCAGCGCCACGAGGCCGAACGCCGTCCCGAGCGTCAGCGTCGTGACGAGTCCCGCGACGGCGCCGGCGTCCAGGTCGGTCGGGAACGGCATCCCGCGAGCGTGCCGGGTCATCGACGCTCACCCCCGTCGGCGGCGACCGACACGTCCGACCCATCGGTCACGCCGAGCCGGCCGCCGGCAGTCTCGCGCTGCCCGTCGGCGGGCACCAACGTCGACCCATCGGCGTCTCCGATACCGGTCGCCGGCATATCCCGGTAGACCGTCTCGTACTCGCCCTCGCGGACGAGGTAGGTCTCATGCCAGATGCCGACCGCTCCGTCGCCGAACCTTTCGTTGAACCGCGACCACATCGAGCGGTGTTCCTCGCCCGCACGGGCGTAGTCTCGGAGCGCCTCGAACGACTCCCAGTACTGGATCAACTGGAACTCCCGTGGCCCCGCGATCATCGCGCGTGAGTCGAGCAGGCCGCTGGGGTCGGCCTCCTGCTCACGGACCATCCGCGGGGCGCTCAGGAACACCGGCAGCCACCGATGTATTGCCCGGAGTCTGTTGATCCGCATGCCGACGAGGAAGACCACGAAGTCTCCCTCTCGCTTTGCGTGGAATCGTCCGTGTTCGACGTCCATATTTTGAGTAAGTACTCACTCAGTATAAAGCTAGGTTGGTTCACGGTAACACACGACGGGACGTGTCGCAGGCCGTCGACGCAAAACGAGTCGAGGACGAGAACGAAGTCGGCGGCGCTGTTCGAGGGCGACAGGCACTGCCGGTCCCGCGGGACTCGCTGCGCTCACGAGTCACTCCGTTCGCTTCCACGCGGACTTCCCGCGAGCGGAGCGAGCGGAAATTCCAGAGACTTCGCCTATGGGCTCAGCCGCTGCCGATCACGCGGGAAGAGCACGGCCTCACGGATGTTGGCGAGACCGAGCATCGTCATGACGAGGCGCTCGACGCCGTACGCCCAGCCGGCGTGGGGCGGCATGCCGTACTTGAACATCTTCGTGTAGTACTCGA
>JBDGSA010000023.1:0-16810 GCA_042217755.1 Haloglomus sp. | reverse complement strand
CGAACGGGCCAACGTCCATGCCGATGACCGGGATTTGCAAGAAGACGTCGAACATCGTCTACTCACCCTCCTCGTCCTCGGCCCAGTCGAGTGAGCGCTCGACGGCGTCGTCCCAGCGGCCGTACATCTGGTCGGCTTTCTCCGGCTCCATCCGGGCGGAGAACTGGCGGTCGACCTGCCAGTTCTTCCGGAGTTCGTCGACGTCGTTCCAGTAGCCGACCGCCAGCCCGGCGGCGTACGCCGAGCCCAGTGCCGTGGTCTCGTCGACCTCCGGCCGGGCGATGTCCGTCTGGATGATGTCGGACTGGAGCTGGCAGAGGAAGTTGTTCTTGACCGCGCCGCCGTCGACGCGCAGGCGGCTCATCTCGATGCCGGCATCGGCCTCCATGGCCTCGGCGATGTCCCGGGTCTGGTAGGCGATGGACTCGAGCGTCGCCCGGACGATGTGCTCCTTGCGGGTGCCCCGCGTCATCCCTACGATGGTCCCGCGTGCGCGCCCGTCCCAGTGGGGCGCGCCGAGGCCGGTGAACGCGGGCACGAGGTAGACGCCGTCCGTGGAGTCGACCGACCGCGCGAGCTCCGCGGTCTGGGTTGGGTCGTCGATGAGGTCGACGTCCTCGAGCCACTCGATGGCGGCTCCGGTCACGAAGATGGAGCCCTCGAGCGCGTACTGGACCGGTTCGCCGGACTGCTGGAAGCCGATGGTCGTCAGCAGACC
Source organism: Haloglomus sp. (assembly GCA_042217755.1). Lineage (GTDB taxonomy): Archaea > Halobacteriota > Halobacteria > Halobacteriales > Haloarculaceae > Haloglomus. The sequence continues at coordinate 16,092 of JBDGSA010000023.1, read as the reverse complement.
GTTGTCGGAACTGACCGGCTCGTCGCCGGTGTTCATCAGGAAGAACGAGCCCGTTCCGTAGGTGTTCTTCGCGTCGCCCGCGTCGAAACAGGTCTGGCCGAACAGCGCGGCCTGCTGGTCACCCAGCGCGCCCGCGACGGGGATCTCCGCTCCCAGGAAGCCCTCCGGGTCCGTGTGGCCGTAGTAGTCCTCGTCGCTCGAGGGACGCACCTCCGGCAGGAGTTCGACGGGAACGTTGAACTCCTCCAGCAGTTCGTCGTCCCACTCCATCTCCCGGATGTTGTACAGCATCGTCCGGGAGGCATTGGTGACGTCCGTGATGTGCCGGCCCGTGAGCTTGTAGATGAGCCACGAGTCGATGGTCCCCATCCGGAGTTCTCCGTCTTCTGCGCGCTCGCGGATGTCCTGGGGCCGAATCCGCTCGAGCTTGATCGGGTCGGCGTTGTCGAGCAGCCACTCGGCTTTGGTCGCCGAGAAGTAGGCGTCACACTCGAGACCCGTCTTCTCGCGGATCCACTCGACCTTGTCCTCTTCCTGGACCTCCTCGACGCGGTCGGTCGTCCGGCGGTCTTGCCAGACCAGCGCGTTGTAGATCGGTTTCCCGCTCTCGACGTCCCAGATGAGCGTGGTTTCGCGCTGATTGGTGATGCCGAGCCCCTCTAGCTGGTCGGGTTCGAGCCCCGCCTCGCGGAGTGCGCGGCTTACTACCGTCTTCGTGTTCTCCCAGATCTCCATCGGGTCGTGCTCGACCCAGCCGGGTTCCGGGTAGATTTGTTCGTGCTTCTCGTATGCGTTGGCGACGACCTGACCCGCATGGTCGAAGACCATGAATCGGGTCCCTGTCGTCCCCTGGTCGATTGCTCCGACGTACGTGTTTTGTGGCATGGTTTGCTCCTCCGTGCCCCCGTTCGCAGGGGGCTCCACTGCCCAACCAATATTTTACTACTGGTCTGGCACCGAGAGTGGATAACTGTGCAATAGGACTTAAATCTTTGGCTGGCAATGTCACACGCCGGCCCGCAGGGGCCTGAAGTGGGCTTTCAGAGGAGAGCAATCGACGGCGGGCGGGCGATTCCCCCGACTATTACTGATAGAATGGAACCAGAGATAAGAATAAGTTGCCTCGCACACAACGTGTGGAAACACGTGACATACACAACCGACGTCCTCGTCGTCGGCGGTGGCTCGACAGGCTGTGGCATCGTCCGGGACCTGGCGATGCGCGGCGTCGACGTCACCCTCGTCGAGAAGGGGAATCTGACACATGGCACGACCGGACGGATGCACGGCCTGCTCCACAGCGGTGGCCGCTATGCCGTCGCCGACCAGGCCAGCGCCGAGGAGTGCGTCGAGGAGAACTTCGTGCTCCGGGACATCGCCGCCCACTGCGTCGAGGAGACCGGCGGGCTGTTCGTCAAGCGGCCGGAGGACACGGAGTCGTACTTCCAGGAGAAACTCGACGGCTGTGAGACCTGCAACATCCCCGCCGAGGTGCTCTCGGCCGCGGAGGCACGCGAGCGCGAACCGTATCTCGCCGCCGACATCGACAAGGCCATCGCTGTCCCCGACGCGGCGATCGACCCGTTCCGGCTCTGCGTCGCGAACGCCGCCGACGCCATCGACCACGGCGCGCGGGTCGCCACCCACGCCGAGGTGACCGACGTGCTTGTCGAGGCCGGCGAAGTCGTCGGCGTCGAAGTCCAGCACGGCGACGGCCCGCGCAAGGCGACCACCGACGCCGGCTCGACCGAACGCATCGAGGCCGATCACGTCGTCAACGCGACGGGCGCGTGGGCCGGGCAACTCGGTGCGATGGCCGGCGTCGACATCGAGGTCCGCCCTTCGAAGGGCGTGATGACGGTGATGAACACCCGGCAGGTCGACACCGTCGTCAACCGCTGTCAGCCGAAGGGCGACGCCGACATCGTCGTCCCCCACGAGACAGCCTGCATCCTCGGGACGACCGACGAGGAGGTCGACGACCCCGAGGACTATCCCGAACATCGGTGGGAGGTCGACCTGATGATCGAGGAACTCGCCGAACTGGTCCCGATTCTCCGCGAGGCCCGCACCCTCCGGTCGTTCTGGGGCGTCCGGCCGCTGTACGAGCCACCCGGCACGGGGACGGAGGATCCGACGGACATCACGCGGGACTTCTTCCTGCTCGATCACGCCGACCGCGACGGCCTGCCCGGCATGACCAGCATCGTCGGCGGGAAGCTCACCACCTACCGGATGATGGCCGAGGACATCACCGACCACGTCTGCGAGAAGCTCGGCGTCCGCGCGAGCTGTGCCACCGCCGACGAGTCGCTCCCTGGGAGCGACGACATCGGCGAACTCCACGAGCGGATGGACGAGTTCGGCCTTCGGTCGCCGGTCAGCCGCCGGTCGGCCCAGCGTCTCGGCTCCCGGACCGACGAGGTGCTCGACACGGACGGCCCGAACCCGGTCGTCTGCGAGTGCGAAGCCGTCACTCGCGCCGAGATACACGACGCCATCGACGACGCCGGGCGCGACCTCAACGCGGTTCGGCTGCGCACCCGCGCCTCGATGGGGACCTGCCAGGGCGGGTTCTGCTGTCACCGGATGGCCGCCGAACTCGAATCCGGGTACGACGCCGCCGAGGCCCGCGAGTCGCTCGACGAGCTCTACCAGGAGCGCTGGAAGGGCCAGCGCCACGCGCTCTGGGGCGAACAGCTCTCCCAGGCGATGTTGAACCACATGCTCCACGCGACGACGATGAACCGCGACGGCGACCCCGCGCGGCTCGATGAGGCGGTCGCGTTCGAGGCGTTCGACGACGGGCCGGCACCGTCCGGAACCGCGGGCGAACCGGCTGAATCGACGGCCACCGACGGCGGTGCGCCGGGCGGCGTGAGACGAGCCTCGTCGGAGCGCGACGCCGACGCCGTCCCCGACGCCGCCGACCAGACAGAGGGGGATTCGCGATGGCCATAACCAGCGACGTCATCGTCGTCGGCGGCGGCCTCGCCGGCATCACCGCGGCGCTGTCGGCCGCCCGCGAGGGGGCCGACGTCCGGCTGGTCTCGCACAAGCAGTCGACGCTCCAGCAGGCCTCCGGGCTGGTCGACGCGCTGGGATACGTCCCGCCCGTACGGGCCGACGGCGCAGGCGCTCCCGCGGCGGCCGCCGGCGGTGACCCCCCTGCCGAGGCCGACGACGACCCGACCCGCACGCCGACGGCGGGCCGGACGGGCGTCAGGGACCGCCCGGACCCCGAGGGCCCCCTCGTCGATCCCTTCGACGCCGTCGAGCGACTCCCCGACGGGCACCCCTACCGGCTGGTCGGCGCCGACGCACTCCGCGAGGGGCTCGCGCTGTTCGACGAGGTGGTCGACGGCTATCGCGGCGCGCACACGGACCGGAACGCGCTCGTCCCGACGTTCGGCGGGACGGTGAAGCCGACCGCCCGCTACCCCGAGGCGGTCGCGGCGGGGCTCGCGAGCGACGAGCGCCCGATGCTGGTCGTGGGGTTCCGGTCGCTCACGGAGTTCGACGCCCGACAGGTCGCCGACCGACTGGAGAACGCGGGCGTCCCCTTCCCGGTGGCGGGCGCCGAGGTGGCGTTCCCGGCCGTGTTCCGCGACGACGCGCGGGTGACACGGGTCGCCCGTGCGCTCGACGTGGACGAGCCAATCGACGGGACGCCCGCCCGCCGGGCGCTTGCCGAGGCGGTGCAGCCACCCCTCGACGCCGTCGGCGACGACGCCCGCGTGGGCTTTCCGGCCTTCCTCGGCGACGACGAGGCGCCGGCGGTTCGGGCCGAACTCGAGGACCGCCTCGGCGCCGAGGTCTTCGAGATCCCGATGGGTCCCCCGAGCCTGCCCGGGCTCAGACTGGCCGACCGGCTCTACGCGGCGCTCGACGATGCCGGCGTCCGGTACGAGACCGGCGTCCCCGTCGTCGGTCGGGAACTCGCCGGCGACGGTCCCGGCGACGCCGCCAGCGGCCGCGTCGAGACGCTGCTGGTCGACCGGAAGGGGACCGAGATCCCGTACGCCGCTGAGGCCGTCGTCCTCGCGACGGGGGGGCTGGTCGGCAAGGGCATCGACTCGGACCGCGACGGCGTCCGCGAGCCGGTTCTCGGCTGTCACGTCCCGCACCCCGAGGAGCGCTACGAGTGGTACGTCGACGACGCCTTCGGCGACCAGCCGTACGCCCGGTTCGGCGTCCGGGCCGACGAGCAGCTCCGGCCGCTGGACGCCGACGGCGAGGTCCAGTTCCCGAACGTCCACGTCGCCGGCGCGACGCTCGGCGGCGCCGACGTGGCTCGCGAGAAATCAGCCAGCGGCGTCTCCCTCGCGACCGGTCTCGTCGCCGGCCGCGAGGCCGCCACGGAGGTAGCACGATGAACTCACACGACGACACCGACGAGCGGGAGGCACAGGAGACGATCGACAGCGGCGAGCAGGACGCGCCCCGGGACGGCGACGCCGCCCCGGGTGTTCCACGCCTCGGACGAGCGGAACAGCCCGCCGTCTACGGCCCCGCGTACGAGCACCCGGAGGCCGCCACGGATCCGATCGCGCGCGCGGCGGACTCCGAGGTCGACGACAATTCGGCAGTCGCCGCGTCTCGGGGGTCCGACAAATCCACGGTGGCTGACGCGTCACTGGGGCCCGACGAGCCCACAGTGGTCGATGAATCGCTGGGGCTCGACGAATCCACGGTGGCCGACGAGATGGCCACGGACGGCGGCGCCTCGGCGGCCGGCGGCGACCTCGACCCCGCGAACTACGACGCCGTCGACGTGTTCGACACCGGCGACCTCGACCTCCGCGACGGGTCGGACTCCTGTTACAAGTGCAGCACCTGTGACACCTCCTGTCCGGTCGCCGAGGTGGACGACTCGTTCCCGGGGCCGAAGTTCCAGGGCCCCGAGCAGTGGCGGCTCAAGCGCAAGGGCGACCACGACATCGACGACTCCATCACCTCGTGTTCGAACTGCATGCGTTGTGACTCGGCGTGCCCGTCGTCGGTGCCGCTCTCGCAGATGCACAACGAGGCCCGCGGCGAGTACGTCGAAGAGCAGATGGAGAAGCTCTCCAGCGAGTACATCCGCAACCGGATCCTGTCGAACTACCGCTTCTTCGCGGAACTGGCGAGCAAGACGCCGCGACTTGCCAACTTCGTCACCGGACTGTCGGTGACACAGTGGGCCGGCGAGAAGCTGCTCGGCATCACCAGCGAGCGGGAGTTCCCCGACTTCGCCGAGGAGACGTTCCGCGAGTGGTGGCGCGACCGGGGCGGCGCGCAGGTCCAGAACCCCGAGAAGCGCGTGGCCTACTTCCACGGCTGCTACTCCAACTACAACACCCCCGAGGTCGGGAAGGCGATGGTCCGGGTCTACGAGCACTTCGGCTACGAGGTCATGGTACCGCCCCAGAAGTGCTCGGGCACGCCGATGTTCGCAAACGGGATGCTGGATGACGCGCGCCGGCACGCCGAGACGAACGTCGAGGAACTCGTCGCGGCCATCGGCGACGGCGCCGACGTCATCGCCTCCTGTACCTCCTGTTCGCTCTCACTGCGCCAGGAGTACCCCGAACTGTTCGACATCCACGGCATCGAGGACGTGGCCGAGCACACCTTCGAGTCGCTGGAGTATCTCCGCATCCACGAGGACCTCGACGGGGCGCTCGCCGACGCCGACCCGGACGACGAGGAGGAGTTCGCCTATCACGCCCCGTGTCACGCCCGGAACCAGGGGCTCTCGCGACAGGCGGTCGAGACGTTCGCCGACGTCGACGGCGTCACCGTCGAGGATGTCGGCGACTCCTGCTCGGGCATCTCCGGCACCTACGGCTGGAAGGAAGAGAAGTACGACTACTCGATGGAGATCGGCGCGGAGATGTTCGAGCACATGGAGGACGCCGAGGGCGACGTAGGGATGACGGAGTGTCCGACCTGTGCGATGCAGATGGAGCACGGCACCGGCTACGAGATCAGACACCCGCTCCAGGTGCTGGAGGCGACGCTCGTCGACTGAGCGGTCGACGCGGCCGTTCGGCGGGCCACGGACAGCCGCAGTCGCCGCCGGCCGGCGGGAACCGAACGCCCGCGGGCGATATCAGGGCGAAATCGATCAGATAAATCTAAAACTCGAGAATATCTAAGAAATAAGAAAAATTTTTGTATTGTGGCCGCGTACGGAGCGTATGGCGCACGCACCAGAACTCCCCAACAAGTACGTCTGTGCGGAATGTCAGACCATCCACGCCGGCACCGTCGTTGAACATACCGACTCGGGACACACGTACGAGGCACCCGACGAGTGTGGCGCCTGCGGCGCCACCACGTTCGTCGCCGAGGCGGACTGGCCACACCACCACGACTGAACGCGACCGTCTGGGCCTCTCGGCCGAGTTCCGGCCCTCGGCCCATCTGGTCGGCTCTCGGCCGCCGGCTCACCCGGTCGACTTCATGCCGGCGGCGACACCTTTGACCGTCAGCCGAAGCGCGCGCTCCTCGGCGTCCGTCCGGTCGTCGGCCGCGAGCAGGCGGACCTGCAGCAGGTTCAGCGGGTCGACATAGGGGTTCCGCCGTTCGAGATTCTCCTCGATCCACTCCCGCGGCGGCAGCCGCTCCCGGCCGGTGATAGCCCGTAGTAGCTCGACACACTGGTCGTACTCGGCTTCGATGCGGGGGAAGAAGGTCTCGCGGTGCTCGCCGGCGAGGTCCGCGTAGTCGGCGGCCGTCGGGAGGTCGGTCCGGGCCAGCGAGAGCGCCGCGTTGTCGAGCGTCGTCCGGAAGAAAGGCCACTCCTCGTAGAGCGTCCGGAGCGTCTCGAGGTCGCCGCCCTCGTCGAGGTAGGCCTGCAGACCGGCGCCGAGGCCGTACCAGCCCGGGAGGATGCAGCGGGCCTGCGTCCACGAGAACACCCATGGGATGGCCCGGAGGTCCTCGACGGACCGCTCGCCCGAGCGCGAGGCCGGCCGCGAGCCGAGGTTGAGATCCTCGATGACTCGGATGGGCGTCGCGCGCTCGAAGTAGGCCACGAAGCCGTCGGTCTCCAGCAGGTCGCGGTAGGCCTCGCGGGCGGCGTCGGCGGCGGTCTCGAGGGGCTCGTGCCAGGTCTCCGGCGCGCCCTCGCCGTCGCCGGTCAGCGCCCGGTAGCGCGCCCGAACCTGCGCGTTCAGCATCTGTTCGAGGTTCCGCTGGGCGATGTCCGGGTTGGCGTACTTCTCGGCGATGGCCTCGCCCTGCTCGGTGAACTTCACCTGCCCCGTCACCGTCTCGGTCGGGAGCGCGAGCAGCGCCTCGTTCATCGGGCCGCCGCCCCGCGAGATGGAACCGCCGCGGCCGTGGAACAGCCGCAGGTCGACGTCGTAGTCGTTGGTGATGGCGGCCAGTCGCTTCTGGTTGCGGTGGAGCGACCAGTTCGCGGCGAGGAAGCCGTTCTCCTTGTTCGAGTCCGAGTAGCCCAGCATCACCTCCTGGACGTCGCCGCGCGCTTCGAGCGCCGCCGAATAGGCCTCGTTCTCGAACAGGGTGCCCATGATGCGGCGGGCGCCCGACAGCGCCGATTCGGTCTCCAGCAGCGGGACGACGTCCAGCCCGCAGTGCTCGGGCAGGCCGACGACGCCAGCCTGGTCCGCGAGGAACAGCACCTCGAGGACGTGACTCGGCTCCTCCGTCATGCTGATGCAGTAGGTGTCGATGGCGTCGGCGCCGTACTCGCGCTGCCAGTCGGCCAGCGCGTCGAACCGGCGGAGCACCCGGGCCGGGGTCCCCTCGAACGCGTCGTGGGCACTGACGTCGACCACCGGCTCGTCCTGCAGGATGGCGTCGGTGAGTACCTCGACGCGCTCGTCCTCGTTCATCCCGGCGTAGTCGACGCCGGCCCGTTCGAGGGCGGCCGCGACGGTCTCGGTGTGGTTCTTCTGGTGATCGCGGAGGTCGAGGGCCGCCAGCGTGAAGCCGAAGGTGTCGACCTGCCGGGCGAGCGGGTCGACGACCGCTGTGGCAATCGCGTCGCCCCCGTTCGCGCGGAGGCTCTCGGCGATGCTCTCGACGTCGGCCCGCAGTTCCGTGGCGTCGGTGTAGCCACCCGGCCGAACGTCACCGACCCGTTCGAGTCGCTCGCGCATCAGCTTCAGCTTCTGCCGGTAGGGCTCGTCGGGGTACCGCTCGCGGGCTTCGCGGGCCACCTCCGGCAGGCGCTCCTCGTCGTCGGCGAACCGGTCGGCGAACCGGCCGTCGACGGTCAGGCCGCGGCGGTCCTGGCTCAGGATGCCCGAGAGGCGCTTGATCTCGTCGCGGTACCTCTCGAGGACGACCGCGCGCTGCCGTTCGAGGGTCGCCGCGGTTACCTCGGGCGTGACGTGGGGATTCCCGTCCCGGTCGCTGCCCGCCCATGAGCGGAACTCGAACAGCTTCGGCGCGTCGAGCGAGGGGTAGTGCTCGTCCAGCGAGCGCTCGAGTTCGTCGTAGACCTGCCCCACGACGTCGAACAGAGTGTTCTCGAGGTACCACTGGACGTTGAGTGCCTCGTCGGTCACCTCCGGGCGCCGGTCGCGAATCTGCGGCGTCTGCCAGAGGCTGGTCACCTCGGCCTCGAGCGCCTGCTCGACGCGCTCGCGCTCGCGCTCGGTGAGCCGCTGCTCGTCGAGGGTCTCGATGTGCTCGGCCACCGACCGGAGCTTCGCCTTCACGGTCTTCCGGCGCGCCTCGGTCGGGTGGGCCGTGAACGTCGGCTCGATGAGGACGTCCGCGAGCACCTGCTCGACGACCTCGGGGTCGGCGTCCTGCTCGGCGAGTTGTTCCACGGCGCCGACGATGCTGTCGGCCAGCGTTCCCTCCTCGCGCCCCTCGCGGACGGCCCGGACTCGTTCGCGCTCCTCGGCGAGATTGGTCAGCTCGAAGTAACTGGTGAACGCGCGAGCGACGACCTCCTGGGTCTCCGAGTCGAGGCCGTCCAGTTCCGACTGGAGTGTCGCCCGCGACCCGTCCTCGCGGCGGTACTCGATGGCGCTCGTCCGCACGCGCTCGACCGTCTCGAGCGCGTCGGGCGAGGTCTGCTCGGCCAGCACGTCCCCGAGCAGGGTGCTCAACTCGCGGACGTCCTGCTCGACGTCCCGCCCGTGTAGTGACATACCACACCGCAGCAGCCACCGGGTGAAAGGAGCTTCGAAAGTTCACTCCAAAACGAATTATTTTTATCAATTTCGGGTCCCGTGCGGTAGGCGTTTCTTCGGCTCCGGACGCCGGGGCGGTAGGCGTCCCTTCGGCCTCGGACGCCGGGGCGGTAGGCGTCCCTTCGGCCTCGGACGCCGGGGCGTGCTCCGCGACAGGGGGGATGACCACGCTCCTACTCGTCGTCGCCGACGCGGATGGCCTGGACGAGCGAGTACACCGGGACCCCCTCGATCGACTCGACGCCGTTCTTGTCGACGAGGACGCCGCAGGCAACCGGCTTCCCGCCGCGCTCGGTGATAGCCTCGATGGTCTCGGTCATCGTGGTGCCACTGGTGATGGTGTCGTCGACGACGTAGCACTCGCGGTCGCGGATGTCGGCGAAGTTCCGCGAGAAGCTGCCCTGCAGTTCCTCGATGTCGCCCTCCTCCCACTGGTGTTTGCGGGGGGCGTAGGCCGCGATGTCCGTGTCGAGTTCGCGGGCAACGACCGTCGCCAGCGGCGCGCCCGCCTTCTCGATGCCGACCGTCAGGTCGACGTCCTTGCCCTGCTTCGACAGCAGGTCCGCCATCGCCCGCCCGACGTAGGTCAGCCGGGCCGAATCACGCCCGACTGCGCTCCAGTCGACGTGGATGTCGTGGGGGCCCCCGGTCTGCTCGGCGCTCGGCCCGGCGGTCGTGCTGCCCCGCTCGACGAGCCAGCGCGCCGTCTCCCGGGAGACGTTCAGTTCGTCCGCGATCTTCCCCTTCGAGAACCCGCGTTCGGACAGTTCACGAGCCCCCTCGATGAGGTCGTCGACGTTCTTCATGGGAGCGCCTTCGGTTGCCGGCATCATGACCGTTCCCCCGGTTCGCGGCGCCGCGGCCACCTCGGTGTCCGTGGTGTGGCCCTCGGTGTCCGTGGTGCGCCGCCGAAGGGACGTTCGGCACGCTTCGCCTTCGACACGGGGGCTTTTGGTCCCCCGGCTCCCAATCGCGTGCACGCCGCGGCCGGTCGCGTGACGGGAACCGACCAACTGGCGACGGAGGACCGATTCGCCGGGACCGAACCCCGGTCCACTGGCGACCGAATACCAACCGCCCGTCCGTCGGCATCGGCCGCACCCCACACCCATGGAACGCTACGACCAGCTGTACCGGCTCTACGAGGAGTACGACACCGACACGCTGCGGGCCTACCAGGAGTTCGTCGACCTGTTCCCGCCGGTCGACTCCCGCGTCGCGCTCGACCACTGGCAGAACGCCCGCGAGGAACTGGACGAGCGGCGCGACGAGATCCGCACCGACTTCCCGGATGTCGGCGAGACCTTCGCCGCGCTCGCGGGGATGGCTACCCGCGGGCAGGCGTTCACCGCGCTCAACCTCTACACGAAGTACGACCGCGGGGTGAACGTGCTGGTGCTCGACGTCGACGAGACGCTCCGGTCGGCCGGCAACACCGACAACGAGATTCCCCGGGAGACGCTCCACCTCCTCACGCGGTTCCACGAGGAGGGGTTACCCATCGTCATCTGCACCGGGCAGACCCTCGAGAACGTCAAGGGCTTTCTCATCCAGGGGCTCGGGAACGAGGTCGTCCACTCGGGGGACGTGAGCATCGTCTACGAGGCCGGCACCGGCGTGTTCACGCCCGGCCACGGCGCAAACACCAAACAGCTGCTGTACGAGGACCTGGACCCCGCCATCCGGGACGTGTTCAGCCGCGTCCGCTCGCGGGTCATCCCGGACGCCTCCGAGGCCATCCGCCGGGGCTGTCACCTCCAGGGCAACGAGTTCAACGTCACGCTGAAGCCGAACTTCGAGACGGGCAGCGAGGAGGCCGACGCGGTCATCGACGAGGGTCTGGTCTACCTCATGGACCTGCTCGAAGAGAGCATCGCCGCCGTGACCGACGCCGGAGCGGCCGTCGAGGGCAGAGCAACCGACGACCAGACGGCCGAGGGCTACGCCCGGGCGTTCTACGCCGACCAGGACCCCGAGATCCGCGGCGTCCTCGAATCGACCGGCGAGCAACCCGGCGTCGACCGCGAGGCAGTCCCCGACGCCTTCGAGTCGCTGTTCGACCGCATCGACGTCGCCTACTACGAGGCAGACGCAGCCGAGATCGGTTCACTCGAACTGAACAAGGTCGTCGGCGTCGACGCGGCGCTCGAGGTGCTGGGCATCGACGACCCGTTCGCGCTGGTGATGGGCGACTCGAAGAGCGACCTCCGAGTGATGCGGTGGGTCGCGGAGAACGACGCCGGCATCGCCGCCGCCCCCGACCACGCCTCGCGGGATGTCCTCGACCACGTGCTGTCGACCGACGAACTCGTCTTCGACCGCGGCGACGCCGCCGAACTCCTCCGGATGGCCTACGCGCTCCGGCGGCTCTCGAATCTCGACTGACGCCGCGCAGTCCGGTGGCGGGGCGGGGGCGGGGGGAACGCCGGCCGTCCGCCGCTTGTCCCGGCGATGTCGCGTCGCTGCATTCTATTCTAATAATTCCGAAAATAATAGAAATTTTCCGAAAATATTATTACGAATTCTATATTTATAGAAATAAATCTGCCATAATCTGATTGCGTGTCATCCGCGCTGGGGAGCGGCCGGTTCGCGTTCGGTTTTCACGCCGTACCGAAGCAGTACCGACGGCCTCGACGTCGTTGGTAGAGGAGTGGCTGTCCGCGTCGCTGGTGACGTCGGGTGGGATGCCCCGACCGATGGCAGCCGCTGCTGTCGGTTCCCGAGGGCGTGGCCTCCGGAGTTTGGCTGTCGAAGATCTGGCTGCCGGGGACCTGGTCGTCGGCGTCGCTCCCCGAGGACGTGCTCATCGAGGGGGTGGCCGCCAGTGTTGAGGCGAACGGAGGTCGTAACACCCTTGCCACCATTTCCGTGACCAGAAGGTATGTCCGGAACTGGAATCGGAGCCGGTGTCGTCGGTCGCGCGCCGTCGCTCGACGGGTTCGACGCGTGTCGGCGTCGCGGGTGGTCGTGAGATGGCCGAGCGCGCGCTCCCCGCCGGCGCGGTGGCGCTGGTCGCGCTGTTCGTGACGGCGCTGGTCACCTCGCAGGTGACCGCCGCGAAGCTCATCGCCATCGGGCTGCCGGTGTCGCTCCCGCTGGTCGGCGCGAGCATCCTCCTGCCCGGGGCGTCCATCGCGTACCCGCTGACGTTCTTCGCGTCGGACTGCTACGCCGAGTTGTACGGCAAGCACCCGGCGCAGGTGATGGTCAACGTCGCGTTCGGGATGAACTTCGTCCTGCTCGCGCTGGTCGCGCTCACCGTCGGCGCGCCCCACGGCGGCGGCGTCCCCCAGCAGATGTTCGCCACGGTGCTGGGCGCGAGCCTGAACATCGTCGCCGGCAGCCTGCTTGCGTACCTCGTGAGCCAGAACTGGGACGTCCTCGTCTTCCACCGCATCCGCGAGTACACCGGCGGCGAGGCGCTGTGGCTCCGCAACATCGGCTCGACCGCGACGAGTCAGGCCATCGACACGGTCATCTTCGTCGGCGTCGCGTTCTACGTCCTCCCCGGCGCGGGCGTCAACCCGCAACTCGGGCTTCCGCTCGCGGGCGTGGTCGCGCTCATGCTCGGCCAGTACCTCGTGAAACTGCTCGTCGCGCTGCTCGACACGCCCTTCGTCTACCTCGTCGTCGGGCTGATCCGGGACCGCGAGGGCGGACGGAGTGCGCTGGTCGGGCGCTGACTCGCCGACTGGTCCCACCGAGGCACGTTGGACGCTGGCGCGACCGAGGCACGTCGGACGCTGGCGCGACCGAGGCACGTCGGACGCTGGCGCGACCGAGACGCGCTGACCGTGCCCGACGACACGCCAGACCGGCTGGGTACTCGGCCACCCTCTCGGCTACTCTACCCGGCCAACTGCTCCTTCAGCGCCACCTTGTCGATCTTCTGTGTCGCCGTCCGGGGGAACTCGTCGACGAACTCGATCCGCCGGGGGCGCTTGTAGTCCGCGAGGTCGACGTCCTCGCGCCACCACGCCTCGATGTCGTCGGCGGTGCAGTCCGGGTCGCTCGCGATGACGGCGGCGGTGACCACCTCGCCGAGACGGTCGTGGGACGTGCCGAAGACGGCAACCGCCTCGATGGCGGGGTGTTCCTGGAGTGCGTTCTCGACCTCACTCGGCGCGACGTTCTCGCCCCCGGAGATGATCATGTCGTCGGCCCGGTCGACGTAGTAGAGCAGGCCGGCCGCATCCTCGCGGACGACGTCGTCGGTGTGGAGCCAGCCGTCGGTGAAGTACTCGGCGTTCAGCGACTCGTCCCAGTAGCCCGGTGTGATGCTGTCGCCGCGCAAGAGGAGTTCACCCTCTTCACCGGGGTCGACGTCGACCAGGCCGTCGGCGGTCAGGTCGACGACGCGGTGCTCGACCGCGTGGACCGGCCGACCCAGGAGTCCCGGTCGGCGTTCCGTGTCGGCGCCGAACGTGACACTGAGGCCGGTGTTCTCCGTCTGACCGTAGTAGTTGTGCAGCGACCCGGCCTCGAAGACCTGCTGGAAGGTGTCGAGGGTCTCCTCGGTCGCGGGCGACCCGCCATAGACCACCCGATCGAGCGTCGACGTGTCGTACTCCCGGGCGGCCTCCGTGTCGAGCGCGTCGAGCATCATCGTGGGGATGAGTCCGCTGAACGTCGCCTCGTGTGCGTCGACGAGTCGCGCCCACTCCGCCGCGTCCCACGCCGGCTGGACGACGACAGTCCCCCCCTCCAGCAGCATCGGCAGCGCCCCGCCGTACAGGCCGCCGACGTGGAACAGCGGGACCGCGACGACCGAGGTGTCCTCCCGTGTCACGTCGAACGCGGTGACGTTGACGTCCAGCTGGGCGTCGACGTTCCGGTGAGTCTGGACGACTCCCTTCGGGTTGCCCGTCGTCCCCGAGGTGTACATCACGACCGCGGGGTCGTCGTCGAGGCGGCGCGCGGGCGCCGGAGCCGAATCGGCCGCGGGCAACTCGTCGGCCAGGAAGGTGCCGTCGCGCTCGATCAGCCGCGTCGTCTCCTCGTCCAGGCCGTCGATGCGGTCGCCGAGGGCCGCGATGTTGTTCTCGAACGCGTCCGAGCCGAGGAGGGCTGCCGGCTCCAGGTCACCGAGCGTGAACTCCAGTTCGTCGACGCCGAACCGGGTGTTGATGGGGCTGGCGATGGCGCCTGCGCGCCAGATCCCGAGCACGGTCGGGAGGTAGGCCGGCGTGTCCGGCAGGTAGACCGCGACGCGGTCGCCCGCCCCGAGTCCCTGCTCGTCGAGCCACGCCGCAACCTGCCGGGTCTGCCGGTCGAGATCGGCGTACGTTACCGCGTCACCCCTCGCGTCGACGATCGCGGTCTCGGCTCCGCGCTCGTTCGTCCGGTGCTGGAATCTGACAGCGACGTTCATGACGTTCAGGTGTGCTACCATGCCTTACTTAACTCTTCCTGGCAGTTCGAGCGTCGCTTCGTCCGGGTCGTGGGCTCGATGTCGTTGCCTCCGACTGGACGCCGCGGGTACGCGGCACGACGCTCGCGGCGGCCGCCGGCAGCGCCCCAACGGTCGTCGAAAGTCCGTCTCCGTCCCGCCGATTTATGCCGTCGCCGTGAGTCCATCCGTCCGTGACCGACACCGAGGACGAGAGCGACGACCCGGGTGCACCGTTCGGCATCGGCCGGATCCTGTTCGGCCTGGGGATGGCACTGCAAGCCTCCGAGGACTTCCGCGATATGGAGGACACCGTCGAGTACGCCGAGTCGGCGGGCGTCCCGATGCCCGAACTCGCGGCGCCGTTCGCCTCCGGGATGATGCTCGTGAGTGGCCTCGGCGTCGCGCTCTGGAAGCAGCCGAAGGTGGCCACCGGCGCCGTCGCCACCTTCCTCGCGGTCGTCACGCCGACGATGCACGACTTCTGGAACGCCGACGAGGACAGCAAGGAGGGCGAGCGCCTCGCCTTCTGGGGCAACCTCGCGATGTTCGGCGGCGCGCTCGTCCTCCTGCGCGAGGCCTGGCAGTAGCGACCCGGAACACGACGGCGCGGGGAGTCGACCGGCCGCCGCGGCTCTACGCCCACCAAAACCGTTTGCGGCCGGGCCGCGAACCCCTCGGCCATGGTCGACGCTCGCGAGTACCACGAACGGACGGACCACTCTCCGCGGAGCGTCCGAGAGAGCGACGTCCGGCTCGACCGCTCGAACAAGCCGCGACCGTACAAGGTGTACGAGAATCTGCCCGCCGTAGAGCCCTCCGGTGAACCGTCGCCGCCACCTGTCCCCGCGCTCGCGGCGGTCGCCCAGCCTGCTCCCGTCCCCGTGCTCGACGGCGAGCACAGTCGCGACGGAAACAGCGACCGGAGCGCGCTGGACGTCCACACGCTGTGCCGGTACGCGGCGGGTGTGACGAAGACGCGCGAGCAGGGGGGTCGCGAACTCCGCTTCCGGGCGGCCGCCTGCACCGGGAAACTCTACCACGTCGACCTGTACGCGGTGGTCGGGGACGTCCCCGGATTCGACCCGGGCGTCTACCACTACGACCCGGACGGCGACGCGTTCGACGCGCTCCGGGAGGGAGACTACCGCAGTCACCTCGCCGCGGCGGCCGGGGCCGCGGACGGAGGCGTGGCAGACGCGCCCGTGACGTTCGTCGCTACCTCCGAGTGGTGGCGCAACGCCTGGAAGTACCGAGCACGGACCTACCGCCACGCCTTCTGGGACTCCGGGACGGTTCTCGCGAATCTGCTGGCGGTCGCGCACGCCGGCGGCCACCACGCGCGGGTCGTCACCGCCTTCGCTGACGACCCCGTTGTGCGCCTGCTCGGCGTCGACCCGGACGACGAGGCGCCGCTGGAACTCGTCGCCGTCGGGGGGAATCCTCCGTCCCCGGCGCCGCCCCCAGGTTCGGGTCCGGACCCGGACCCGGTTGACCCGGAACCGCTCGAGCCCATCGCCCCCGCCGAGAAGCCGCTCT
>JBDGSA010000198.1:10660-16938 GCA_042217755.1 Haloglomus sp. | reverse complement strand
CTTCCCGGTCGACGGCGAGATGCAGGCCGACACCGCCGTCGTCGAGGAGATGCTCACCGGCGACTTCGAGTTCACCGACCTCGACGAGCCCGCGAACGTGCTCGTGTTCCCGAACCTCGAGGCCGGCAACATCGCCTACAAGCTGCTCCAGCGCCTCGGCGGCGCCGAGGCCATCGGCCCGATGCTGGTCGGCATGGACAAACCGGTCCACGTCCTCCAGCGCGGCGACGAGGTGAAGGACATCGTCAACCTCGCGGGCGTTGCCGTCGTGGACGCGCAGGAGGACTGACAGGAGCTCTTTCACGCCACGGGGTCGCTTGTCGGCCGGCTTCGCCGGCCGTCCGTGCGACCCACTCACGCGAAAAACGTTCAGAAAAAGCCGGCCTGTAGCTCACTCGCGGCGGCCGCGGGCCGCCACGACGTTCGCTCCGGGCCGGTGAACCGCGCTCGCTTCGCTCGCGCGGATGCGAGGGAGCTTCCGCCGACCCCGCAGCAATTTATTTATTTCTTATTTTATAAAATAAAATCGAGAGGGAATTTTCTATATAGATATTTCACGCATAAACTTCCAATTTTGTCAATTATCTGTTGCTTGATGGCCCCGCCGGAACCACCGCGCCAGCCCCGCACTCGTCACGAGTTCGATGACGCCGAACGCCACCGCTGGAAGCGCCGCAGCCGGCGGGAAGCCGGCGGCGACCACGAGCGCGGCCGCGACCGCGAAGTCGCGCATGCCGACCGAGAGCGTCGTCGCGACGCGGGCCGGGCGATCGAAGGGTGCGCTGGCGAGCCAACCCGCCGCATAGCCCGCGAGGTTGAGCGCGAACGCCCCCGCGGCGACCGCGAGCAGGCGCGACCCGCCCGCGCGCAGGAGGTCCGCGTTCTCGGCGGTGACGCCGCCGATGATGACCACCACCAGGACGGCCGCCACGGAGGGGTAGAGGTCGTCGTGGCGGCTCACGCGCTCGGGGAACCGCGTCCGGAGGCCCACGGCGACGACCATCGGTAGGACGACCGCCAGCGCCAGCCCGCGGACGATGCGGAGCGTGTCGAACGCGACGGCGTCGCCGACGAGGAGCGTCACCGCCCCGGGAACGAGCGCGACGCTTCCCAGCCCCACGAGCACGAGGACCGCCGACGCCAGCGCCGTGTCGCCGTCGGCGAGTTCGGTCATCACGGGCGTCACGAGTTCCGGCGTCACCGCCCCGAGGACGACGAACCCGACGGTGAGCGCCGGGGTCAGCCCGAGCAGCCGGGCGACGGCGAACGCCGCCAGCACCATCCCGGTCTGGACGGCGAGCGCCACCGCGAGCGCGCGCCGGTCGACCGCGCGGAAGGCTCCGACCGACAGCGTGAGCGAGACGGAGCCCACCATCGCGGCGAGGATGGGCGTCGAGAGCGCCGTGACGACCCCGAGTTCCGGTATCGCGAACCCGACGACGACGGCGAGCGCCACCCAGCCGACGAGGTAGTCGTCGACGAGCCGGGCGGCGCGGGTCGCGACGCTCATCGGGGGGCCTCCGGCACCGCGGGCCACGGGTTCCGACTCACGCGTCGGCCTGTACTCGCTCGCGGACGGCCCCGGCTATCGCGTCCTCGTCGTATTCGTCGGTCGACTTGTCGAACACCTGCTCGCCGTCGACGCGGACGATGAAGACGCCACCGTCCTCAGAATCGAAGATTCTGATGGGCTGCGGAAGAGCTTCGCTCTCCCGAACGTCGCCGGGGCGGAGTGCGACAGTCTCCAGTTGCTGGCCGAACAGCGCCAGCAGGTTGCGCTGGAGGTCGACGGCACGGTCGAGCAGGCCACACGGAACGCAGTATTCGATCTCGACTCGGGTCACGGACGAGCGTTACGGCGCGAGCGTCATCAATCCGCGCTGGGTCCGGACTGACCCGGTTACCATCACGTACCCGAACAGTCAGGGAGGTGCCGCCCGTCGGACGACTCATGTCGACGGACGCCGACCGCCCTGCCGACGACTGCCTGGCCGACTGGTGCGCCGGCGCGGAGTGGTGTGGGCTGACCTGCGCGCTGGACGTGCTCGACCGGAAGTGGAGCCCCGTCGTGGTCGCCCTCCTCGTAGAGCGGCCCCGCGGGTTCGCGGCCGTCCGCGACGCGATCGATGGAGTGTCGGCGACGGTACTCTCGGAGACGCTCGAGGACCTGACCGACGCAGGCGTCGTGGAACGCCGGACGGTCTCCGAGCGGCCACACCGCGTCGAGTACCGACTCACCGATGCCGGCCGTGACCTCGGGCCGGCAATCGAGGCCCTCCAGGCGTGGGGGGCGCGCCACGGCACCGACTGACCGACATCGCGTATCCTCGCCATCGGGCCGACGACGACCGACCGACGTCACGCGTCGCCACCGGGTCGACGGCGACCGACCGACGTCACGCGTCGTCGCCAAACACCAGTTCGGCGTCCTCGCGGGCGCGGGCCGCGCACTCGTCGAGGTCGAACTCCGCGACGACGTCGCCGTCCTCGACGATGGGTTCGAAGAGCGGGTCGCCGTCCGCGGGGCCGTCCGCGCCGGCGAGACCGATGTGGTGGGCGCCGTCGGGCGTCCGGTAGACCTGTTTCGGCAGCGAGAGCTTCCCCCGTTTCGCGGCGGGTTCGCCCTCGACGGCGACGATGTCCAGCCCGAAATCCACCGGGTCGGCGTCGCTGATGGCACCGCCGACGCCGAATCCGTCGACCACGTCGCGCAACTCGCGCAGGTCGTCGACACCGAGCCCTCCGGAGGCGAAGATGTCGACGTCCTCGTGGCCGCGGGCGTCGAGTTCCCAGCGCACCTCGCGGCAGATGTGCCGGAAGTCGCCGCGCCGTGAGCCCGTGGTGTCGAGGCGGATGCTGTCCAGATCGTCGACGGCTGCGGCCGCCCGGATGGCCTCGTCGACTTCGTCGCTGTACGTGTCGACGAGTGCCGTCCGCGGCACGCCTGGGTCGACGGCATCGTCGAAGGCCCGCCAGGCGGCCTCCTGCTCGCCGCGACCGAAGCAGATGATCAGCGCGTGTGGCATCGTGCCGCTGGCCTCGCGATCGAGCACGTCACCGGCGGCGACGTGCGAGAAGCCGTCCAGTCCCGCCAGCAGCGCCGACCGCTCGAGGACGGCCGCCAGCGACGGGTGGAGGTGGCGCGCGCCGAACGAGACCACGGGCGTGTCCGGCGCCGCGCGGCGTAGTTCGTGGGCGGCGGTCGCGAACGCGGTCGCCTGCGAGAGAAAGCCGAGCAGTGAGGTCTCGTGCCGGGCGAAGTCGCGATACGGCCCCTCGATGCGGACGACGGGCCCGCCGTCGAAGAAGGTCCCCGGCGGGAGGGCGAACACGTCGACTGGTAGTCCCTGGAACAGGTGCGCGGCGTCCTCGATGCCCGAGAACAGGTGTGGGTCGCCGGAGGGAAACTGGTCGAGGGTGACCTCGGCGACGACGCGCGGGTTCCGGTCGGCGCCGTCCAGCGCGGTCTCCGTGCGGAGGAAGTATGCGTCGGTGGCGGTGCCATCGCGGATGGCGGCCGGCGGGACGATGTCGAACGGGTGGTCGGTCCCGTCGTCGTCACGGCCGGCGCCGGCGGCGGAGTCCGCTGTCATGTCTGCCGGGACTCGTGGCGCGTCGAAAAAGCTGGGGGACCGCCGGAGACGAACGGGCGAGGACCGCACGGCTTCGCCCGCACCGTCCTACCCCCGTCGCGTGCGCTGCCCGACCCTCGCGGAACGACGGCCCCACCCCGTCGGGCTGTCTGACCTCCCCGTCTTCCAGGCTGTCTGACCTCCCCGTCCTCCGGGCTGTCTCCGCCGGTCAGCCGGTGGTCACGTCTCTCCCGTCCGCGTCGAGTACGCGAACGTGGTCCCCCTGCTCAACGTCATCGGCGGCCCCAGCGGGCAGCTCGAGAACCGTGTCCGCCCGTGCCCGCCCCCGACCCCGCCACGCGGGCAGCCGCGCTGTCGCCTGCACCTCGCGGTCGACGAGCCACAGCGCGTCGATGTCGAACGGGACGAACAGCATGTGGAGTCCCCGCGTCGCGACGCGGCCGAACCGGAAGACGAGGGCGTAGTCGTCGGGGATCGACCGGCGGAACATCAGGCCGACGCCCTGCGAGAGGAGGCCGTCGGCGAACTCGACGGTCGTCGCCAGCGTCCGCTCACCGCCGTCGGCCGGTTCGTGGAGGACCCGCACGACCGGTCCGTGGACGGGGACGACAATAGCGATTGTGGAACACCTATTTCGGTCGAATTTCTCGTATTACGTCTGAATCCATCATATTCTCGCAATGAGGGCGAGATTATCGGGAAATTTCCGGTGCCCGTCGGCTCGAAACGGCCCCCTCGAGGAACCAACCGCCATCGGCGCTCGGGCGAAGGATTTAGCGCCCGGCGGCCATTCACTCGACAGTGCGATCCGCCCTCCCTGCCGTCTGCTGTGCGCTCCTGCTGGCGGTCGCCGGATGCAGCGTCGGCTACAGCGGCCCGGACGCATCCGCAACGGCCACATCGACACCGACGGCCGCATCGACACCGACGGCCGCATCGACGCCGACGACCGCACCGACACCGACGGCCGCATCGACGCCGACGACCGCACCGACGCCGACAGCAGATCGACCGCCATCCCCAACCGCCGCGACGGCCGACACCCGATCACCGACCGACGAGCCGTCCGCGCTGGAGACGCCGGCCCCTCGTTCGCCCGATGAGTCGAGCGACTCGATTCGCGGCCCGTTCGACAACCTGTTCGGCGGGGCCGGCGAGCGAGAGATCACGGTCCGGGGCGGACGACTTCCACTCGACCCATCGCGGGTGTACGATCGGACGCGACGGCTGCTGGGAACCACGGCACCGCGGCCGTCGACGATTCAGTTGTTGAACGCGACGGCCAACACGACACGACCGCCCGAGTTCTACCGCCTGCTCGGCCTCGAGCGGAACGTCACCGAGGTCGAGGCGGTCGCCTTCGTCGTCGGGCCGCGGACGGTGTACGTCAACCGCGACATCACCGACCGACCAGCATTCCTCGAACACGTCCTCGCACACGAGTTCACCCACACCGTCCAGTTCCAGACGGGAGCCATCGGCCAGGTGACAGCAGCCACGGCGCCGGGCCCGGACGGCCAGTTCGCGAGCACGGCCGTCATCGAAGGAGCCGCAACCTACGCGGAGGACCGCTACTGGCTAGCGTACCAGGCCGACCAGACCGCCGCGAGCGAGCGACCCGCCCGCCGCGTCGAACGACAGTACCGGACGAGCGACGGGGCCGCCCGCTACGCGCTCGCGCCGTACCGATTCGGCTACCGGTACGCGAATGCGACGGTCGAATCGGCCGCCGGGCTGGCGGCCATCTACGCCGACCCCCCGCTGACGAGCGAGCAGGTGCTCCACCCCGGCGTCGACGAGGGGCCGGTGCCGCTCCGGGTCGCCCTGCGCGGCGAGCGGACGGGGGTGTGGCAGGAGACGTTCGCGCCCCCGCGCGGCCGGGTCGGCGAGGCGCTAATTCGCGTCGCGCTCGCGACCGAACTCGGCGACGACCGCGCGGCACGGGCAGCTGCCGGCTGGGGCAACGATACTCGCATCGCGTTCAACAACGAGAGCGGCGCGCGCGGGTACGCCTGGGTGCTCCGGTTCGACGACGCCGCGAACGCGAGCGCGTTCGACGACGCCGTCCGTGAATACCTCGACCGACGGACGGACGCGACGGGCCAGAGCGGCCCTGACATCGAGGGAACGCGCTGGTCGGCGACGCTCGATGGCCGGCCGGTGGCCTACCGGCTCGTGACGGTCGACGACCGGACGGTCGTGCTCCTGCTCGGAACGCCCGAGTTCGTCGCCACGCGGACGACGACGGTCGGAACGACGAACGGGCGCGTCGTCGTCGCGACGACGCCGCGACGGGCGCCGGGAGGCGAGTGACCCGTGGCAGCCGAAGCTGAGGCGGAGAACCCGCTACAGGGGGAGTGCGAGCGGAATCCCGAAGACGACGAAGATGCCAGCGAGCGCCACCGCGAACCCGATTCCGACCTCGCGGGCGGTGTAGTCGCTCTGGGGGGCGGTCGTGCGACCCTCCGGCTCGTCGTCGTGACCGTGGTCGTGGTCGTCTGCCATATTCGACCCTCCGCCGCGGCGCACTTGCCAGTATCGGTCCGTGATCGAGTGCGATGAAACCCCGACGCGAGCGCCAGCGGCGTCAGTCCGAACCGGTCGCGAGCCGGTCGAGCACGGCATCGGGCATCCGGTCGCGCATCTCCGGCGGGAGGTCGTCGGCGTCGATGGCGTCGGCGTCGA
>JBDGSA010000198.1:0-10560 GCA_042217755.1 Haloglomus sp. | reverse complement strand
ATCCGGTCGCGCATCTCCGGCGGGAGGTCGTCGGCGTCGATGGCGTCGGCGTCGACGGCTCCGGAGGGAACGTCGTCGGCGACCTCGTCGGGGTCGACCTTCATTCCGGGACCGAACAGCTCGAGGGCGGAGTTGATTCTCGTCCAGTCCCCCTCCTCGGCGGCCTCACGAATGCTCCTGGTCGGTGCCGAGAGGAGCTGATTGACCAGCGTGTCGGCCATCGACTCGACGGCGGCCTCCTGTTCGTCGGTCAGGCCGTCGGCCTCCATAGCCGAGACGGCCTTGCCGACCTCGCGGGCCTTCACCCGCTCTGCGCCCTCGTACATCGCCGCGATGATCTGATCGGCCCGCTTGCGCTTGTACTGGCTGAGGAGGTTGTCGAGCTCCGACTCGACCATCCGTTCGACCTCGGCCGCGGCCTCGGCGCGGGCCTCGCGCGTCCGGTCGGTCACGTCCTCCAGCGCGTCGAGGTCGTGGACGGTCACGTTCTCGAGTGCTACCGCGGTCGGCGCCACGTCTCGCGGCGAGGCCAGGTCGACGACGAAGGTCTCGCCCGCGTCCGAGAGGCGGTCGGCGTCGAGTACGTGCTCGTCGCTGCCCGTCGCGGTGAGCACGAGGCCGGCAGATTCGACCACCTCGGGGAGCGCGTCCAGTCCGACCGCCCGGGCGGGCGTCGCGTCGACGTCGCAGGTGAGGTGCTCGGCGCGCTCGCGCGAGCGGTTCGCGACCGCCAGCGAGGCGACCTCGCCGTCGAGCGCGCGAACCGCGAGCGACCCCATCTCGCCTGCGCCGACGACGAGGGCATGCTCGTCAGCCAGGTCGCCGAGTTCGCGCCGGGCGAGTTCCACGGCGGCGCTCCCGAGCGAGACGACGCCCTCGTTGATCTCGGTCTCGTCGCGGGCGCGCTCGCCAACGTGGAGCGCCTTCGTGATGCCGTCCTCGAGAACGGGGCCGATGCCGCCGGCCTCGCGGGCGGTCACGAAGGCACGGCGGACCTGTCCGATGATCTGATCCTCGCCGAGCACGATCGACTCCAGTCCGCACGCGACGCGGATGAGGTGTTCGAGCGACGTCTCGTGGTCCATGTCGACTCGGACCTCGTCGAGGCCGGCCGCGTAGCGGTCCAGCGCCGCTCGCCCGGTTTCCGCGTCGTCCGTGACGACGTACGCCTCGACGCGGTTGCAGGTCTGGAGACAGAACGCCTCCCGAACGCCCGGCTGCGAGAGGAGGGCCTCGACGCCCCGCTGCTGTGACTGGACGGCGGCCCGCTCGATGTGGTCCAGACTCGCCTGCCGATGCGAAATACTGACGCCGGAGACGATGCCTGTTGGAACGGTCACGGTTCGTCACCCACCACCTCGGCGACGACCTCGGTGGCTCTTCGATGGGCCTTCGAACTACCTGCACCTAAAGCCTTCCAAACGTTCGAGTCGCGAACCACCCGACGGACCGCCCGCCGGCGTGCCTCCGGGTCGACGTCGCGCGCCTGGAGGTCCGCGCGGAGGTCGGCGGTCAGCTCGGCCATCGCGCCCGCGCCCGCGAGTTCGTCCTCGAGTCGCTGGCGGAGGTGCTTCGAGAGGGCCGGGCTGGCGCCCCCGGTCGCGAGGCTCGCCACCACCGGCTCGTCGCGCACGGTCGCCGGGACGACCACCTCGCCGATGGGCCGCCGGTCGGTTCCCGAGCGGTCCGCGCGGTTGTAGAGGATCCCCCGCTCGCTGGCTGCCGCTGCGACGGCGTCGTTCAGATCGGAGTCGTCCGTCGCCGCCACGACGAGCGCAGGGACGACGCGGTCGAGCCAGTCGACGGCGTCGTCGGGCGCGGGCGCCGCGCGAACGAACTCGACGTCACCCGCGGCTCCGTCGGGGCCCGCTTTCCCCTCGGGCTCGAACTCGCGGTCCGCGAAGTCGGGGCTGACAACCACCACACGCGCCTCGCGGGCGAAGCGGCGGGCCTTGCGTGCGCCCACGGGACCGCCGCCGAAGACGAGGACTGTCTCTCCCCGGAAGTCGTGGTGGAGCGGAATCATCTAGTCGTCGCTCACCTCGGTCCCGGCCGGCTCGTCCGATTCCGTCGGCCCACTCTCGGCATCCCGCTCGGTGTTCGCGTCGGCCCGTTCGTCCAGTCGGATGCCCGTCTTCTTCAGGATTCGCGTCGAGAACAGCGTGTCCCAGTCGTCTTCGCCCACGTCCCAGTACTCCGCCATCACCTCGCGGACCTGTTGGACGCGACGCTCGCTCTCTTTTTCGCTCCGGCCGTGGGTCATCGCGAAGAAATTGTACGGCCAGACGCCCTCGTGGCGCGGGCGCTCGTAGCAGTGGGTGACGAACTCCAGCGACGCCACGGCCGGCCCGACCTCGTCGACCGCGTCGTCGGGAACGTTCCAGACGGTCATCCCGTTCTCCGTGTACCCCAGCGCGTAGTGGTTCGGAACGACGCCGACCCTGCGGACCTTCTCCTCGGCGTCGAACCGCTTGAGCGTCTCCAGCACCCAGTCGACTGGCTGGTCGATCTCGGCCGCGACGTCGGCGTACGGCGTCTCGGTGAGCGGCAGACCGTCCTGTACGGCGAGCACGAGGTCGCGCTCGGCGGGCGTGAGGTGGTCGCGATCGGTCGGCTCGACGGTGGGACCGAGGTGTGAGAGGTCCACGTCGCCGTCGGGAACCGGCCCGTCGACGAGGAACTTCGCCTCGACGCGGAACTCCCGCTGTTTCGGCAGGTTGTACGTCTCCTGACCGGTCTCGGCCTCGATCTCGTCGAGTACCTCGCGCACGCGGTCGGCGTCGGCGACGCTGACGACGAACCACATGTCGAGGTGCGGGTGTTCGCGCTCGTAGTTGTGCGCGACCTCGCGGTGGGCGTTGACCTGCGCCGCGATCTCGTCGAACCGTTCGGGCGGGGCGTGCATCGCCACGAGCGTCGCGGCGCCGCCGATGGCCTCGGCGTTGACCAGCGCGCCAAAGCGCGTCAGCGTGCCGTCCTCGTCCAGCCCGCGAATCCGGGCCAGCAGTTCGTCGGCGCCGACATCGACCCCTCGCTCCCGGAGCGCCCGCGCGGCGGGCACGAAGGGCCGCTCGACGACCGGAAAGCCGCCCTGGAAGGCGTTGACGACGGCACGGTCGACCCGGTCGAGTGCCGCCGCCTCGTCTGACCCGTCGGTGTCCTCGCTCATGGCGTGAACTCCGGGGTAGAGGCGGATAAGGCTCGCGCTCGCGTCACTTGCACGCCGACATCCGACGGGGGCCAGGAGGAGCTGCCTGGTCACTATCGCCGTCGCCACAGGCGCCGCCATCACGGTCGGTCGCCGTCGCCGCGGACGCCGATGGTCCGTTCAGTCGCCGTCGCCGCGGACGCCGACAACGCTGTCTACGTGGTCCAGGTCCTCGACAGCCGCGACGACCGGCTCGTGGTCGACGACGGACTCGTAGTAGACGACGACGGCGTACTGGCCCTCTCGTAGCAGTTGCTGACACTCCCAGACGAATGCCTCGTCATCGAGGGTCAGGCCCTGGTGCTGGTTGACGCCGAAGTCGTCGTCGTCGTTGCCGGAGTAGACGTAGGTGTCCTCGGGAGCCGTATCGGGATGGTTGGCGGCGATGACGTTACCAGCGTCGAGGGTGAGCTGGTGGAGCGCCGGCTCCTCGTCGCCCGAGAGGTCCGTGTGGACGATGAGGCCGTTCAGCTCGATGTCACCGGGCTCGAGCAGCGCCCGCGTCCGCTGATAGAGGTCCTGGTCGACGGTTTCCATATCCGGCCTTGGCCGTGGCCAGGTAAACCGATAGCGGTACGAGCGCGTCAGAGCCGCACGACGGTACGAGCGCGCCAGTCGCCAGAGACGACAGAATACAGACGACAGCGATGCGGCTCGCAAGTGTATGACTGCGCGCCCGCGACAAATCGCGCGACCGCGCCGCGGTTCCGTGCCGCTACCTCGGAGTGGTCGGTCTTCAGACCCGGCGGGGGTTCTGGGCGCGAGGGCCCTTCTCGGACTCGACGATGTCGAATTCCAGCTCCTCGCCTTCCTCGAGGTCGGGACCCTCGATGTCGTCCATGTGGACGAATACGTCCTCTTCCGCTTCGTCAGTCTCGATGAAACCGTAACCGCCCGTGTCGTTGAAGAACACGACCTTACCAGTCGCCATTGCAACTACCCGGAGGATACGTTCCCATAAAAAGGCTGCGACCGCCCGTCCGGGCGCGGCGTCACAGCCCGACGAATTCCCGGTCTGACCAGTCACAAGACCCATACCTGCCGGGCGTCCGTTCACGCACATGACCGGGTGGCTCCGCCGTCGCGCGCTCTCTGCCTACGAGCGCCTGCTGGAGCGGGAAATCGACGGCGCGCCAGAGCACGTTGCCGTCATCCAGGACGGGAACCGCCGCTACGCTCGCCAGGCGGGCGACGAGGCCGCCGACGGCCACCGTGCCGGCGCCGAGACGACCGAACAGATGCTCCGCTGGTGCAACGAGCTCGACGTCCGGGAGCTCACGCTCTATGCCTTCTCGACCGAGAACTTCGAGCGCCCGCCCGCAGAGCGCGAGGAACTGTTCGACCTCATCGAGACCAAACTGCGGGAGTTCGCCGACCGCGAGGAGGTCCACGAGAACGAGGTTCGCATCCGTGCCATCGGCGAAGTCGAACGCCTGCCCGAGCGCGTCCGCGACGCCGTCGACTACGCCGACCGCCGCACGGCGGAGTACGACCGATTCCACCTCAACATCGCGCTGGCCTACGGCGGCCGCGCGGAACTCCTCTCTGCGACCCGCGACCTCGCCCGTGAGGTCGCCGCCGACGATCTCGACCCCGCGGACATCGACGTGGCCGAGATCGAATCCCGCCTCTACGAGGGCCCCGCGCGTGCTGTCGACCTCATCATCCGCACGGGCGGCGACGAGCGGACCTCGAACTTCCTCCCGTGGCACGCAAACGGGAACGAGGCCGCCGTCTTCTTCTGCTCGCCGTACTGGCCCGAGTTCCGCCGCGTCGACTTCCTCCGCGCGGTGCGGACCTACCAGGCCCGCGAGGCCTCGTGGCGCCGCACCCGCGCCGAGCGCGCGGTCGCGCTCCTGCGCGCGGTCGGTGACGCCGAACTCAGCGAGGCCCGCCGCGTACTGGGCCGGGTCCGTGAGCGCGCGGAGGCCAACGGCCACGACCTCGACCTCAACCTGCCCGCCCCCGGCACGGAAGCCAAAGCGGAAACGGAAGCCGAGGCCAACGTGGCCCCCGAGACCGCGGACTGAAAGCGCTCTCATGGCTCCGTTCCGATAGCACCCACCAAGCTGGCTCGGTTCGTCGCGCCCTCGAACACCCAGCGCGGGCAGCACTGGAAGCGCCAGGGGCGTTCCGGGCGCGACCGTCGCGTCCTTCGTCGCCCACACCGAGGCGGCGATCTATCTGGGAACCACCGACGGGGATCTTCCAGCGCCCTACCGACCAATATATGTCGGGCCGGGAGCAGAGCCCGCATATGAGCCTTCGCGTCGCCATCGGGGCCCCGTTCCAGCGCGAGGGAACCACCGAACTCCCGGAGGGGACGTTCTTCAAGAAGCTCTCGCTCGACTGGGAGTGGTTCACGCCGGACCAGGCCCGCCGGCTGGCGGATATCGGCGTGGGGGAGGGGCTCCTCACGCGTGAGGAGAACCGCCTCGTGGCGCAGTTCGACCCCTCGACGGTCGAGGTGCCCGAGGAGTTCCAGCCCGACGAGTCGCTGCTGCAGGAGCGATCGACGTTCGACCGCGTCCTCGCGGCGCTCGGGCGGGAGGGCGTCGAGAAGCAGGAGGCGGTCGCGGCGATGAACCGGCTGAAGGCCGAGCGCGAACTGACGATGGACGGCGCCGCCATCCTCTATGCACACCGGCAGGGCGCGGACGTGGCCGACCTCGCGGCGCGCGCCAGGGAGGAACTGTAGTGGTCGACGAACGCACCACCGACGGTCGGCGAATCGCACAGCTACTGGCCGCCGAGTTGCGCGGCCACGAGCAGAGTCCGCTCGGACGACTCGCGGTGACGGACGTGCGCGACACGGAGGGAAGCGAACACGGCGAGTTCGCCTACGGCGTGGCCCTCGTCCCGGAAGGCGAGACGGCCGACCGCCGGAATCCCGACGTCGAGACGCGCGACGCGGTCGAACGGCTCGCGGACGTCTACGTTCATCCGGACCGCGCGCGTGTGGAGTTCCGACTGGCCCCCGACGCGGCCGCCGACGCCGGACGGGAAGCGGCCGCGCGCGAGGAGTCGGGCATACGCGTCCGACCGAAGGCCACGACGCCACCGCGGACCCTCCTCTTTCTCGAGTCGGGCGTCGCCGCGAAGCGAGCGCTCCCGGTGTTCCAGGCGGTCGTCGCGGCGAGCGGCGGCGAATGACCAGAGGCACGTGCCGGTCGCGTGAGTCGTGAACAATCGTATCGCGGTTGTTTTTGTATAA
Organism: Haloglomus sp.; assembly: GCA_042217755.1. Taxonomy (GTDB): domain Archaea; phylum Halobacteriota; class Halobacteria; order Halobacteriales; family Haloarculaceae; genus Haloglomus. Next base: position 4,138 of record JBDGSA010000198.1, on the reverse strand, counting down.
TTCTCCGAATTTGTTATAAAATATCGATATTATTGTACAATAACAGATAAAATTTATAATTCCGGCGGTGATGTCCCGGATTCAGTCTCTGCCGCCGCGTGCGCGAACACGAACTCTCGGAGGAGTTTCGCGCCCAGCACCGCGGCCTGTCCGTCGTCGCAGTCGTTGACCTCGACGACATCGAATCCCTCGCACGCGGGTGCCGCGTCGCGCACCGCGTCGCGCAGTTCGTGGCTCGTCAGGCCGAACGGTTCGGGCGTGCCCGTGCCGGGCGCCACGCCGGGGTCGGCGGCGTCGACGTCGACGCTCAGGTAGACCGACGCGTCGCCGTCGATCGTGTCGTCGAGGGACCAGTCGGCCACATCCGCGGGCGGGACGACCGTCACGTCGGGCTCGCTCGCGCGTTCGTACTCGTTCTCGCTGCCAGCCCGGGCGCCGAGGACGACCGCGTGGTCGGCCACCTCGAGTGCGTGGCGGGTGACGGTGCTATGTGACAGCGGGTCGCCGCGGAGTTCCTCGCGGAGGTCCAGATGCGCGTCGAGACAGACGAAGACGTCCGGCTCGACCGCCCGGACGCCCGCGACCGTGACGGTGTGTTCTCCGCCCGCGAGGAGGGGGATCGCCCCGTCGGCGCGGACGTCCCGGCACGGGTCCGCGAGGAAGTCCAGATACGCTTCGACGTCGGCCCACGGGTCGACGTCGCCCGCGTCGTGGACCGCCAGGTCGGTGAACCGTGCTCCCGTCCGGGGGTCGTAGTCCTCGAAGCCACGGGCGTAGCGCCGAATCCGGTCGGGGCCGAACCGCGCGCCCGGTTGGAACGACGTCGAGCGGTCGAGCGGCGCCCCCAGGAGGACGTAGCTGGCGTCCGAACGATCGGCGGTGGCGCCGGGAAACTGGGACATCGAGACAGGAGAGGAATCGTCGTGCTGTCGTCGCGTGGCGCTCAGACCAGCTTGCGCTGGCCCTCGTACTCGAGGTACTCGATCTCGTCGTCGGCCGAGATGTCCTCGCTGCCCGGGATGCGCATCGTGATGGTCTCGTAGGTCTCGAGGTCCATCACCTGCATCTCGCCGTCGGAGGTGGAGACGACCTGCCCCTGCTTGCGCTCGATGATGGGTACCCACACCTTCGCGTCGACGGGCTGGGTGAAGTTGCGCTTCTGCCCGTCGAAGACGCCCGTCCCCTCGATGCGGGCCTTCGCGCTGCCGTGCTTGCCGGGCTTCGACGTGCTGTAGGCCGTGATCTTCGAGGGCACGTCCTCGATCATCACGTAGTTCCCCTCCTGCAGATCGCGGACTTCGGTCTGCTCTCTCGCCATATCGGGTCGTTCCGGTCGCGCCGGCATAAACGGTGCGGAAAGGGGGAGCTACGCGGCGACGACGCGCGGCGTTCGCACCGAGCGTTCCGTCAGTGCGAACAGCGCCTCGCTCCCCAGCGGAGCGCTCAGAACCGCAGGTGCGAGGTCGAGGAGGGCATGTCGTCATCGTCGTCATCGTCGCCGCCGGCGTCCGCGGGCCCGACGTGGCTGAAGCGCACGTCCTCGTCGGTGAGATAGACCTCGCCGAGTTCCTCGATCACGTCGACCTCGGCCAGGGTGGACCCGGCTGCCTCACCGTTGTCACAGTAGCCCGTGGCGGCATCGAAGACGGAGCCGTGCCTCGGACAGACGATGCTGCCGTCGCGCATCACCGCCCCGACGCCCTCGCGATACAATCTCTGGTCCGTCTCGTGCTGGCAGAAGTTCTTCCAGGCGGCGAATCCGTCGGCGAGTCGGACCAGAAAGACCTCCTGGAGGTCGCCGCCCTCCTCGACGGTGAACAGCCAGCCGCCCTGCTCGGGCACCTCGTCGGCACTCGTCAGGTGGGTGCGGGGGGACACGACTCCATCTGGGGCGTGAGACCGACAAAAGCGCTTCCCCGTGAGCCGGCGCGTGTCACCCTTCACTCCCCACTCTGCACCCCGCACTCTGCATCCCGCACTCCGCACCCCGTACTCCTCACTCGGCGTGGAGTTGCTCGCCGCGGTGGAGCCGCTCGGCGATGGTGTAGGTCCCCTCGGCCTCCCGGCGGGTGGGGAAATGTGCGGCCAGGTAGCGGGCCGCCGCGAGCAGCGCCGTCCGCCGCGCGCGCTCGTCGGTCGCGGCCTCGAACCGGGCGACGGCGACCTCGAGTTGCTGGAGGGTGTGAAAGTCCGCGTCCTCGCGGAGCAGCCCCGCTCCGAGGGTCCGAATCAGGTCGCGTGGGTCGCCGCCGGCGTCGAAGTGCTCGCTCGCGAGGTCGGCCGCGCGGTTCACCCGGCCCTGCTCGTCGAACGTCTCGAGCAGGTCCTCGCGGACGGCGGCGGGGTCGCGGTCGGAGCCGCCCGGAGCCGGCTCGGGCAGCGGCGCCGCCGGCGTGTTGAGAAAGCGGTCCAGGTAGACCGACATCGCGCCGTCGAACGCCGGGCGGTACGCCTCGACGCAGTCGGTCCGCCGGGCGAAGGCGTGCGCGGCGTTCGCGTACGAGGCGGTGTGGTGGACGGTGTTCCAGTCCCGGAACTCGTTGCCGGTCGAGAACCGCGCCACACGGCGGACGGCGGCGTCGGCCACCGCGTCCGTCAGCTGTTCGGCGGTCGCGCCCTCGCGCACCGCGCCCCGAAGCGCGTCGACGATCCGCTCGGGGTCGTCGCCGAGCAGCGTCTCGACGAAGCCCTCGGGGCGCTCCCACTCGCGATCGACGCCGGCGGCGACCAGGTCCGGCAGCGACTCGTGGGCGTCGAAGACGAGGCCGGCCACGTCGACCGGCTGGCGCCAGGCCGACCCCTCCTCGGCGCGGTCGGCGCCCGTCAGCTGCTCGACGACCGACGGGAGCACCGTGTCAGCGTGCTCCCAGCCGACGTGGTCGAGCGTCTCGAAGGCCTTGTTACAGAAATCGAGCGTGTGCGAGCTGTTCATGTACAGGTGGTCGGTGGCCGCGGCCAACACGAGTTCGGCGACGGCCGATGGGTCGAGGGCGTGGACCGCGGTCAGCAGGACCCGCTCGGCGCCGTCGCGGTCGCGGACCTCGCAGTTCTCCCGGAACCAGGCCTTCAGCCGCTCGAGACCGACGTCGGTGTTGTCGAAGGCGTAGCCACTGAAGTGGGGCGGTTCGCCAGCGCAGTCGTCGGCCACCCACCGGACGCCAGTATACATCGCGCGCTTGCGTTCGGCGGGCGCGAGGTGGCGGTGGAGATTCGCCATCGCGCCCAGCACCGTCAGCCCGCTGCCCCACCCCGAGTCCCGGTAGCGGGTGCCGAACTCGACGGCTGTTTCGACCGGCGTGTGGAAGCCGTCGCCACCGGGGGCGTCGGTCAGCCCGACGACGGCCTTCGCGAGCACGAGATTCAGGTTCTCCTGGAGGCCGTCGACCAGTCGGTTCCGCCAGCGCGTCGCCGGCGGCACGTCCGGCTCGGGGTCCGGGTCGACGTACACCGTTCCGTCCCGGAGTTCGACGGGGTAGGTCTGCACGTCGTCGGCCCAGGGGTCGAACGTGTCCCCGCAGGCGAGTTCGAACCGGGCGTGGTGCCAGTGGCAGGTCAGTACGCCCTCGTCGACGGTCCCCTCGTCGAGCGGGAACCCCATGTGGGGACAGCGATTGTCGACCGCGTAGGTCTCACCCTCGTGGTGGAACAGGACGATGCTGCTGCCCGACTCCGTGACTGTCAGGCGCCCGGTCTCTCGGAGGGCGGCCGCGTCAGCCACCGGAATCATGTCGGCCGGCCCGTCGGCGTCGGTTGCCATGCCGCTTTGTACCACCCCCCACGTCAAGAGCGTTAGCCGGCGGGCGCCACGAGAGCAACGGCCGGCGAGTGCCCGCCGGAGAGAACCCACCACGGACCGCCCGACCGAACACCACGGACCGCCCGACCGGACCATTTTAGCCCGCGCCAGCCCTCCATGGACGTATGCACGGGCTCGACGGCGAGCGAATCGCCGTGATCGGCGGCGGCTTCGGTGGTCTCTCAACTGCCTGCTACCTGGCCGACGCGGGTGCGGACGTGACCGTCCTCGAGAAGAACGAGCAACTGGGCGGCCGCGCTTCGCGGCTCGAAGCGGAGGGCTTCAAGTTCGACATGGGCCCCTCGTGGTACCTGATGCCCGACGTCTTCGAGCGCTTCTTCG
>JBDGSA010000105.1:0-17010 GCA_042217755.1 Haloglomus sp. | reverse complement strand
TTCGTGCCGCCCTCGACCTGCAGGTCCCGCTGCATGACGTTGTACTCGTCGAAGTCGTAGGAGTCGAACGTCGACCCCGCGAACATGTTGTCGTAGTTCGGCACGGCGCTGTAGCCCGAGAAGATGAAGTCAGTTCCGGCGAGGAACTGCGGCATCATCCGGGCCGTCCGGCGCTTGTCCGAGTGGGTGAACGTCTGGTCGTTGCCGGACGCCACCTCGAGGTCGGCCATCATCGTGATCAGGTTCTCGGCGGCGACCTCCTTGACGCCGGCCGGGACCGAGGTCGGGATCGCGATGCAGCTGATGCCGCCGTTCTGGAGGCCCTGGACGCCACATCCCTTCGTGACCAGGACACAGCGGGTCTCCAGGTAGAGCATCGACTTCCCCTCGGCCTGTCCCATGTTGAGTTCCGACCCCGCGCCGGACGTGTACCGCATCTTCAGCCCGCGCGAGGCGTATCCGGACGCGAGGAACGCCTTCGACCAGGGCGTGTCGTCACCGTCCTTGAACACGTCCTCGGTCCCGTAGACGGAGACGGTCTCGGCGTACCCAGTCATGCCGCGCATGCCGAGTTCGAGTTCCGTCGCCTCCTCGACGGCACACTGCGTGAGCGCGCCGCCTCGGCCCGTCTGTGCACCGATCTGCTGGGCGAGCGCCGTCAGCGGCGCCATACGGGCCACGCCGACGGTGTTCTCCACCTCGTAGAACCCGCGGAGCGCCGCCTCGGCGGCGTCTGCGGCGACCTGTGCCACGTTGTCCTTGACGCTCGTCACGTGGCACTGGTTCCCCGGCGTCTGGCGGGTGCGCATCTTCTTCATCGCCATGATGATCTCGGCGATGTCGAGGTGATTGACGACCTCGGCCAGTTTCGCCGGCGTCATGGCGGTCGAGAGTTCGACGATCTCCTCGCGTGGGACGTTGATGTCGACCAGCTTGCGAGCGAACTCCTCGGAGTCGACCGCGACCGCTTCCTCCGCCTTCTCGACGTCGAGGGCGTAGTCCGCGATGAACCGGTCGATGAAATCGAACTCCGAGCGCTCCTTCCCGTCCATCTCGACGATTTCGCCGTCTTCGACCGTCACGCTCGGATCGGGATCGTTCGGGCTCTCCATGGCCACGAAGCCGACTTCGGGCCACTCGTTCACGAACCCGTCCTCGGTCACGGCTCGTTCGTCCAGCGCCTCGAAGCGCTTCGAACGCTTCGGCGCTGCCTCTTCGACCTCGCCGGACCCATCCGTTATGGGCTTGTCACTATCTGACATTACACACGCAACATCGGATAGGGTCCAGAAATAATTTCGGATTCTTACTACGCTTCAGCGAAGGGAAAAAATATCCAACGAAAATAAAATTGCATTAGATCGGCGTCCGGCGTCTCGACGTGATCACCGAGCAGAGTCCTCCAGGAGACTCCGGAGGAGGTCCACGAGCGGCTGTGACCGTACCACCAGCGTCGATCAAACACGTCTGCCGCCATCAGCGCAAAGCGAGCGCGTCTGTTTCCACCAGCGCAAAGCGAGCGCATCTGCTTCCACCAGCATCGGGCAAACACGTCCGCCGCCATCAGCGCAGGGCGAGCGCGTCTGCTGGCAGCGCGACAGCAGTCACAAAAGATGTCGACGGTTGCGGGCGGTGCGACGGTGTCGGCTGTCGGTTACAGCTCCTCGAACGCGTCGACCCCGGCCTGGGCGACCTCCATGTCCTGCTCGGCGCTCCCGCCGGACACGCCGACGCCGCCGACGACGTTCCCGTCGGCATCCTCGAGTGGGAAGCCGCCGCCGAACGTGATGATCCGGCCGCCGTTCGTGTTGCCCAGCCCGTACAGGGACTCCCCGGGCTGTGAGACCTCGTGGATCGTCTGGGTGTCCATCTTCAGGGTCACAGACGAGTAGGCCTTGTTCTGTGAGATGTCGATGCTCGCCAGGAGCGCGTCGTCCATCCTGTGGAAGCCAACGAGGTTCGCCCCGTCGTCCATCACCGCGATGCACATCGGAACCTCGATCTCGTCTGCCTTGGCCTCTGCTGCTGCGATTATCTCTTTCGCTACGTCCAGTGTCACTTCTGTCATGGCTGGGAATCCGTCTGATTCCTCAGTGTGCGAAAAAATAAAACTATGGTATGTGACTGAACACCGCTCTGGCCGTAACTATGGTATCGAATACTGCTCTGCCCGACCCTCGCGCACCCGGAGACGGAGAGCACCGGACGGCACGAGACACCGGACTCGGGTGTCGTTTGGACTACCAGACGGGAGGGGAATCAGGCTCGGGGGTCGTTCGGGACGACGAGTAGGGGTACGTCGATCGCATTCAGCACGTGTTCGGTGGCGTGACCGAGGACCCGGCGCTTGATTCTGCTCTCTGCGTATCGGCCGGCGACGACGAGGTCGATGTCGTTCGTGGTGACGTACTCGTCGATGGCCTCGTGGTGTGATCCCGTGATGACAGTACTCTCTATCGGTGTGTCGACGCCCAGGTCCGAGAACTGGTCGAGTGCCTCGTCGACCGCCGGCCGCGCGTCCCGTTTCAGCCGCTCGACGAACGACTTCGAGACGCCGCCGGCGTTGAACGGCCCACCCGCCCGCTGGACGTCGACGACGTTGACGACGTGGATTGTCGCGCCGAACTCGTCGGCGACGGCCGCCGCGTGGGCGATCGCGTTCTCCGACGAGATGCCCGTCGTGACCGGGACCAGGAGCTGGTCGAGCCGGCACGTTCCGTCCACGTCCGGAACCGCCAGCACGGGGACGGGAGCGGTCCGGATCACCTTGTCCGCTACACTCTCGAACAGGCGGCTGTTTATCCCCGTCTTGCTGTCCTGTCCCATGACGATGAGGTCCGCGCCGTTCTCGACCGCGAACCGGATTATCTCTTCCTGGGGAACGCCGGTCACCACGTGGCGCGAGGCCCGATCCCCGGCGCCGCTCACCAGCCGTTCGAACTCCTCCGGAAACTCGGACACAGTCTGGGAGGGCGCCGCCGGCCGCGTCAGCAGTGGGACCCGGCGTGAATCATCCTCGACGACGTGGAGGAAGTCGACGGAGATGTCGCGCCGCTCTGTGAAGCTCAGACCCCACTCGACGGCGCGAGCCGTGGTCTCGTTCCGGTCGACTGGAACGAGAAATCGGTCGTACACCATTCAGACGAGTATCATCTTCGATGTATATAGTTCTCGTGGAGCAGCGGTCGGGCTACTCCGACTGGCTCCCGGCGGGCTCCGGCGGCAGCTCCGCCACTCCGGACACCCCCAGCCGCGAGGCATCCGGCCCGAACTCAGCTTCGAGCAGCCCCGGAACGTCCCCCGGAAGGACGTCGGAGTACCACCGGCCCCGTGGGTGTATCGCGATCGCAGCACCGTCCTCGCTACAGAGGCCGAGACAACTCGTCTCGGCGACGTGAACCCGCGTCCAGAAGACGTCTCGATCGCGTAGCCACTCTGTCACGGCCTCGTACACCGCTGGACCGTGTGCCTCCGCACAGCAGGCGACGTCGGAATCCCGCCCGTTCGTGCAGACGAGCACGTGGTCTGTGAACCCGTTCGAGCGGATGTCCCCGGTCCGGTCTCGCATCCCTGATTCAGTCCTCCGCGACGACCGCTGTATTCGATGTCACGATTGCGTTTCCAGCCTCATCCGCCGTGAAGCGGGCGAAGACTCTGTGGCTCCCGTCCAACAGTCAGCACTCGTGACGGGGAGGCTCGAACCCTCGTCCGGAGCCGGCGTCGGGCCGACGGCCGTTCAGTGACAGACGATGCCGGCAGCGTGTCGGACGTTGTGCATCGAGTCGTGCACCATCGCCTCCTGGGAGAACACCAGGGTGAACCCCAGTACGGCGATCAGGAGCAGCCCGATGGCCAGCTGTGCCGGCGTGAGTTGCATCCGGGCGTGCTCGAGCCGGCCGTGAACTGTGTGCGTTGTATTGGCGGTCATCGCAAATACGGTTGAGCTATAATCACCCTTGCTTGTAAAACTTTGGAGCGCACGGGAGGCGCGCGGTCACGCCGGCGTCACCGGCCCCTCCGATCGCTCGCCGGTACTGGCCGGCTCACGAACGGGAATCGCCCGCCGGTACTGGCCGGCCCACGAACGGGAGTCACTGGTCTCGGGCGCGGGCGACCTCGTGTTCGACCCGCTCGGCGGAGAGTGACTGCAGCGGGATGCGCTCCCCGTCGGTCGCCTCGATGATCTCCCCCGTGAGTGTCACTCGCGACTGCGACTCGGCGTCGACGACCACGACGTGTGTCTGGTCGGGGAGTTCCGCAGCGGCGGCCTGCGTCGCCGCAATCGGGTCGTCGTCGACGGTGTTCACCCGGCCGTCGGTGACGAGGAAGACGATACTCACCTCCGGATCGGCTCGCCGGATGACGTCTCCGGCGGTTCGCAGCCCCGACGGGAGCGGCGTCCGGTCGCCCGTCGGCAGCTCCTTGAGATGGCGCGCCGCCAGACCCACGTTGTCCGTCGGCGGCAGGATGACGTCCGCTCCGTCGCCCGCGAACGCGACGAGGGCCACTTCGTCGCGCTGCTGGTAGGCGTCTTTCAGCAGTTCGAGGGCGACCCCCTTCGCCATCCGCATCGGGCCGCGCATCGAGGCACTCGTGTCGACGGCGAACACGACCAGCGCCGACGTCTCGCCGGCGCGCACGGAGCGGCGCAGGTCCCGGGACTCCACGTCCGTCGAGCCGCGCGACACCGCCGCACGGACCGACGCCGCGGCGTCGACCTGCTCGCCGTTGGTCACCGGCTCCGTGCGGACGCGCGCCCCGCGATTCGAGGGGCTCGGCTTCGCGCCCGAGCGGGAGCCGTCTGCCGTGCTCTCCCCGTTCGTGGCAGGCATGTCGATCTCGGGCGCCTGCGCGGCAGCCGGTTCGGGCGTCGACTGCCCCGGGAGCCTGGGCGTCCCGCGCTCGGCGTCGTCTTCGCTCTCGTCGTCGTCGTTCGCTCCGTCGCCGTCTGACTCTCCCTCCTGCTCGGATTCGTCTTCGAGCGAATCGCCGGGATCGGCCTCGGCCGGGCGTGGAGACCCGTCGCCGCGGCCGTCGGGCTCTTCTGACCCGTCTGGTGAGTCCGACCCGTCAGCCGAATCCGACCCGTCAGATTCCTTCCCGGATCCGTCGTCGGTCGACTCCCGCTCCGGGTCCGGCCCCCGCTCGCGGTCCGTGTCGTCGCCGCCCTCGCCGTCCGCCTCGCCCTCGTCTCCGGCGTCGCCTTCGTCACCGCCGTCCCCGTCGCCCCGGGGCGACCTGTCCTCGTCGCCCGCCTCGCCCTCGTCGTCTCCGTCCTCGAAGTGGTCGTCGATGACGTCGTCCGGCTCGGGAGCGTCCTCGAACGGCTTCGACTGCAGGCGATGCGGGAGGGCGAGTTCGGCCGCCCGGCGCACGTCCCCCTCGATGACGGTCGTTCGTTCGTCGAGCGCGGCGAACGCGAGTGCCGTCCGCGCCGTCGCGATGTCGGCCCGGTGTCCGTCGACGCCCGCGTCCCGGCAGAGTTCGGCGATCTCCTCGGTGAAGTCGGTCGGGAGTTCGACCGCCGGCAACAGCTCCCGGGCCCGCCGGAGGTCATCGCGCAGTGCGTCGGCCGCTCGCCGTTCCTCGGCCATGGTCTCACCCGTTCCCCGGTCCTGGGCCAACACGCGGTCGACGATCTGGACGCGCTCGTCGATGTCGCCGCGACCCTCGACCGTCGCCTGGAGGGCGAACCGGTCTTTCAGTTGCGGGCGGAGGTCTCCCTCCTCGGGGTTCATCGTGCCGACGAGCGTGAACTGAGCCGGATGCGAGACGCTCACGCCGTCGCGTTCGACCCGGTTCACGCCGCTGGCCGCCGCATCGAGGATGACGTCCACGAGGTGGTCGTCGAGCAGGTTCACCTCGTCGACGTAGAGGATGCCACGGTTCGCTCGCGCGAGCAGTCCCGGCTCGAACTCGGGGTTCCCATCCAGTGCTTTCTCGACCGAGAGACTGCCCACGATCCGCTCCCGGGTCGCCCCGAGCGGGAGGGTCACCAGGGGGACAGCGCGCGTCTCGGTGGCGGGGTCAGTCCGCTCGCGACACTCCGAACACTGCGCGGCGGGATCGTCCGGCGGACAGCTGTACGGACAGTTCGCGATCACCCGCTGCTCCGGGAGGAGGTCCGACATCGCCCGGACAGCCGTCGATTTCGCCGTTCCCTTCTCTCCCCGGATCAACAGCCCATTCAGTTCGTCGTTCGTGCCTATCGCGAGGAGGGCGTTCTTCAGCTCCTCCTGTCCGATGATACCGGTGAACGGGATCGACTGGTCCTCGTCCGTCGAAGTCTTTTTGTCCCTCGGCATATACAATCTTGTTTGTACTAACGAAACGGGTGTTTAACAACGTTATGCCTACAATCGGATTGTACACCGCGACGGAGAACGAGCTCGGCGCCGTACAGTCAGCGGCCGAGCAGGTAGATATCGAGCTGGTCGTCAGGTCAGAGAGCGACCTCGATGACGAGACAGACGCCGAAGCGTTCATCGACGAGCTGCGAGACGCGACGGCGGCCGTGTTCTGGTTGCACGGAGCAGAGGAGAGCATGCCCGGGTACGAGCGGGCGGTCGAGAAACTCGACGAGGCGGGGGTCCCGCTGGTCGTCAAATCGACCGGCGACGCCTACGCGATAGAGGACACCTCGGTGTCCGCGACGACCCGCGACACGGTCTACGAGTACCTCGACAAAGGCGGGACGAGCAACGTCGCCAACCTGCTCCGGTTCCTCGCAGACGAGTACAGCACCGAGACGATCGAGTACGACGGCCCCGTAGCGCTCCCGACGGAGGGCGTCTATCACCCGGACCACCCCGGGGCGAGCTACGAGGACCTCCGCGCCGAGTTGGACCCCGAGAAGCCGACCGTCGCGGTCTGGTTCTACGAGTCACACTGGACCCACGAGAACACCCGCTACGTGGATGCACAGGTCCGGGCGCTCGAGGCCCACGGCGCCAACGCGCTGCCGATCTTCTGTAACCCCGCAGAGGAGAGCGACGAGCAGGAGGACGCCGAATGGGTGACCGACCAGTGGCTCCTCGAGGACGGCGAACCGGTCGTCGACGCCGTGCTCTCCTCGTTCATGTTCTCGCTCTCGATGGACGAGCGGGGCCGCTCTGCGAGCGACGAAGGGGATTCGGCCGAGGACGTGTTCCTCGACCGTCTCGGCGTCCCCGTGTTGCAGACGGTGACGACGATGCGCTCGCGCTCGCGCTACGGCGCCAGCGACACGGGTGTCATGGGCTTCGAACTCGCGCTGTCCGTGGCGCTCCCGGAGTTCGACGGCAACGTCATCACCCACCCCATCAGCGGGAAGGAGCGCACGGAGGACGCGGCCGGAATCGGTAGTGCGCCGAAACAACACTTCCCTATCGAGGACCGGATCGACCACGCCACGCGGCTGGCCGTCAACTGGGCGCGACTGCGCCACCTCGACAACGACGAGAAGCAGGTCGCGGTCGTCCTCCACAACTACCCCCCCAGCGACGACGGCATCGGGACCGCATTCGGCCTCGACAGCCCCGAGAGTACCGTCAACCTCCTGGAGGAACTCGACGCGCGGGGATACGACCTCGGCGCTGGCGAGGGACCGGCGGCCTCCGCCGACGTGCTCCCCGAGAGCGGCCAGGCGCTCGTCGAGCGGCTCACCGCACAGCTCACGCTCGAGGACCGCTGGGTCGCGCCCGAGGACGTGCGTGACCTGAGCGTCGACGTCGTCTCGCAGAATCAGTACCGCGAGTGGTACGCGGAGAAGGACGAGCGGTTCCGCGAGAACATCGAGGACGAGTGGGGCGACCCGCCGGACCGACCGTTCGCCATCCCGGGCGTCGAGTTCGGGAACGTGCTCGTCACGGTGCAGCCCCCGCGCGGGTTCGGGATGGACCCGTCGAAGGTGTACCACGACTCGGACCTCCAGCCGCCACACGACTACGTCGCGTTCTACGGCTGGCTCCGGAACACGTTCGAGGCGGACGCGGTCGTCCACCTCGGGACCCACGGCTCGCTGGAGTGGCTCCCCGGGAAGACCGTCGGCCTCGACGGCGAGAGCGCCCCCGACCAGCTCGTCGACGACATCCCGAACGTGTACCCGTACATCATCAACAACCCTGGTGAGGGAACGCAGGCCAAGCGGCGCTCGTACGCCGCCATCGTGGACTATCTCACGCCCGTGATGTCCAACGCGGGCACGTACGATGAGATCGCCGAACTGGAGGAGCTGGCCGACCAGTACCGCGAGGCCGGGATGGAGGACGCCCGGAGCGACAGCGGCGAACACCTCGAACAGCTGATCCGGGAGACGATCGATCAGCTGGACCTGGCCGTCGAACTCGGAATCGAGGGGACCATCGACGAGCAGGCCGACGTGCGCGGCCCCGAGGAAGCCGGCACGACGCTCGCCGAGGGGGAGGTCGCCGGTGACGCCGTGGGCGAGGACATCGACATCGACGAACTGGTCGAGCGCATCCACGAGTACATCACGGACGTCAAGACCACGCAGATCCGGCTGGGCCTCCACACGATGAGCGAGCCGCCGGCCGACGAGCGCCTCGTCGAGTATCTCGTGGCGCTCACCCGGCTCGAGAATCCCGGCGCGCCGAGTCTGCGGGAGGCCGTCGCCGGCGTGCTCGGCGTCGACTACCAGCGTATGCTCGACGACCCCGGCGCGTACGACGAGCAGCTGGGGATGACCTACGCCCAGGCCGCCGACGAGGTGTACGAGACCAGCGTGGACCTCGTCGAGCGGCTGGCCGCTCACGACTTCGACCTGCCCGAGTCGGAGGTCGAAGCTGGCCCGGACGACGAGACGAACATGAACCTGCTTGTCGTGGATATCGATCCGCTGGGCGACGCGCGGGCCAAGTCGGGGTCGCACGACGACCTGCGCGAGGTGCTCGCCTTCATCTGCGAGGAGGCCGCCCCGCGGGTCGCCGAAGCCGAGGCGGAGATCCCCCAGACAGCGGACGCACTGAACGGAGCGTACGTCGAACCCGGCGGGTCGGGAGCCCCGACGCGCGGCGGCGTCGACCTGCTCCCCACCGGGCGGAACTTCTACACGCTCGACCCCCGGAAGGTGCCCGCCAAGAGCGCCTGGGACGTTGGGCGAGAAGTCGCCGACGGCGTCGCCGAGCGCCACCACGAGGAGGAAGGCGAGTATCCCGAGGAGATCGGGGTCGTCGCGTGGGGCACACCCACGGTCCGCACACGGGGAGAGACCATCGCGCAGGTGCTCGCACTCATGGGCGTCGAACCGCAGTGGACCGACGCCGGACGGATCGACGACGTAGACCCGATTCCGCTGGACGAACTGGGTCGCCCGCGCATCGACGTGACGACCCGCATCTCCGGTCTGTTCCGCGACGCCTTCCCCCAGGCCGCGGGCGTGATCCACGACGCGGTCGACGCCGTGGTCGACCTCGACGAACCCCACTCGATGAACTACGTCAAAAAGCACGTCGAGGAGGAGGCAGAACAGTTACAGGAGGAACAGGGGGTAGACGAGAGCGACGCCCGCGCTGCCGTCATGGACCGCGTCTTCACGACGCGCCCCGGCGGGTACGGCGCGGGGACGAACAAGGCCGTCGACGAGGAGAACTGGGACGACCGCGCCGACCTGGCGGAGGTGTACGTCCAGTGGGGCGGCTACGCGATGGGGTCGCGGGGACGCGTCTCGGAGGCCCACGACGCCTTCGAGCGCAGACTGGGCAACGTCGACGCGACCGTCAAGATCGAGGATACGGCCGAGCAAGACGAGTTCGACTCCTCGGACTGGTATGCCTTCCACGGCGGCTTCATCACCGCCGTTGCCGAGACCGCCGGCGAGGAACCGAACTCCTACGTCGGCGACTCGAGCGACCCGGACAACGTGGACGTCTACACGAACGAGGAGAAGGTCCGCAAGGCGATGCGGGCCCGCGTCCTGAACCCCGAGTGGCTCGATTCGATGAAAGAACACGACTACAAGGGCGCCGGCGACCTCTCGACGACCGTCGACGTGGTGCTCGGCTGGGACGCCACCACCGGCGTCATCTCGGACACGCTGTGGGAGGAGGTAGCAGAGCGGTACGCCTTCGACGAGGAGCGCCAGGAGTGGCTACGCGACGTGAACCCGTGGGCGCTCGACTCCATCACGGACACGCTGCTCGAGGCCATCGAGCGTGGGCTCTGGGACGCCGACAGCGAGACCAGAGACCGGCTCAGGGAACTGAACCTGCAGGTCGACGGGGATATCGAGGCTCGTGAGAGCCCCGCGGCGACGGAGGTGACGAGCGATGACGACTGACGCCCCGAGCGGCGAGGACGAGGACTTCGAGGAGTACGCGGACCTCGGCGCGACGACCGCCAATGCGATGGAGATCGCCGAGACCAGCATGGACCGCGTGCGCGAGCTCGTCCCCGACGAGACACTCGAGGACCGCATCCGGCAGAAGTCGGTTCACGCGACGGGCGACCCCGAGTTCCAGTACCTGATGCGGTTCGTCGGCGACCCGGTTCGCGCGGGCGCGCGAGCCGTGCTCGACGAGCGGCCGATCGTGACCGACATCACGATGGTGAAGGAGGGCATCACGGGGCGCGGGCACTCCTGCGAGGTGCGGAAGGCAATCGGGAACGGTGCGGAACTGGCTGCGGAGACGGGCATGACCCGGACCGCCGCATCCGTCCTCGAACTCGACCGGCAGGGCGTCTACGACGGCGCAGTCGCGACCGTCGGGAATGCGCCGACGGCGGCGCTGGCGCTCGCAGATTGCATCGAGGAAGGAACGCGACCGGCGGTGGTGGTCGCCACACCGGTCGGTTTCGTGAAGGCGGCGGAGAGTCGACAGCGCATCCGCGAGGTCGCCAGGGAGTACGACGTGCCGGCGATCACGAACGTCGGCCGGCGCGGCGGCAGCGGCCTCGCCGCGGGACTGACGAACGAACTGATCCACGTCGCCAGCGACGCCCGCGACGGCGAGGTAGATCTCGAAACGGCCGCGACCGAAGCAGGGCAGACCGACCACCGCGAGGCGGAACGATGAGCTACGACCTCGATGCTGGTCCCGACCCAGCGACGTTCGCGGCCGAACGGCCCGAACAATCGTCACCGAGAGACCCCGTCTACGCCGTCGGAATCGGCCCCGGGAATCTCGAGTACCTCACCCCCCGCGGCGAGCGAGCCATCCGAGACGCCGACGTCGTGGTCGGGTTCGAAACCGTCGTCGAGTTCGTCGCCGAACTGACGGACGCGGACCTGTTGACCTGTGGATACAGAGACGAAACCGAAGCCCTGGAGTCGTTCGCAGAGCGGGTCGGCGACGGCGCGACCGGAACGGCCGTGCTGATGGGCGATCCGAACCACTCGGGCTATCAGTTCGTCGGGAAGGTCCAGGACGCGGTCGACCGGCCGGTCCGGATCGTGCCCGGCATCTCGTCGCTCCAGGTCGCGGCCAGTCGTGCCCGAACCCCCATGGAGGAGACGACGTTCGTCACGCTCCACAAGAGCGGGGACATCAGCGCGGACCTTGACCGCCTCCGCCGGGCCGGCGGCAACCGGAACCTGCTCGTGTTGCCCCGGCCGTTCGACTGGATGCCGGGCGACATCGCCGCGATGCTGCTGGAGTCGGGCTACAGCGAGACGCTCGATGCACTCGTCTTAGAGCGGCTGACACACGACGACGAATCGATCACGCAGACGACGCTCGGCGGACTCGCCGCGCACAGTGGCGGAGACGGGAAGGCCGACACGCCGTTCTCCGACCTGTCGGTTCTGGCGGTCCGGCGGGCCTGACCTCGTCTCACCCCTAACGCCCCGAAGGGTAACGGTAAACTCGTTGCCCGTCCGTTCTGGAGTCGGCCCGTGGGTCAGGTGGACGAGCCTCTGCTGTCCGTCGCCTCTGCCAGCTTGGGACCGTCGAGCCAGCCCTCGATGGTGGCCGATTCGGGCCCGGCACACTCGGCCTCGAGGACGTGCTGTTTCATCACCTCGGCGTGGATCGCGTCCGTGAGCCGGGGGTGGGTTCCGATTGGTTCGGCGTACGCGACGCCGTCGCGGCCGAGCCCGAGCTTGTTCGGGATCTCCTCTCGCGTCGCCGCGGAGGGGGCGAGGAACACCGGAACCGCGATCATCCGCTCGTTCGAGACGTTGTACCTGGCACACTCGACGGGAGGGTCCTGGAGCAGGTAGGACGACGTGACCTCGTCGTACGCGGTCCGCTCGGTCAGCCGCGTCTCGTGGTATTCGAGCACCTGTCGCTGGTGTGGGAGCCAACTGCTCCCGAGGCCGACGAGAACGAGGGAGGCGTCCGCCGCTGGTTCGATGTGCTCTGCTGCCCGATCCGCGATGATCTCCGTGACGACCGGGCTCCACCCGATCGGATCACAGAGCGTCGCCGAGTTCGGGACCGACGTGGCCAGCGACGGAGCAGCCGGTTCGGGTCGGTTCGGCTGAGCGATCGATACCGGCATCACGTACGTCTCCTCGCCGTCGAGCTCGGCCCCGTCGCCGAGTGAATCCACGCCGCCGAGCTCGTCGTATCGCTCGACCACGACCGAATCTGCGACGTTGCGGTCGCGGAGTCGGTCGGCGTGTGTCTCGATGGTCTGGTCCGAGTCTGGCCCCTCTCGTCCGGTGAGTATCAGTGTTCCCCGTATCATGGATTGGCTCCTCAGCTAATTCAATATTTTTTGTACTATTACAGACCCGATTGTCCAAGCGAGAATGCGTAATCGAATATTAAATAGTTTGTGGAGTGTGTACAATTGACCGTGCTACCGGCGAAATCAGGGAGCTAATGGGGTGCACAGACAGCTTTCGGAGCCGAGAACGCCGCTAATCGTCCTCGAGCACGCTCATTCCAGAGGGTGAGCGTTCGACTCGATTCGCGTCCTCGGCCACTTGCGGCGGACTGGCGTCGAACATCGGGTCGAACAGCTGAACTGCCGCTCGTATCGTCGCCCA
Organism: Haloglomus sp.; assembly: GCA_042217755.1. GTDB lineage: Archaea > Halobacteriota > Halobacteria > Halobacteriales > Haloarculaceae > Haloglomus. Next base: position 4,079 of record JBDGSA010000105.1, on the reverse strand, counting down.
GTCGTCGTGGATGGCAGCGTGTTTGAGCCCCTGCGTCGGCGGCGCGAGGAGATCAGAGAGCAGGGCGTCCGCAAAGGAGGAGATGATCGCCTCCTGCTCGGCGGTCACTCCGCCGTTGGCCTCGAGCTTCGAGAGGACGGTCTCGACGTGCTGTGTCTTGACGGTGTCTGCCTCGGAGTGGATGGTACTCACCACCTCCTCGACGCGGTGTTGCTTGTACTGTTCACGGAGTCGCTGGTACTCCGTGTCGACGAGTGTCTCAACGCGATCTGCGGCCTGACGGCGTCGCTCGTGCGTCTCGCTGGTGATCGATTCGAGCGCGGAAATGTCGTGCAAGGCCCAGCCGGTCCGCGCGGCGACGACGGGGTCGACGTCTCTCGGTTGCGCGATGTCGATGATGACGCCGTCCTGCTCTGTGTCGACGTGTGTAGGCCGAATCACGAAGTCCTCACTGCCCGTCGCCGTGATGACGACGTCGACCTCTCCAAGCAGGTCAGGAATGGCTTCCAGCCCGACGGCGTCGGTGGTCATCGATTCGATGTCCGCGACGAGCCGCGCTGCTCGCTGTGGCGTCCGGTTCGCGACGACCAGTTCCGCGGTGCCCGTCCCCGTCAGGCTGCGGCTGATCATCCGTCCCATGTTCCCGGCACCGACCAGAAGGACCGACGAGCCGTCGAGTCCCGCTTTCGCGTCCGCGAACTCGACGGCGGCGCTCGTGATGGAGTGGACGCCGTCGTTGATCTCCGTCTCGGTCCGCGCCCGCTGGCCGACGTGGATCGCTTTCGTGACGGCCGTATCGAGCACGGGGCCCAGCGTCTCCAGTTCCCGGTGTGTCTGGTAGGCCTCTCGAATCTGCCCGAGGATCTCCTCCTCGCCGAGAACCATCGACTCGAGCCCGGCCGCCACGCGGAGCAGGTGCCGGAGCGACTGCTGGTGGTCCATCCGGACCACGGCGTCCGTCTCGATACCGGCGGTGAGTGGGTCCATGATCTCCGTCCCGATTTCCTCTCCCCTGTTCAGTACGACGTACAGCTCGGCTCGATGGCAGGTCTGGAGCGCGAAGACCTCCGAGACGTCGCTCCGCTCGAGGAGTTCTACCGGGTACTCCTGGCGCGTTCTGTCGGAAAGCGTCTCGATGTCGTCGACGTCGGCGGTCTCGTGTGTGACCCGGATTCCAGAGACCGTGTTGAAGTTCATCTGCAGCCCCCCGCGCGCCACTCACTCGTGGGGGGGACGCGCGTTCCACGGAGCCCACGCTGTCGCCGGAGGGACGCGCGCTGCCGCCGAGCTCCGTCCGGTCGCGGTCGACGTCCACTGCTCATACAGACACAAGTGAATATGGATTTACTTCAAATTTACTTGTTTTTCAGGAGTGGCCGCGGCAGGTGCAGTTCGGCGGGACGGCATTAAACTTATATTGTCCTAGTTCAAATCGATTGTCACATCTATGCAGCAACGCTGGCTCGGGGACGCAGCAGGTGAGAACGGATGAGGATGCTCCTGGTCGGCGGCGTGACGGCGACCGCCGAGATAGACGGCATCAGCGCTGCGGGTGCGGACCCGGACGTGATGGTCCACACCCCGAGTGCAGACATGGAGATCGTCGAGTACGGTCGCCCCGTTCGAAGCCCCGTCGTCCCCGTCAGTCCGTCGGGCTGTCCGACGCCCGCGGTCGTCACGCGCGCGGTCAGAGACCACGTCCCGTTCGAGACCCTCGTCGTGGACGCGGGGCTCGCAAAGCCGACCGGCGCGCCGGCGGTGACGATCGGCGGAACCCCCGGCGACGACATCCGAACGCCGGAGCCTGTCCCGGACGCCTCGACGATCGTGGCCGAGGCGCGCGAGTTCGGTCGGAACCTCCCCGACGACGAGGTCGTCATCGGCGAAACCATCCCCGGCGGAACGACCACCGCCCTGGGCGTTCTCACCGCGCTCGGAGAGGAGATCACGGTCTCGTCGTCGCTTCCGGAGAACCCGCTTGCACTCAAACGGGACGTCGTCGAGCAGGCGCTAGCGTCGAGTGACCTGTCGCCGGGAAGCGCGGCCGGTGAACCAGTGCGGGCGATCCGAGAGGTCGGAGACCCCGTGCTCGCCGCCGTTTGCGGGTTGACGACCGGACTGGTCGAGGGAGGGACCGACGTCACGCTCGCCGGGGGCACCCAGATGATAACGGCTGCCGCACTCGGGCGGCACGCGGGACTGACCGAAGAACTGTCCATCGCGACGACCTCGTTCGTCGCTGCGGACGAGAGCGCGGACGTCACGGCCGCCGCGGAACGACTCGACCTCGACCTGACGGTGACCGACCCGCTGTTCGAGGACGCCGACCACCCGGCGATGGCCGCCTACGTCGCCGGTGAGGCCAAAGAGGGGGTCGGGATGGGCGGTGCGCTCGCGCTCGCCGCGGCTGCCGACGTACCGATGGCGGACGTCAAATCGGCTCTCGCGGACCGCTACGCCGACCTCCTCGCCGAGTCGGACCGACCGACCGAGGGAACTGGCGCCGAACGAGAGGGGTCGACGTGAGAGGATTCGTCCTCGGCGGCACCAGTTCGGGCGTCGGCAAGACGGTCGCGACGATGGCGACGATCCACGCCCTGCAGGAGGCCGGCCACACCGTCCAGACCGGGAAGGCCGGCCCGGACTTCATCGACCCCAGCCACCACGAGGCCGTCACCGGACTCCCCTCGCGCACGCTCGACCTCTGGCTCGAGGGGACCGCGGGCGTCAGGCGCAACTACCACCGCGGCACGGGCGACATCTGCGTCGTCGAGGGCGTGATGGGGCTGTACGACGGTGACGGGTCGAGCACCGCGATGGTCGCGGAGGCGCTCGACCTTCCGGTCGTGCTCGTCGTCGACGCCAAGGCGGGGATGGAGAGCGTGGGGGCGACGGCGCTCGGATTCGAAAAGTACGCGGCGGAGATCGGCCGCGACATCGACGTGGCCGGCATCATCGCCCAGCGGGCACACGGCGGCCGGCACGCCGACGGCATCCGCGATGCCCTGCCCGACCGACTCACGTACTTCGGCCGGATTCCACCGACGAGCGACCTGGAGATTCCGGACCGACACCTCGGGCTCCACATGGGCGACGAGGAGCCCCTCGACCAGGACGCGCTCGAGGCCGCGGCCGAACATCTGCGCGCCGACCGGCTCTGGGAGGTCGCGCGAACGCCGCCGACGGCAGCGCCGCTCGAGTCGCGACCAGCGACGGACGCACGAATCGCGGTCGCACAGGACGCTGCATTCTGTTTTTACTACCCCGCGACGATCGAGCGCCTGCGCGAACGCGCAGAACTCCACGCCTTCGCCCCGACGTCCGGCGACGAACTCCCACCCTGTGATGCGGTCTATCTCCCCGGGGGGTACCCGGAACTTCACGCGGACGCGCTCGAGGACAGCCCAGCGCTGCGAGCACTCGGCGAGCGAGCGAGTGACGGACTCCCGGTGTTCGGAGAATGCGGGGGGCTGATGGCGATGAGTCAGTCGCTGACGACCACCGACGGTGAGACCTACGAGATGGCCGGCATCCTCCCGGCCGACGTCCAGATGCACGAACGGTACCAGGCGCTCGACCACGTGGAACTCGAGGCCAGACGGGACGTGCCGACCGCGAGTACCGGGACGCGACTCCGCGGACACGAGTTCCACTACTCCAGCGCGACGTGCGGTCGCGACGCCCGGTTCGCGTTCGATGTCGAGCGCGGCGACGGGATCGAGGACAACCGCGACGGGCTCGTCGAACACCGGTCGCTCGGGACGTACTGTCACGCCCACGCGGAGAGCGGCGCGTTCGACGCGTTCGTGGAGGGCCTGACCCATGGGTGAGAAGCGAACGGACGCGGAGGATGACTCCGCCGACACTGGGGATTCCGACGGGAGTCGAGCGCCGACCGCGAGCGCGGACGGGGAGAACGCGCCGACGGCCGGGACGATCGAACCGGCCGCACCCGACGAGTTCGGCCTCGTGCAGGTCTGGTGGGGCGACGGGAAGGGCAAGACGACGGCCGCGATGGGGATGGGATTCCGGGCCGCCGGCCACGGGTACCGGGTCCACATGCTCCAGTTCATGAAAGG